>JAUPKQ010000204.1 GCA_030837345.1 Actinomycetota bacterium | reverse complement strand
TTCCGATCTTGCTCGCCGCACGGCGGGCGCTCGCCGACGCGTCACGGGCCGCCGAGTCCGCCCGCCGGACGGCGCTGGCCGCTGCCCGTGAGGCCGGGTTCGGTGACCTCACCGAGGCGCTGGCGGCGGTCCTTCCCGACACGGACCGGGAGGAGCTCGCCGAGCAGATCCGGGCGTACGACAGCGACCTCGCCGCCGTCACGGCACAGCTCGCGGACCCGGCGCTCGTGTCGGCCGCCGCGCTGCCGGCCCCCGACGTCGTCCAGTTCGCCGCCTCGGAGGCGCGGGCCGCCGGGGACGACGAGGTGGCAGCCACGTTCGTCGCCCTCGCGGAGGAGGCGGTCGGCCAGTTGCGGGAGATCGACGAGGCGCTCTCGGCGCATCTTCGTGCCGCCGAGCCGAGGGAACGCCGGCATCGGACCGTCGCCGAACTCACCCGGTGCGCGGACGGGACCGGTGGCGGCAACACCCTGCGCATGAGCCTGTCCGCGTACGTTCTGGCAGCCCGGCTGGAGGAGGTCGCGGCGGCGGCGAGTCTTCGGCTGTCCGCGATGTCGGGCGGGCGGTACTCGCTTCAGCCCACGGACGCGGCGAAGGGGCAGCGCCGCTCCGGGTTGGGGCTGCACGTCGTCGACGCCTGGACGGGCCGCCACCGCGACACCGCCTCCCTGTCGGGCGGGGAGTCGTTCTACGCCTCGCTGGCGCTGGCGCTCGGGCTCGCGGACGTCGTCACCGCCGAGGCGGGCGGGACCGCCGTCGAGACGCTCTTCGTCGACGAGGGGTTCGGCAGCCTGGACGACGACACCCTCGACGAGGTGATGGACGTCCTCGACGGCCTGCGGTCGGGTGGCCGGTCCGTCGGCCTCGTCAGCCACGTCGCCGACCTGCGGCAACGGATCCCCGCGCAGATCGCGGTCGTCAAGGGCCGCACCGGCTCGCATCTCGTCGCCGTCGAGGGGTGACCGGCTCGTGAGTGACGGGACGGGCTACTGGAACACCGTCGGAGCGGCGAAGACGTACTCCCACCCGTTCGAGCTGGCCTGGCTGGGCGAACCGTCGCCGACGGCCCGGGTGATCGACTACGGGTGCGGGTCCGGACGCCTCACCGCCGTCCTGTACGACGCCGGCTGGACCGGTGTGGAGGGCGTGGACATCGCTCCCGCCGCGATCGACCGGGCCCGCACGCTGGCGCCGGGACCGGCTTTCCACGTCCTGGACCGTCCGCCGCGGCTGCGGTACGCCGACGGCGAGGTCGACGCCGTCCTGCTGGTCGCCGTCCTCACGTGCCTCCCTTCGGACGACGACCAGCGGCGGCTGGTCGAGGAGCTGCACCGGGTCCTCCGCCCCGGCGGGGTGCTGTGCGTCAGCGACTACCCGCTCCAGGAGGACCGGCGCAACCTCGACCGGTACGAGCGTTCCGCCGCGCGGTACGGCACCTACGGCGTCTTCACCACGGGCGACGGGGCCGTGTGCCGTCATCACGATCCCGCCTGGTTCGACACCCTTCTCGGCGGCTTCGCCATCACCCGGACCCGCCGGGTGCCCGTCCGCACGATGAACGGCCACCCGGCGACAGCCGTCCAGTTCCGGGCCGTCAAACCTGTCACGGCTCTCCAGGGGTGAGATGCCGTTCATTCACGACGCTGTCCCGTAGCGTTACACCCGGGTTTATCCCGGTTGCGCAAGTTGTCGTGCGTGGGAGGGTCGAAGTTGGTGGACGAGATTCTGGTCGAGGCCGATTCCCCGATCGCGTTCGGGCAGCGGTTGAAGATCCTGCGTACTCGGCGAGGCGTGACCCGGGCAGCCTTGGGTGGGTTGGTGGGCCGGTCGGACTCTTGGGTCAAGGGTCTTGAGACCGGCCGGTTGGGGATCCCGAAGCTGCCGGTGCTGCTGGCGTTGGCCGAGGTGCTGCGGGTACGGGATCTGGCGGCGTTGACCGGGGAGACGTCGCTGCCGGTGGAGTTGTTCGTCGGCCCGGGCCATGACCGGTTGCCGGCGGTGCGGGCCGCGATCGACCTGTTCCCGGTGCCGGTGGTCACCCCGGCTCCGACGGCGGCGCGTCTGCGGGTCCGCTTGGGGCAGGCGTGGGCGGCCCGGCATGCCGCGCCGAACCACCGCGAGGTGATCGGTGCGCTGCTACCGGACCTGATCCAGGACGCCCAGGCCGTGGTGCGCCTGACCGACCGGGCTGAGGATCGGCGGGCGGCGCAGGCGGTGTTGGCGCAGGTGTACTGCTTGGCGCAGTTCTTCATCGCCTACCAACCGGCCCAGGACCTGCTGTGGCGGGTGGTGGAACGATCGATGGTCGCCGCGCAGGAGTCCGAGGACCCGCGCGCGATCGGGGTCGCGGCCTGGTTGGCTGCGCAGGCCCACCGTGACGCGGGCGGGTTCGACGCCGCGGACGCGGTGACGATGCGCACCCTGGAGTTCCTCGAGCCACTGCTGCCCGACGCGAACGCGCCCACGGTGGCGGCGTACGGAGCGTTGCAGTTCGAGGCCGGCTACACCGCTGCCCGACGGGGTGAGACCGGGGCGTCCTGGGGGTACTGGGACTCCGCGTCGGCGGTCGCCCGGCGGCTGCCGGAGGACTACTACGACCCGATCACCAGTTTCGGGACCACCATCATGGCCGCCCACGCCGTCACGGTCGCGGTGGAACTGCGCGCCGGTGGGGAGAGTGCGCGGCAGGCCACGGCCGCCGACGCCGGGGCGATCCCGTCCCGGCCGCGCCGGGCCCGGCACCGGATCGAGCAGGCCCGCGCCTACCACCTGAACGCCCAGCCCGACGCGGCGGTGGAGATCCTGGCTCAGGCCCACGCCGCGGCGCCGGAGACCGTGCGCTACAACGGATACGCCAAGCGCATCCTGCTCGAGGAAGTCCAGGAGAGCAGCCCCGCGCGACGTCGCCGGGCCAGCGACCTCGCTGTCAAGATCGGCCTGCTCACCGCCTGAACACACCTGACTGGGCTCTTACAAGATTTTCGTAAATGAGCTCTTCCGTGTACTGCTTCATTTCACTGGGTGATCGGGTACCTGATCCGGTAGGCAGGCCAGGGGGAATCAGTGTGTGCCATCACCGTCGTGAACACGACAGCAACTGCACACACTGATTCCTTCCTGCTGGGATTACGGGTTGTTCACCCGGTATCAGGATGCCCGGTAACAGCATGCCAGGCGCGGTCCTGGTAGGTGATCAAGGGGCGCGATCCCTTGGTGATCACTTCACTCCAGGCCCTGAACCACAGGACCAGGCCACTCGTCCCCCCACGGTCACCAGCCCTTACGCGGAAAGGTTCACTGACGACGAGAATCTTGTAAGAGCCGCTGACTGAACACAGCTGACCGCCCCGGGGGCCGAGGGTCACCCCCGCCGCATCGGCGGGTAACCAAGGGGGCACAAAGTGTGCCCCCTTGCGTCTTTCTGCCACTTTACGGTCGGTTTTGTGCCGTCAGCCGACCCCGCCAGCCGTATCCGGTCTCCCGCTGGAGATCTCGGAACGCCTGGAGAAGGCCATTCTCTTCGCCCGGGGGGAGGCGGACGGCGTCGCCTGGCTGCGGGCGCTGCCGCGCAGGGTCGACGCCTATCTGCGGCGGTGGGACCTCACGCCCCTGGAGGTCGCCGAGGGCGGCGCGATGTCATGCTGCCTGTACTGCCTGACGTCCTTTGGTGACGAAGCCGTCCTGAAGATTCCCTTCGACGCGACGTCGGGGCGGCTCGAAGCACGGTCCCTTCGCCGTTGGGCACGCGGCGGTGCCAGCCCGGAGGTTCTCGCGACGGCGTCGACGTCCGGGGTGTTCCTCATGAGGCGTGTCCGCCCGGGAACGACCGCCGTCCCTCGGGGAACCCCGTGGGACGCCGAGCGGTTCTGCGAACTGATCACCCGCCTGACACGGCCGGAACTCGGCGGCATGCGAGGCCTGAAACCGCTCGACGACGTCACGGGAATGCGGTTCGAGTGGGCGACCGAGCGGTTCCGTGACCCCGGATACGACGAACAGACCGAACAGCAGTCCCTCCCCCGTCGAGGATCGCGTGACTCAGCTCGGCCGCTGTCCGCTCCTCGACGAGAACCGTATGCGTGCCTGGTGCTACGTCTACGCCGTCGCTGAGTA
>JAUPKQ010000203.1 GCA_030837345.1 Actinomycetota bacterium | reverse complement strand
CCCCGACGCCACGCACACAGCGGCGGATGTGGCGCTCGGGAGGGGCCCTGCGGAGTCGGCGACCCTCACCGGGGTGGACGTCCCCGCCTCCGAGCTGACCGCACGACTCGCCGGGCAGGAGCGCCTCTGGCTCGTCACCGGGCCCTCCGGCCCGCCCCCGCGCCCGGAAACGGCTACCGACCAGGCAAAACTCAACATTCTGCGCGAAGACTTCACCGAGGTGCGCCGTGAGGACGTCCCCGGCTTCCGGATCACGCTCCACGTCCGTCGAACTCGTTCCGTCGGCTGAATCCGACATTATTGTGTCGGATCCAGCCGACGGAACGAGCAAGGGCGGTCCGGATCTCGGTGAGGATCCCCTGAGGCCGGGAGACGATGTCGGCCCAGGTGAAACGCAGCACCCGGTACCCGGCGTTGACCAGGCGGTTCTGTCTGCGCCGATCGCGCACGAAGCTGTCCTCGGTGTCGTGGGCACGCCGCCCGTCGATCTCGACAACCACCCGTTCCTCGCGGAAGAGGATGTCGACGACACCGATGATGCCGTCGGCGTCCTCCAGGCGGACATTCGCCTCCCACCCGGTGACGCCTGTCTCTCGAAGCAAGCGGTGCACCCGGCGCTCGGCCTCGCTCAGCACGCCCGACGCCGACCGGTGCTGGAGATCACGCAGCCTCCCCGTACCGAGCCGACGCCGTCTGTCCCGGATTCCAGCCTCAAGGGACTGCGGGGACAGGTATCTCCTCGTGACGAGCCAGGCATGCAAGTCATCGGCCTCGGCGGGCGGCAGGACGGCAAGGCAGTCGAGCGCTGTCCGACCAGGCCGGGTGAAGCGCACACCGCCGTAACCGATCCACGTCTCCTCCTCCCCCACCGGGCAGAAATGAGGGACGACACCGTGGAGGGGGTGACGTTTCGCGGGTGTGAGAACGTGCACCGTCGTTTCCCGGCGGACCGGGAACCCCAGCACCGCAGCCGCCACCCGGAACCCCACGACGGCCTCCGGCCAGGTGATCGACGCCGCTCGGGCGAGGGTGACCGGCGACCACCCTGACGGCGGAGGCGGGTCGACGCTCAACGCATGACCTACGACGCGGTACCACCGGTGGTGGGCCAGCCGGTAACGCACCTGGCGCTCGCTGTAGCCGAGAGAGCGGGCGGTCCGGGAGGTGAACACGCCGAGATCCCGAAGGGCACGGTCGGAGGCGTTGCGGCACACGCCACAGAATCACTGCAGCCGGCCGACGCAATCGCTGGTTGTGCACACCCTGTGGACAGCGGAGGTCAGGGGCAGGCGACCCATTCCTCGTCGCCGTCGGCGAAGACCTGGCGCTTCCAGACCGGCAGCCGCCGCTTCACCTCGTCGACCAGGGCAGAGGCGACGGCGAACGCCGCCTGCCGGTGAGCGGCGGCGACCGAGACGACGAGAGCGGCGTCCCCGATCGCCAGCTCGCCCAGGCGGTGCGAGACGGCGACCGCGTCGGCCCCGGTGCCCGGTCCGCCAGCGGCCCCGGTCATCCCCGCCGCCGTCTCGGCCGCCACCTCGGCGAGCACCAGCGACGCGCTCGGATGCCCGACGTACTCGATGCTCCGCACCGCACGCCCGCCGTCGTGGTCCCGGACGACGCCTGCGAACGTCACGACGGCGCCCGAGGCCGGTCCCCCGACGGCGGCCTCGTGCCTGGCGACGTCCAGCGGCTCGTCCGTGACCGCGGTGAAGGCGACGCGGCCGGTGGCGGAGGGCCCGCGGTCGGGGGGCTCGCCGTCGGAGGGTCCTCCGTCCGGAGATCGTCCCGGATCGGGCGGCCTGGTTCCCATGCCGGCCACCCTAACCGGGCCGCGGGTCGCCGCCCGGCGGCCGGGAACCGGGCCCGATCCCCACGTCGTCCTCGCCGACCCCGAGAAAGGCGAGGAAGGCGCGGTGCTCCTCCGCCGCCGCCTGGCCGAAGATCCGGTGCAGGCGGTGGCGGTGCTCCTCCGACACTCCGGCGAGATCGAGCATCTCGACGAAACGGTCGAGGGTCAGCACCGGGGGCTTTCCCTGGCGTCGGTCGCCGTAGAGGTACGTCAGGATCGATCGTTGCTGCTCACGGGTCCGGCGCAGTTCCTCGTCGAGGTCGGCCAACCGGGTGGCGAGGGCCTCCGCGAGGTCGGCGTCCGGGGCCTCGAGCAGGTCACGGATCAGCGCCAGGGGCAGACCCACCCGCCGGAAGCGGCAGATCCTCTCCAGGCGGGCGGCGTCCTCCGGCCCGTACAGCCGGTACCCGGCCGCCGAGCGGTGCGAAGGGCGCAGGAGGCCCTCCCGGTCGTAGTGCAGCAGGGTGCTCCGGGAGAGCCCGAACCTCGCGGCGAGATCGCTGATCAGGAGGCCGTCGGCTTCACCTCCTGGAGAAGGATCTTCTTCCCCGTCCTCAGGTAGTGGTCGAGCGTCGTGAACAACCCCTCGAAGGAGAGGCTGACCTCCTCGACCGGCCTGGTGCGAAGGAGCTCCGCCCCCTTCGGGCCGAGGGCCGTCACGGTGGCCTTCCCCCGGAGCTCGGTCGTCGCCGGAGACGCCGGGGTGAGCGTGAGCTCCAGCGTCACGACCCACATCCCGTCGAGGACCCGGACGAACGAGATCGCCGTGTCCGGCTCGTACCCGGTGACCGTCCACGTCTCCACCCCCCACCCGCCATCGTGCCGGAAGACGCACCCCAGTTCGGCGATGCCCGACGAGCTGTACACCATGTCGCAGGACCAGTTGTCGATCCAGTCGTACTCCCGCACCGGGCAGAGCAAGGGGAAGATCTCTCCCGGCGTCCCGGTGCAGACGGCGGTGCCCTCGGTGACCTTGCGAATCACGTTGGTGAATTCCATGCCGAGAGCCTCGACCGTGAAGCCGTGATCGGGTCAAGCCGGAGCGGCCCGATCAGGCCCGGCGGTCACGGACCCTGTCGGCGAGCAGGTCGACGACGAGCGCCGTCCACCCCGTCTGGTGGCTCGACCCCACGCCCGCGCCCGTGTCGCCGTCGAAGCACTCGTGGAACACGAGACGGTCACGCCAGCGGACCGGCATCCGGTCCCAGGTGGGCCTCGCGAACGGCGGCACGCCGTCCGGGCCGGGCAGGAAGGTCGAGATCAGACGGTCCGCCAGGTCCCCGGCAGCCCGCGCCAACGACACCGTGTGCCCGGAGCGGGCGGGGAGCTCGACCACGAGGTCGCCGTCCGCCTCGCCGTGACGGCGCACCGCCTCGACCAGCAACTGGTTGACGGGGAACCACACCGGCCCCTGCCAGTTCGAGTTCAGCCAGGGCCGGTCGGAGGAGTCGCCCGGCTCGTAGTCGCCGCTGGCCCTCGACCGCGACCGGATCCCCGTCGGCCCGAGGAAACGGGACTCGTCGAACACCTGCGCGAGAACCCGGGACAGCTGGCGGGGGCTGACGGCGGCCAGGCTCTCGCCCCCGGCTCCCCGGACGGCGAGCAGCGGGACGAGCCCGGCCCCGCCGTTCCCGTCGACCGGCGCGAGCGCGGCGAACCGCTCGCGGAACAACTGGGCGAGCGTCGCGTGGACCGGGGCCTGGGCCGGGTCGTGGGCGGCGAGCCGTCGGCACATCTCCCAGAGGTCGAGGCAGTAGGCGGCCGTCCAGGCCGTCGTCCCGGCGTCGGAGGCCGGGCGACCGCCGCCGCCCGCCCGGTCCGCCCGGGCGAGCCACCAGGTGACGTTGAACAGCAGCCGGTGGAGGATCTGGGTGAGGAAGGCGAAGTCGGTGCCGCCGTCGATCTCGAAGATCCGAAGGGCGGCCCACGCCTGGACCGGAGGGTCCGCGTCGTCGAGATCCCACTCGTGCGCGGGCAGACGGCCGTCCGGCCGCAGGTACCGTTCGCCGAGCAGGAGCAGCAACTGCTGCTTGGCGAGGACCGGGTCGACGTGCGCGAGCGCCACGGACTGGAACGCGAGGTCCCAGGCTGCGAACCAGGGCCGTTCCCAGGGGTCGGGGACGCAGATCACGTCGTGGGCCCGCAGACGGCCCCAGCCCGCGTTGCGCCCGGCGCGCCGCGCGGCGGGCGGAGCGGGCTGGTAGGGGTCGCCGTCGAGCCAGCGCCCGACGTCGTAGTGGTAGTAGCACTGGCTCCACACGAGCCCGGCGACGGCCTGCCGGTGGACCGCCCGTTCGGCGTCCTGTCCCGCTGGCAGCAGGCTCCGGTGGAAGGCGTCGGCCTCCGCACGCCGGGCGTGAAGGACGGCGATCGCCGCCGGACCGGTGTCGGGGACGGGGCCTCCGATGCCGTCCCCGGTCGCGGCGGTCAGCCGGACGACGACCTCCGCCGCCTCCCGGGGACCGAGGTCGAGGCGGTAGCGGACGGCGGCCTTGCTCCCCGTCAGGGCGGGGTTGACGGTCTCCCGGCCGTGGACGACGTGGTCGTTGATGCCGTCCTTGGGCCACGGGGTCCGGGCGGGGGCTCCGTAGAGCCGGGGGAGGTTCGTCTCGTTCTCGCAGAACAAAGGTTCCGGCCAGGTGCCGTCCGGGGCGGAGGACGCCGCGAACAGCATGGTGGGGAGCTCGGGGTGGCGGGCGACGAGCAGGCCGTCCTCGACGTCGATCGAACCGCGGACGCCGGGTCCCCACGACCAGGTGTTGCGGAACCACAAGGTGGGCATGACGTGCACGGACGCCGGGCGGACCGACATGTTCTCCACCCGGACGCGCAGGACGAGATCGTCCGGGGCCGCCTTGGCGTACTCGACGGTGACGTCGGCCCAGCGGCCGCTGCCGTCGGTGCCGTCCGGTTCGGGGTCGAACACCCCGGTGTCCAGCAGCCCGAAACCGGGGTCGCCCGGGCCGCGGGAGGCGTTGCCGTCGAGGAGCTCCTGGTAGGGGTAGCCGTCGAGGGGGTAGGCGTACTTCCACCGCAGCCAGGCGCCGCTCGGGACGGCGTCGGCGTACCACCAGTGTTCCTTGGCGTCCTCGCCGTGGCGCCCCTCGGTGCCGGTCAGGCCGAACATCCGCTCCTTGAGGATCGGGTCGTGCCCGTTCCACAGGGCGAGGGCGAGGCAGAGGCGCTGCCCGGCGTCACAGACACCGGCCATGCCGTCCTCGCTCCAGCGGTACGCCCGCGAGCGCGCGTGGTCGTGGGGGAAGGAGTCCCAGGCGGAGCCGTCGGGGCTGTAGTCCTCCCGCACCGTGGCCCAGGCGCGTTCGGCGAGGTACGGACCCCATCGCCGCCAGGCCTCGTGATCGGTCTGGAGCCGGTGCCGTTCGGCGCCACCTCCACCGTTCCGCCGAGCCTCCGATGCACCGTCCAGCCCTGTCACGGTGACATCCTGTCGCCCGAGCGAGCCCGCCACGCGGCGTTCGCCCAGGATTGTGAAGAATGCCTTCGGGCGGGAAGTCCTCCGTTCAGAGGATCTGCCGAGGGATGATGAGGAGGGGGCGGTGAACCATGGTTCCGTCCCCGGGGTCCCGGGGGAAAGGCTCGACATGCACCTTCGCGAGGTTGTCCGGCACGAGGAAACCTCACCGATCTGGTCGGCCGACGGGCTCGTCCGTGCGATGGTGATCGCCGTGTCGGCCCTGAGCGGCTGCGCGCTCCTCATCATCTTCGGAACCGTCGTCAGCGTGTCCTGGACGGTGCATCCGCTGTTGGCGGTCCCGGCGTCACTCGTCGGCCTCTGGATCGCCGCGAGGCTCGCCGGGGTGATTCTCTGCACCGGCCCGCCCCGCGGCTGACGCCGGACCCGAAAAAGGGGCGACCCTCCCTGCGGAGGATCGCCCCTTCGGCGTCAGCGGAAGGACCGCCGGACCGGATCGGTACCGATCAATCGGAACCGATCAGAAGTCCATGCCGCCCATGCCGCCGTCGCCACCCGGAGCGGCCGGAGCGGCCTTCTCCGGCTTGTCCGCCACGACGGCCTCGGTGGTGAGGAACAGGGCCGCGATGCTGGCCGCGTTCTGCAGAGCCGAACGGGTGACCTTGGCCGGGTCGATGATGCCCGCGGCGATCAGGTCGACGTACTCGCCCGTGGCTGCGTCCAGGCCGTGACCGGCCGGAAGGTTGCGAACCTTCTCCGCGACGACGCCACCCTCGAGACCGGCGTTGATCGCGATCTGCTTGAGCGGGGCCTCCAGCGCGACCTTGACGATGTTGGCGCCCGTCGCCTCGTCACCGACCAGCTCGAGCTTCGGGAACACCGCGGCGGAGGCCTGGATCAGCGCCACGCCGCCACCGGCGACGATGCCTTCTTCGACGGCCGCCTTGGCGTTGCGGACGGCGTCCTCGATGCGGTGCTTGCGCTCCTTGAGCTCGACCTCGGTCGCGGCCCCGGCCTTGATGACGGCAACACCGCCGGCCAGCTTGGCCAGACGCTCCTGCAGCTTCTCGCGGTCGT
>JAUPKQ010000202.1 GCA_030837345.1 Actinomycetota bacterium | reverse complement strand
GTACCCCCGGCGGGACTCGAACCCGCACTCGAGCGCTTTTAAGGCGCCTGCCTCTGCCGTTGGGCTACGGGGGCCTTTCCACAGGTTAACCATGTGATCACGTACTCACACGGAGAGACGAGATGTTGAAGGGCAACCGTAACCCGGTAGAGATCTTTATCAGGGCAAGACACGAACAGCCAGAGGAGGAAGACCCGCTGCGATCAGCGGGACGACGGGTGACGGCGCTCCTGGATGCTCCCTGAGTCCCCGGCGCCGACCGCGACCTCGAACTCGTGGAACGGCATCGAGATGGAGCCGAGCGAAACGATCTCACGCTTGAAGAAGAGGGCGAGGGTCCAGTCCGCGACGACACGGATCTTCCGGTTGAGCGTGGGGACCCGCGACAGGTGGTACGTGCGGTGCATGAACCAGGCGGGCCAGCCCTTGAGTTTGATGCCGTAGACCTGAGCGACGCCCTTGTGCAGGCCGAGGCTGGCGACCGACCCGACGTAGGAGTGCCGGTAGTCGGCGAGAGGCGCACCCCTCAGGGTGGCGATGATGTTGTCGGCGAGAGTCCGGGCCTGCCGGACGGCGTGCTGCGCGTTCGGGGCCGTCAGCTTGCCGGGCTGGGTGAGGTCCGGGACGGCGCAGGCGTCGCCCGCCCCCCAGGCGTCCTCGACGTCCTCGACCCGCAGGTCGGCACGGCAGATGAGTCGCCCCTCGTCGTCCAGCGGGAGGCCGGTGAAGGTTCCCATCACCGGGTTGGCCTTGACGCCCGCCGTCCACACGATGGTGTCGGACTCGAAGGTCGTGCCGTCGCTCAGCCGGACGACACCGTTCTCGCAGGACTCCAGCCGGGTCGTGAGCCGGACGTCGATGTTCCTCTCCGACAGCTGCCTCGCGGTGTACTCACCCATGTCCGGCCCGACCTCGGGAAGGATCCGGTCCGTCGCCTCCACCAGGACGAAGTGCAGGTCACGAGGACTCAGGGCCGGGTAGTAGCGCATCGCGTCGCGGGCCAGGTCCTCCAGTTCCGCGAGGGCTTCCACACCGGCGTACCCCCCGCCTACGAAGACGAAGGACAGAGCCCGGCGGCGACGGCTCTCGTCCGTGGTGGATTCGGCGACGTCCAGGCAGTTCAGCACCTGGTTACGCAGGTAGATGGCCTCTTCGATCGTCTTGAAGCCCACCCCCTCGTCGGCGAGCCCGGGGATCGGCAGAGTCCTGACGACGGAGCCGAGCGCACTGACGACGATGTCGTACCCGAGGTCGAACTCGGGCCCGACGACGGGCTCGATCCGGGCAACCTTGCGGTCGTGGTCTACCCCGGCCACCCGTCCGTTGATCACGCTGCACCTGCGCAGGACACGTCGCAGCGGGACGACGACATGCCGTGGTGACAGCGATCCGGCGGACGCCTCGGGCAGGAAAGGCTGATAGGTCATGTACGAACGCGGATCGACGACGGTGATCGTCGCCTCGTCCGGTCGCAGCTTCGACTGGAGCCGCAACGCCGTGTACAGGCCTGCATACCCACCACCGAGGATGAGGATGCGACGAGGGGAACGGCTGCTGGATGAGCTCGGCATGCCCCTCACCGTAGGCCCTCGTGAAAACTTTCACAATCCGAGTCACCTCAAGCACGGCTGGGACGTTCGTCCCCTCTCTCCCCATGTCTCCCCGGTCAGGAACGACCGCTCACGGTGACGGACGACGTGGGGCTCGGGGCGAGGGAGGAGACAGGAGCCGTGGGCGCCGGGGCGGGGGCCGTCGTCGGGGACACCATCGGCGCCGTCGGAGAGCCCGGTGCGGAGAGCGAGGATCCCGGAACAGGGGATGCTGGGGTCGGTACCGGCTCGGCGGCACGACCGGCGATCAGCGGGCGAGGGCTGACACTCGGCAGGATCGCCAGCCCCAGTCCTCCCGGCACGGCCCGCGCCTCCCCCGAGGCAGGGTCGGGAGCGATGAGCTGCCGGCGCAGGGGGAAGGCGTTCCACCGCTGCACGCTGTCGGCGTCCACGGCCGGCACCGGGGAGAATGTGCGCCCCTCCTCGTCCGCGACGGACTCCCGGGCGGCCTCCCCGACCTCCAGGAGTCGTCCGTCCTGGTCGTAGAGCTGGATGCCGCGTAGGGGCCTGCCCTGCTCGTCGTACGGGAAGACGTTCCGCACCTCGGCGCCGTCCAGTTGCAGACCGCTCCTCGACTCGTACTGAGTCGGGACGGAATCGTAGGAGGATTCTCCCTCCTGCCCGAGCGCGAACGCGATCGGTCCGACGCTCAGCATCATCAGTACGGCGAGAGTGTTCCCGGCGGCGATGGTCCCCCGCCAGACCAGGCTCCGCCGCGCGATTCCTCGGCGCCCCAGTTCGACGCTCACCACGATCGCGAGCGCGAGGACGACGAAGACGAAGAAGTCCTCGTCGAACAGCACCCGGCGGATCACGATCGTGGCCGCCATCGCCCTCAGCACCCACCAGGCGGGACGGATCGTGAGGAGGAAGTCATGGGTCGCGGGCCACCGCGGATGCGCGCGGACCCGCTCGGTCCACGTTCCGGTCACCTGCCCGACCCGGTTCCACAAGGTTGCCACGCCGTGCTGTCCCCTCACCTCAGCACGGGGCGGCAGACCTGCGGCCATTCTCAGTTCAGCGGCGTAGACGGCTGGGGGTCCGAATCGTTCCTCGGGTGAGTTCCCGTCCTCGGAAACCTCTCCGAGGGCGTCGTCGAGATCGGCTTCCAGCCCTCCGGTGAGTTCGTCGATCTCATCATTGGTCAGGTCGTCGAGATGCGCCCGGACAGCGGCGACGTAAGCGGCCACTCCGGGGGGCAGGATCGGCGTGTTCATACCTGGACCTCCTGCGTAGGTTGCGCCGCCGAGGCGAGCAAGCCGTTCATGGTGTTCGCGAACAGGGTCCAGGCACCGCTCTGTTCCTTCAGCAGGGCCTGGCCGTGACCGTTGATGCCGTAGTACTTGCGATGGGGTCCCTCGACCGACGGAACGACGTACGAGTTCAACGCCCCCGCCGCGTACAGCCTCCGGAGCGTCCCGTAGACGGAGGCGTCCCCCACCTCCGACAGGCCGGCGGCCCGCAGGCGACGCACCACCTCGTAGCCGTAGCCGTCCTCCTTCGAGACCACCGCGAGCACCGCAAGATCCAGGACCCCCTTCAGCAACTGCGTGGTGTCCATCAGCTCACCTCCTCACCAGCATTGCGTCACGCACACTACTACACGTTGCGCAGTAGCGCAGGCGGCAGACTAGCTGAATCTCACACGAGGGTTCGGGTGGTTTGTCAGAGGGTAAAGAGGCGGATGGCCGGAAGACGCGCCGCCACGGGGGGTGACGCAGTATCACCTACTGTGAGGCGAGGTAGGCCTTGGTGAAGGCGAGGGTCGCCTCGGTGTCCGTACCGTTGGCCAGCACGAGGACGACGGTTCCCGCGCGGTACCAGGCGAGGATGTTCGTCCCCTTCGTCGTCGCGACCGCGATGTCCTGGCCGGCGACCTTCTGGGTCTTGACCACGGCCCCCTGGCCGCTCATGCCCTTCACCATGCCAGGGACGAGGCGCTGCTCGACCGTGACGTTCCCGACGAGTTCAGGGTCCAGAGCGAGCAGGACGACGGTCCCCACCTGCTGCTGTCCCTTGACGACGGTGCGGGCCGTCAGCCCGGAGAAGACCCCTCGGAACTGCCCGGACACCGCTTGGAAACGGCGTACGACGGCCGCCGGAGGCGTGGCGAGGGTGTACCCGGTCACCTTCGGGGGAACGGGTGTCCTGACAGACACGGACGGCGTCGGCGAGGGAGAGGCCACCGGGACGGGCGAAGCGGCGGCCGCGCTCTGGCTGACGCTACCCGACGTCAACGGCGCGACGGGAACGGCCTGGGACTGGATCTGGGTCGGCGTCCGCTGGAACAGGGAGCATCCGGACAACGTGACGATCAGCAGCAGCGCTGCTGCACCGCTGCGAACGGCAGGTGACGGACGCTTCACGCGGCTGGCTCCCCGAAGACGGCGACGACCGCAAAACTAGCGCACCCGGCAGAGGGCGAGCGGGGTTCATCGGGACTCTTCCGCGCCGTCCCACCCGGACGGCGGAGCGACGCAGCGGCCGCCGGCCCACCACGGAGGCAGGGCGGCCAGCGCCTCGTCGCCGAACGGATTGACTCCCGGGCCCGCCGCGAGAGCGTGTCCGACCAGGACATGCAGGCACTTCACGCGGTCGGGCATCCCTCCCGCCGACACCCCGCAGATCTCCGGGACAGCGCCCAGCACCTCCCGCCGCGACAGGTAGTCCTCGTGCGCGGCACGGTAGGCCTTCGCGAGCTCAGGGTCCGTCCTCAGGCGCTCCGTCATCTCCCGCATGAGCCCCGACGCCTCCAGCGTGCCGATCGCGGACGCGGCACGGGGGCAGGTCAGGTAGTACAGCGTCGGGAACGGCGTGCCGTCGTCCAACCGGGGCTCCGTCATCACGACGTCCGGAAGCCCGCAGGGACAGCGGTGCGCCACCCCCGCGACCCCTCGCGGTGGGCGGCCCAGCTGCGTCCCGACGGCTTCGAGGTCGGCCGGTGTCGGCGTCCCGCTCATCGCGTGACCGCCGGAGGGGCCGACCGGGCCTGTTCGGTCGTCGGATCACCGGCGATCTGCACGCTGCTCCACACCCGCGCGTACCAAGGGCCCGACCCCGGCTTCTGTGCCGTGCCCGGCAGGGCGACCGTCGAGCCCCGGTCCGTCCGGGCGTCCGGGGTGTCGTCCAGCACCACGTATCCCGTCTCCCCCGGCATCACGAAGTGGAGCCGCTCCCGGGCCTGGGCCCGCACATAGGCAGGGTCCTCCCACCGGCGGCGTTCCGCGGTCAGCTCCTCGACCTCCCGTTGCAGCTCCTGCACCTGTTCCCGCCCTTCCACGATCTGCGCCCGTTGGACGGCCCAGGGGCGGACATAAGGGGCGAGGAGAAGAACCAGGATGATGACGACCCCCGTCAGCATCGTCGTGGGCCGGACCAAAGGCTGCCGCACGCGGACAAGGGTCGCCCCACTGACACCACCGGGCGGCGTGCCCGACGCCGACTGCGGCCGGGAGGAGCCGCGGCCGGTGGCCGGTGGGCGATCGGGCGCCCCGGGACGACCCGCGGGCGC
>JAUPKQ010000201.1 GCA_030837345.1 Actinomycetota bacterium | reverse complement strand
TGTGCCGCCCCTCTCGGTGCTTCGGGGGTCCGTGCCGGCCGGCCGGTTCCTGGTGCGACCTGGGTGCCGCGGTGTACCGTCCGGCTCAAGCGACAGGGGAGCGCCGGCGGGGCGCTGAGAGTGCGGGTGACCGCAGACCCTCGAACCTGATCCGGGTCATGCCGGCGAAGGGAGTCGAGCCATCTCGACCGCGTCGGACGGCGAGGGCGCCGGTCGTGCGAGGTTCCCCTCCTGGACGGCGGGAGGACGTTTGATGATCGACGATGCGAATCCGGACCGTGACGGTCCGAACGAACCGGTCTCCGGGACAGGGCGTCCCCTCGGGCCCGTGCCGATCGCGGTGATCGCGGGTGGTCTGCTGACCGGCGCGGTGATCATGTTTGTGGGGCTGCCCGCCGGGTGGAGGGTGTTCGGCACCCCCGCCCCGGTTCTGACGGTGGTCTTGGCCCTCTTCGCGGCCCTGTCCGGGGTCAGCGTCGCGGGGGCCCACGTCCGCCGGGCGTCCTGGCGGATCGTCGACATCGTGATCGCGAGCGTGCTCGGGGTCGTCGGCGGTTTCTACTTCTGGGTGCTGGGGGTCAACTGGGAGGTGCTGTCCAAGACCCTCACGGTCACCGCTCCGCCGTCCGCGGGGCTGCTCTGCGGACTGTGGGTGGTTCCCGCCGTCCTGGGGGCCCTGGTGATCCGCAAACCGGGCGCCGCCGTGTACGTCGAGCTCGTCGCCGCCGTCCTGGAGGCGCTGATGGGCGACCAGTGGGGTTTCGCGACCGTGTACTTCGGGCTGATCCAGGGGCTCGGCGCCGAGTTCGTGCTGGCGTTGCTGTTCTACCGGTCGTTCTCGCTGGTGCCGGCCCTGCTGTCGGGAGCCGGTGCGGGCCTCGCCGTCGGCGTGCTCGAGACGGCGGCCTACTACCCGGAATTCCCCGGGACCCTCCAGGCCGGGTACATCGGGTTCGCCGTGCTCTCGGGCGTCGTCCTGGCGGGGGCGGGGGCATGGTCCCTCACCCGGGTCCTCGCCGAGACGGGAGCGTTGGCGCCGCTCGCCTCCGGCCGTTCCGCCGAGCGGGTGTGAACCCGTGCGGGGAGACGGCCGGGCACCGGGACGGGCCGCGGCGCACCGGGCCGGGCCGGTCGCCGTCCGCGCCCGGGGGTGGGGCTGGAGGTACGCCACCCGGCGGGCCTGGGCGTTGCGTGGCGTCGACCTGGACGTCGCCCCGGGCGAACGCGTCCTGTTGCTCGGCACGAGCGGGTCGGGCAAGTCGACCCTGCTCGCGGGGCTCGCGGGGCTGCTCGACGGCGGCCACGACGGTACCGGCGACGACGAGGGCACCCTGGACCTCGACGGCGTTCCCGCCGTCCGCGCCCGCCACGAAGCGGTGGGGGCCGGATCGGCCCGCACCGGACTGCTGCTCCAGGACCCGATGGCGCAGACGGTGCTCACCCGGTGCGGTGACGACGTCGCCTTCGGCCTGGAGAACCACGCCGTCCCTCGCGCCGAGATCTGGCCCCGCGTCGAGGAGGCCCTCGACGCCGTCGCCTTCCCCTACGGCGCCAGCCATCCGACGGCGGCCCTGTCCGGGGGACAGCGCCAGCGGCTCGCCCTGGCGGGAGTGCTCGCCCTGCGCCCCGGTCTCCTGCTCCTCGACGAGCCGACCGCCATGCTCGACCCGGACGGCGCGGCCCTCCTCCGCGGGCACGTCGCCGACGTCCTCGCAGCCTCCGGGGCGACCTGTGTCGTCTGTGAGCACCGGGTGGCGCCGTGGATCGATCTCGTCGACCGGATCGTCGTCCTGGAGGCCGGAGGCGGGGTACTCGCCGACGGGAGCCCGCGGGAGGTCCTCGCCCGGCGCGGGACCGAGTTGGCCGCCGGAGGTGTCTGGGTCCCGGGGCATGAACCCGGGCGTGATCCGGGACGCCAGGGGTCTCGCCCGCACGACGGCGAGCCCTTGCTCGCCGTCCGAGGTGTGTCGGTCCGTCGGCGAGGGCTCGCCGAACCTGCCGTCAGTGGCGTCGATCTCGACCTGTCGGCAGGGCGCGCCCTCGCGGTCGTCGGCCCGAACGGCGCGGGCAAGTCCAGCCTCGCCCTCGCGCTCGCCGGGCTCGCCGCCCCCGCGGCCGGAACGGTGACCGCGACGGCCCGGCTCACCGGGAACGATCTCGGACCGCACCCCCACCGCTGGCGGCCTCGTGACCTGGTGACCCGGATCGGGACGGTGTTCCAGGATCCGCAGCACCAGTTCGTGGCGCGGACCGTCGCCGACGAACTCGCCGTCTCGCCGTCCCGCGCGGGCGTCGCCCGGGACGAGGTCGCGCGGCGCGTCGACGACCTGCTCGAACGGCTCCGGCTCGCCCCCCTGGCGAGGGCGAATCCGTTCACCCTCTCCGGCGGGGAACAGCGGCGGCTGTCCGTCGCGACCGCCCTGGCGGCGCGCCCCGGCGTCCTCGTGCTCGACGAACCGACCTTCGGCCAGGACGCGAGGACCTGGGCGGAACTCGTCACCCTGTTCCGCGACCTCCTGGACGAGGGGACGGCCCTCGCTGTGATCACCCACGACGAAGCCCTGACGTCCGTGCTCGCCGACGACGTCCTTGAGTTGCGCGCCGGACGCCCTCACCGACCGCCTTCGTCGGGATCCGTGCCCGTGTCCCTGCCGGAATCCACCGGGGAGCGTGCCCGATGAGTGTCGTCGACATCCTCGCCCGCCCGGACGGCGACCTCACCGCGCCGATCGCCCGGGCCAACCCGGTCGCCAAGCTCGGGGTGAGTCTCGTCGT
>JAUPKQ010000200.1 GCA_030837345.1 Actinomycetota bacterium | reverse complement strand
TTCCGAGACCGACGCCTCCGGTCGGCGTCGCCTCGTCATGACATGGGAGGTACCTGACGTCGACGCCGCGGTCTCGGTCCTCAGCTCCGTGACGACCGAGCGCTGATCGGCCGCCGAGAACGGTTCGCCTGCCCGAGGGCCAGATACCGCACCCGACAATCCGACGGATACCACCCTGGTTGATCCATTCCTCACCAGAAGGTCGGTGTTTCGCGCCGGGGTGTCGCCTCTGGCCCGCAGGGCGCGATCGCCGGTCGTCGGCCTACCTCGGCTATCGGGCGAACAGACGGGTGGCAGCGTCCTCCGCCTCGGCGTACTGCTGACCTGCCACCGCCAGCGCCCGTTGGATCTCCTCCAGGCTGGCCCGTACACGCTCCTGCGTCGCGCGCCAGTCCGTGACGACGTGTTGGAACGAGGTCGCGGCCTGGCCTTTCCAGCTGTTCTGCAGATCGATCAGATGTCGCGTCATGCCGTCGACCTCACCGCTGATCCGCTCCGCCGATGTCCGGACCGCACCGCTCGCCCTGGCCACCTGCTCGCTGTCGACCTCGTACCGGCTCATGTCGGCCCCCGTCCGGGTGCCTCGCCGCGACCCTCGCGGCCCTCTGCACCTGTCGTCCAGCGTGGCGGCTTTCGCTCGGGAGCGGTCGCCGTCATCCACAGGCGACAGATCATCGTGAGTTATCCACAGGGCCGTAAGCCGCTGTACGGGGAGGCCCAGGAGCCCGCCCTGCTTCGCCAGGCGCAGACCGCGCGAAGGCACCCGAACGTGCGGGACAGGTTCGCCTGCCCTCCGGCCGGGTCAGCCTGACACGTGAACGCCGGAGGGGGCCACGGAAAGGGCCACCGCGATACCCGAGGGGTGGGTACCGCGGTGGCCCGTCCGGATGGTCTGAGCTGGGCCTGATCTCGGCCGAGGGGCGGCCTCAGCGGGTGGCGGGCCTCTGGGCGAGGGTGACCTTGACCTCCTGGGCGGAGCCGTTGCGCACGATGGTGAGTGTCACCTGGGTGCCGGGCTTGATGGCGCGGATCGTGCCGACGAGGGAATCGGCGCTGTCCAGCGCCCGGCCGTTGAAGGCGATGACGGCGTCCCCGGTCTTGACACCGGCTGCGGCGGCGGGGGTGCCGGCGCTCACCGACTGGATGACCGCGGCCTCGCGGCGCGCGCCGTCCAACGCGACCGAACTGTCCTCCAGCGTGACGCCGAGGTAGGCGTGCTGGACCTTGCCGGTGCTGATCAGCTCGTCGCTCACCTGCTTGGCCTCGTTGATCGGGATGGCGAAGCCGAGCCCGATGTTGCCTGCCTGGCCGCCGAACGAACCGCTCATCGAGGCGATCGAGGAAGTGATCCCGATGACCCGGCCGCTGGAGTCGACCAGGGCGCCGCCGCTGTTGCCGGGGTTGATGGCGGCGTCGGTCTG
The DNA here is from genome assembly GCA_030837345.1 of Actinomycetota bacterium. Taxonomy (GTDB): domain Bacteria; phylum Actinomycetota; class Actinomycetes; order Actinomycetales; family Kineosporiaceae; genus JAUPKQ01. The sequence continues at coordinate 6,306 of JAUPKQ010000200.1, read as the reverse complement.
GATGGCGTTGGTGATCACGGGTTCGCCGCCGCCGCTCCCGTTGCCTCCCTGACCGGATGACGCGCGGACCGGGCGGTTGAGGGCGCTGACGATGCCGGTGGTCACCGTGTCGGACAGCCCGAGCGGGTTGCCCAGGGCCATGACGGGGTCCCCGACCTTGGCGGCGGAGGAGTCACCGAATGTCGCGGGCTTCAACCCGGACGGCGCCTTGTCCATCTTGATCACCGCGAGGTCGGTCGCGGAGTCGGTGCCGACGATCTCCGCCGGGTAGGCCCGCCCGTCGGAGAGGACGACGGAGAGCTCGGTTCCGGAGGCTGCCCCGCCGGTCCCGGCCTCCGCCACGACGTGGTGGTTGGTGAGGATACGACCCTGTGCGTCCAGGATGATCCCGGATCCCTCGCCGCCGCCCCTGGCCGTGGTCACCTGCACCGAGACGACGCTCGGTTCGACGGCGCCTGCGACGGACACCCAGTCGGGCGTCCCGCCGCTGCTGGACACCAGCGGGGCGGACTGGGCGCCCGTGGGGCCGGGGGCGGAGGAACTCAGCGCCGGGGAGGTGTTGTCGCGGTCGCTCAGGGTGAACATGCCCGCCGTCAGCAGGCTGGAGAGAACCGCCGCTCCCACCCCGACGGCGAGGACTCCGCCCCAGCCCGGGCGCCGGGGCTCGCGCCTCGGCGGGGGACCGGCCGGCGGGGGGAAGCCACCGGCCGGTACCGACGCCGGGGTGGAGAACCCACCCGGGACACCCGCCTGCACGGGTTGGCTGGGATAGACGGCCGTCTGGTCGGTCGCTGCCGACGAAGGGGCGTAGGGGTCGGGCACACCGGACTGATCGCTTCGGGGAGCGGAGTCGACCGCGGTGGCGGCCGGCCGTTCCGACGCGGGGACAGCCCAAGGGGCGTGCCAGGTCTCCGGCTGGGGGCCCGTGTTCTGCGACATCACCGTTCACCTTTCCGTGTGTGGTGATGTCATCACATCTCAGCCCGCTGAGCGAGTTCTGAAGCGTTCCTGAGTCTTCCCTGGGAAATCGTCAGGACCCCGGAGTGCTCGGCTGCCAGTCCGCCCCGAGCCGGATCCGCCTCGGGTTGGCGACGCTGGTCGAGGGCGCCTCCCGTCGGGTGGACTCCTGGGCGTCGTCTTCTGCGTGGCTCACGCGGTGACTCCTCACCTGAGGTGCTCGGGCACATCCGGGGCATGCCGGTGGACGTACTCCATTCTGAAGTCCCGGGACGTCCCGAACGTTTCCTTTGCGTGGATTAGAGAGACCAGTACGAGGGAGATCCGGCGAGTGGCGGTCCGGACGGCGCCAGGCGGCGCCGGGCTGTTACAGGCCGGTGACGGCCTCGTGGGCGGTGGCGGCGTCGCAGGCGGGGACGAGGACACGGAAACGCGGCTCGCCGTTGATCGTCCGGCTCTCGCTGATGATCGCTGTGATGCCCATGTCGGCGAGGCTGCCCTCGATGAAGGAGAGGGACCCGCGCCCGACCTCCGCGATCGGCACGAGCCGGGACTCGTCGGGAGCCGGAAGGATGCTGTCGATGAGACGAGCCCACGTCGCGTAGAGCTCGCTCCGGGCGTTACGGAGCAGAGTGCTGCTGGCCATCTGACCATCACTCCTGTGGGGGTGATAGAGAATCTACCCGCGGGCGCAGCATCGGGCCGGCGGCCGACGGCTCACGGGCCTGAAACGGCCGGAGCCATGCCGCCACGATCCCTCGGAGGATCCCTCCGCCGCCGTGGCAACGCCTGACAGCATGTCATGCCCGTTCGACTGCTCCGTCCGCGAAAGTCCTGGTCAGGGCTGACGTGAGCAGGCTCACCGCCGATCCTGGCCCAGGGGCCCGGTTCGTTCGAAGGTGTCCTTGTCGTCCCGGGCGGACGGCGTCGGTGAGGTCGCCCTGACGGGGAGAGTGACCCTGAACGTCGCGCCGCCTCCGGGTGTCGGCACCACCTCGACCTGCCCCGTGTGGGAGGCGACGACCGCCGCCACGATGGACAGGCCGAGACCCGATCCCCCACCGGTGTCGCGACGTCGTGACGAGTCGACCCGGTAGAAGCGCTCGAAGACCCGTTGGGCCTGGTCGTCGGTGAGGCCCGGACCGTGGTCGCGGATCTCCAGGACGGAGTCCCCGGCGTCGTTCGTCCCCACCCCCACCTCGATCGGTGTCCCGGCAGGGGTGTGCCGGACGGCGTTCGCGACCAGGTTGGCGACGACCTGCCGGAGGCGGTCCTCGTCGCCGATGACGACCGAGGGCACGGGACCGTTGTCGTTGACACCCGTGAGAGTGATCTTCCGGGTGCTGTCGAGTCCATGGGCGTCATGGACGGCGTCACCCGCGAGGACGAGCAGGTCGACCGGGTCCTTGCGGCCGGGGCGCTGCTCGTCGAGGCGGGCGAGCAGCAGGAGGTCCTCCACGAGACTGCCCATGCGCTTGGCCTCGTCCTCGATGCGCCGCATGGTGCGGGGCACGTCGTCCGCCGGGACGGCGCCCTGCCGGAAGAGCTCGGCGAACCCACGGATGGACACGAGCGGCGTCCGCAGCTCGTGGGAGGCGTCGGCGGCGAACCGCCGGGTGCGGGCCTCGGACGCCTCCCGGGCGCGGAAGGCGGATTCGATCTGGGCGAGCATCCCGTTGAGGGACGCCGTCAGGCTGCCCACCTCGGTCGTCGGCGGGTGCGGGGGGATGCGACGGGACAGGTCGCCCGCGGCGATCGCCGCGGCCGTCTCCTCCATCTCCGTCAAAGGCCGGAAGGACTTCTGGATCAGCATCCATCCGAGGGTGCCGCCCGCCAGCATGACGCCCAGGGCGACCGCGGTCAGGCTGATCGTCAGGGACTCGACGGTGTCGTGGACGCGGATCAGCGGGGTGGCCACGAAGATCTGTCCGATGGGCTCGCCGGTCGCGGAGACCTGGATCTCCTTGCCGAGGACCCGCCAGGCGGCGGGACCGTGGGTGGACCCGAGAATGAACGGCTCACCCATCCGCGGGTGCATCTCGGCGAGCCGGTCGAACGCCGGGTCCTCGTCCGGCAGGAAACTGCTGACGGCGGGTCGTTGGATCTTGCTCGGGACGCCGTCGAACCAGATCGGGTAGGCGACGTAGTCGCTGGAGAACTCCGGGCCGCGCCGTTCGGTGGGCTCCGTGTCCGAGCGGATCCGGAAGGCGTCGCTCACCATCGGGTGGAGAGCCCGTTCCAGGGACCTGTCGAGGTCGTTCATCAGGGCGGCATGCTGCCGGTTCACGACGATGGCGCCGCTGATCGACAGTGCTCCTGCCAGCAGCGCCACGAGGATCGCCACGAGCCGCGCCCGGAGCGGAACGGCCTCCCACGCCGTCCTGCCCCGCTCCGTCAGCAGGTCCGCGCGTGCCCGCAGCGACCGGCCCGTGCCGCCCGCCGGGACGCCGCCCGTCGCGGCGTCGTCCGTCGCGGCCTCGGGACCGGCCATCGGCTCACCCCTCCGGTGGGAGGCGGAGCACGTACCCCACGCCACGCCGGGTGTGGATGAGAGGCGGCTCCACCTGGTCGATCTTGCGTCGCAGGTAGGAGATGTACGACTCGACGATCCCCGCTTCGCCGTTGAAGTCGTAGGCCCAGACGTGGTCGAGGATCTGGGCCTTCGACAGGACCCGGTTCGGGTTGAGCATCAGGTAACGCAGCAGCTTGAACTCGGTGGGGGAGAGGTCGACCAGTTTTCCGCCACGGCGGACCTCGTGGGAGTCCTCGTCGAGTTCGAGGTCGTGGAAGGACAGGCGGCTCGTGTCCGGCAGACCGGACATCCCCGAACGGCGCAGGACGGCGCGGATCCGCGCGACGACCTCCTCCAGGCTGAACGGTTTCGTGACGTAGTCGTCCCCGCCGACGGTGAGCCCCATCACCTTGTCGCCCGTCTCGTCCCTCGCCGTCAGGAAGAGCACCGGTACCTCACGGCCACGTTCTCGAAGTTTCCGGGTGACGGTGAACCCGTCCATGTCCGGGAGCATCACGTCGAGAACGATGAGATGAGGGCGTACCCGTTCTGCTTGCCGGAGGGCCTGTGCGCCATCGGCTGCGGCGGTCACCTCGAATCCCGCGAACCGCAGGCTCGCGGTGAGCAGTTCACGGATGCTCGGCTCGTCGTCGACGACCAGCAATCTCGCCTCGGGGGTCTTCTGCGTCACAGCGCTCAGTGTTGCCCTTCTCCCTGGGAGGTCGCTGGACGCGCTCTGGGGAAACGCGGGGTCACCCGGTCGGCGCCGCGGAGTGTCCGGGTCGAGCCGTCGCCGAGGACGACGAAGGACAGGTGGCCGTCCAGCCTCCCCAGATGCTCGCAGCAGGCCTCACCCCTCGCGAAAGCGGCGGTCGCCTGGACGTCCGCCCAGAGGAGACGCGGCCCGACCACCGTGACCGACCGCAGGCCGGTGGCGGGTATCCCCGTGGCGGGGTCGACGATGTGGGCTCCCCGGGCGGCCGTCCCCGAGGTGGCCATCCCGCCGGTCCGCAGGCGGACCGTGGCGAGCACCCGGCCGCGGTCCGCCGGGTCCTCGATGCCGAGGGACCAGCCGGGGGTGTCGGTCCGGCGGCACCGGACGGCGATGTCCCCACCCGCGTTGACCAGGACGTCGTGATCCGGCAACGCCTCGGAGAGCCGGTCGGTCACCCGTTCGGTCACCCACCCCTTCACCAGCCCGGTCGGGTTGAACCGGCGGACGCCGTCCGGGCCGGGAAGGTCCGCGTCGAACCAGCCATCGGTGATCTCCCGGGCGCGGCGGCACAGCGCGGCCACCTCCAGGACCAGCGGATCGGCGTCCGCCGGATCGAGCGCTCCCGACCGGATCCGGCTCACCTCGCTGTCCGGCCGGAACACGCTGAACAGCTCTTCCGTGCGGTGCAGTTCCGCGACCGCCGCCCGGACAGCGAGATCCGCCGCCCCCTCCCGGGCGAGCGGTCCCCGCACGTGGATGCTGACGGGCATGCTCATCACGTGCTCGACCCACGCCCGGCGGGGCTGGTCACAGGTCGCCGGCATGTCCGGGACGCCCTACTTCGCGGCCTGGTCGAGCGCGGACTGGAGGGACTGCTGGTAGCCCTCGCTCGTCACCGTGGCGCCGGAGTAGGAATCGATCCCGGTGCCGTTGGTGTCGAGGGTCGCCTGTTCGAGCTTCGGGACCACCCAGGAGTTGATCTCCTGATCCTTGTGGTTGTTCCTCGGGTAGTCGATCGCCTCGGCCTTCGTGATCCGGCCGTTCTCGATCACGATCCGGACCTGCACCTGGCCGTGGCGGGTCGGAACCGCGTCGCCGGTGAAGGTCCCGGAGACGGTGGCCGTCCCCTTCGCGATCGGTGCGGCCTCGGCGGACGCGTCCCGGTTGCTGGCGTCGAAGCGCAGGAGCAGGACGAGCAGGGCCGTCGTGCCCACTCCGGCCATCACGATGCGGCGCACCGAACCCTCTTCCTTCTGACGGGTCACCACGAGAACCTCTCCCGGTGGATGGCGGCGGACGGTACGCCCGCCTCGAGAGCGGCGGCGCGGACGGCGTCCATCCACGCGTCGGCGCCGCAGAGGAAGACGTCGTGCCCGGCGATGTCCGGGACGAGCTCGCGGAGCGCCTGGACGTCCGTCAGGTGGGCCGCGGAGACCGGGAGCCAGCTCGCCCGGTCCGTCACGCGAGGGCCGACGACGTGGAAGACGCGGGCGCCGCTGCTCGCCGCGAGGGCGTCGATCTCGCTCCGGAGGGCGAGGGACTCCTCGTCGTGCGCCCGGCAGATCATCGTCAGGTCCCCGGGGGCGACGTCGAGGGCCTCCAGCAGGGCCCGGAGGGGAGCGATCCCGATCCCGGCGCCGATCAGAGTGACCTTCTGACGTGTCCGGACGCCCGGGTGCAGGCGCCCGTACGGTCCCTCGATCAGGGCGCGGGTGCCCGGCCGGAGCTCCGTCAGGGCGTGGCTGCCGTCGCCGAGGTCCTTGACCGTGATGCGCAGCCGGTCACCGCGCGGAGCCTCCGACAGGGAGAAGGGATGACCGCGCGTCCACCCCGGCCCGGACCGGAACCGCCAGGTGAAGAACTGTCCGGCGGCGGCGTCCAGCGCGGGGAGGTCACGTCCGGTCAGATAGATCGACACGACTCCCGGTGACTCGGGCACGACCTTGTCGACCACGATCCGGTGCCTGACCGAGCGCCTGACCGGGACGGCGACCCGCCAGACGAGCACCGCGCCGAGAGCAGCGGCGTGAAGGGCCACCCAGTAGAGCTTCGCGCCCCGGGACGACGACAGATCGGTGCCGGTCCAGATCGCGTGCGGCAGTGCCAGCAGCAGCCCGAGGTA
>JAUPKQ010000199.1 GCA_030837345.1 Actinomycetota bacterium | reverse complement strand
CCGGTGAAGTCCCGGGCCGGAGAACGTATCGTCGCCCTCCCTAAGCCGATCATGAAGATGCTGATTGAGCATCTCGCCGAGAGGGTGAAGGACGGTCCGGAGTCGCTGGTCTTCACCGGGGACAGAGGCGGACCGGTGGGCCGGAACAACTTCAACAAGCGCGTGAGCTGGGCGAAGCACGTTGAGGCGGTCGGCGTCCCGGGCCTGCACTTCCATGATCTTCGTCACACGGGAAACACCCTGGCCGCTGCCTCGGGAGCCTCGTTGCGGGACCTCATGGCTCGCATGGGTCACGACAGCATGCGGGCGGCGCTGATCTACCAGCACCGGACTCAGGGTGCCGATCGCCGGATCGCGGACGCGATGGAAGACCTCATCGACGAGCACGCTCCGCAACCGGCCAAGGCGCAGGAACCGAACGAGGAGAAGGCGGCCGATGAGAACGAGGATCCCGGGGATGACCCGGACGACGGTGCGGCGGGAGCGCTGGTCCGCGCGGGCTAAGTGCACGCGAAGTGCACGAATCATGATCAACTGAAGCTAGAGATCGGGACCTGGTCGGGGGATTCGCCTCTGACCAGGTCTTTCTCGTGAGAGCGGGTGACGGGAATCGAACCCGCATGACCAGCTTGGAAGGCTGGAGCTCTGCCATTGAGCTACACCCGCGCGCGGACAACTGTCTCGGCGACCGGGACCCCCGGGGCGCCGTGAGTGCTGCCTCCAGCGCTTACCCTAGTGCCTACAGAGGTCACGCGGCACCGTCGGCGTCCGCTACGGTCCTAGGGTCAGCATGACGGGGTATGGCGCAGCTTGGTAGCGCGTCCGCTTTGGGAGCGGAAGGCCCCCGGTTCGAATCCGGGTACCCCGACGGGTGGACGGGCGCATCGGAGTATCACCGGGGAGGCACTGTGATCGTGGTCGACGACATCCTCACCGAGGTGGAGGATGACCTTGCGCACGGTGATCATGCGTCTGCGCGGCGTCGTCTGCGTGAGGCGCTGGTGACACGTCCGCATCGGCTGGATCTTCGTCGCAGGCTCGCCGGGGTCTATCGGATGCTCGGGGATCTGCCGCAGGCGGGCCGATGGGGTTTCCTGGAGGAGGACGCTCCGGAGGACGAGGTCACCGCCTTCCGCACGGCGTGCGGCAACGATGCCTCCTTGATGCTTGAGGCGTTGGCGTGGGGCGAGGACGACGAGGGCGAGGAAGAGGACGACGCGCAGGTCACCGCCGTCGCCTGGGAGCGCATCGCCGAGGTCCGTCGCGCCTATGCCGCCCAGCGCAAGAGTGAGGGGCACCACCACAAGCGGGAGCGCCCCGGTCACCCTCCGGCCGTGCCGTACCCGTTCACCCCACCCGGTGGGATCACGCGGCCGACGGTCGAGGCCACGCCCACGAAGAAACCGCGTCCGCGGGAGCTCGTCGGCCTCGGGTTGATCTTTGTTGGGATCACCGTCATGCTCATCTTCCTCCTGGCGATCGCCGCGGGGATCTTCTGGGCCATCCGCGGTGTCGTCGAGAACACGTACTTCTGATTCGCCCGGCCGCCGGATCGGCAGGGCTCTCCGGGGCGGAAGCCTCGCCAGGGGCCGACCGGTCCACCCGGTGACACCAGTCCGGTGAACCGGCTCCGTGAACGAGCTCCGTCAGGGAACGGGGCCGTCATGGAGGCACGCTCCGGACATCGTGCCGTCCTCAGGCGGCTACGATGGCCGACGGCGCCGATGCCGTCGGCCGACATCTGCTCCGAACCGCCGTCCACCGGTACGCCGGCCGGCCTGCGTCAATGCCATCGATCCCCGTCCGCAGGAGAAACTCGCTGTGAAGAGTGCCGTCGAGACCCTCAACCCGACCCGGGTCAAGCTCACTGTGGAGGTGCCGTTCGACGAGCTCAAGCCGAGCCTCGACCGCGCCTACAAGACCATCGGCAGCCAGGTGCAGGTCCCGGGCTTCCGCAAGGGTCACGTTCCGCCCCGGATCATCGATCAGCGGATCGGGCGCGGAGCCGTGCTGGAGGAGGCCGTCAACGAGGCGCTCCCCCAGTTCTACGCGCGGGCGATGGAAGAGGGCGAGCTGCGTCCCCTCGGCCGTCCGAGCGTCGACGTCACGGACGTGCCCGACCCGAAGGACGGCGGTGACCTGAAGTTCACCGTCGAGGTCGACATCCGGCCGGAGATCACTCTCCCGGCCTTGGACTCGATCGAGGTGACCGTCGACGACCTCGAGGTCACCGAGGCGGACGTCGACGAGCGCCTTGAGGCCCTGCGCGAGCGGTTCGGCACGCTCTCGACCGTGGAGCGGGCGGTCGTCGAGGCCGACTACGTGACCATCGACATCCAGGCTGAGATCGACGGCGAGGAGATCGACAGCGTCAAGGGTGTTAGCTACCAGCTCGGCTCCGGCACGATGCTGCCCGGGATCGACGAGGCGCTCACCGGTCTGCAGGCGGGCGAGACGACGACCTTCACCGCCCCGCTGGCCGGTGGCGACCGCGCCGGTCAGGACTCGTCCGTCACCGTGACGGTCCAGGCCGTCAAGGAGCGTCTCCTGCCCCAGCCGGACGACGAGTTCGCCGAGCTGGCGAGCGAGTTCGACACCCTGGAGGAGCTGCGTGAGGACCTCCGCCAGCAGGTGACGACGATGAAGCGTTACGAGCAGGCCGCCCAGGCCCGCGAGCGCTTCCTGGAGCACATGCTGGAGGTCCTCGACATCCCCGTCCCGGACGGTGTGGTCGCCGAGGAGGTCGCCCGCCACCTTGAGGGTGAGAACCGGAGCGAGGACGACGAGCACCGGACCGAGGTGGACGCCGAGACCCGCACGCAGCTGCGCACGCAGCTGCTGCTCGATGCCTTCGCGGAGTCCGAGGCCGTGTCGGTCAACCAGCAGGAGCTCATCGAGTACCTGGTGATGAGCGCTCGTCAGTACGGGATGGACCCGAACGAGTTCGCCCAGGCCGTCGACGAGGCGGAGCAGGTTCCGGCGATGGTGCAGGAGGTCGCGCGGAACAAGGCGCTGGTGATCGCCCTGAGCAAGATCGGCGTGAAGGACGCTTCCGGCAATGTCGTCGATCTCCAGATCCCGGTCGAGGACGAGGAGGACGCCGAGGGCGAGGAGGCCGTCGAGCTGCCCGAGCCGACCGGTCCCGCGACGGCTGACCCCACGGCGCTGCCGTCGTTCGGTGTGTCCGAGTTTGAGCCGGATGAGCCTGCGGTCACGGAGGCTCCGAAGGCCTGAAAGCTGGGCGAAACAGACATGTAAGACAGGATCCGCCACTCGGCTGATCGGCCGACGGGCCCCGGGCACTCCGTGTCCGGGGCCCGTCGCCGTCCGTCGGGGACGTCATCGTGACGGCTCCCGTGCGCCGTGAGCGAACATCGCTTGTGGCGGGAGCATCCAGGGCGGTTCCTCGCGTTAGTGTCGATGCAGCCGGGTGGGGTTCCACCCACCCCGCCGACGGCGGGGTTCTTCCGAGTACCGGGGAGCGAATCGTGAGCCAGTTGATCCTGCCGGGTGCGTCGTCCGGATCAGGCGCGTCGGCGGGGGACCCGAGTGCTCGGGGTCCGCAGCCGGGCGGCATGGGCCTTGACGACCACATCTACAACCGGCTCCTCAAGGACCGGATCTTGTTCCTCGGGTCCGAGGTCCGGGACGAGAACGCCAACGCGATCTGCGCGCAGCTGCTCCTGCTGGCCGCGGAGGACCCCGAGAAGGACATCTGGCTGTACATCAACAGCCCAGGTGGTTCCGTCACGGCGGGCATGGCGATCTACGACACCATGCAGTTCATCCAGCCGGACGTCGCGACGGTCGCCATGGGGCTGGCCGCCTCGATGGGGCAGTTCCTGCTGTCGGCCGGCGCCAAGGGCAAGCGCTACGCCCTGCCGCACGCCCGGGTGCTGATGCTCCAGCCGCTCGGCGGCATCGGTGGTACGGCCAGCGACATCAAGATCCAGGCCGAACTGATCCTGCACATGAAGCGGACCATGGCGACGCTGATCGCCGAGCAGACCGGGCAGACCATCGAGACCATCACCCGTGACTCCGACCGGGACCGTTGGTTCACCGCTCCCGAGGCGCTCGACTACGGCCTCGTCGACCACGTCGTCCGTAACGCCCGCGATGTCAGCGGCGGCGGCGGCATGGTGGCGTCCTGATCAATCGTCGCGACCGACGCCTACCGGCCAGCACCTGAGGAGCCTGTGATGACCTTCAACCCCCTCGGCGCCCGCGGCGCCGCCCAGCAGCCCGTCGGCCGCTACATCGTCCCGCAGTTCGAGGAGCGGACGGCGTACGGGTACAAGCGGCAGGACCCGTACAACAAACTATTCGAGGACCGGATCATCTTCCTCGGCGCGCCGGTCGACGACACCAGTGCGGACGACATCATGGCCCAGCTGATCGTGCTGGAGTCGGCGGACCCGGACCGCGACATCATCATGTACATCAACTCACCGGGCGGGTCGTTCACGGCGCTGACCGCGATCTACGACACGATGCAGTACATCCGTCCGGACATCCAGACCGTTTGCCTCGGTCAGGCGGCTTCCGCGGCCGCCGTCCTGCTGGCGGCCGGGGCTCAGGGCAAGCGTCTCGCCCTGCCGAACGCCCGGGTCCTGATCCACCAGCCGGCCCTGGCCGGTGGTGACTACGGGCAGGCCTCGGACATCGAGATCCAGGCCAACGAGGTGCTCCGCATGCGCACGTGGCTGGAGGAGACCATCTCCCGCCATTCGAACCGGTCGGTCGAAGAGGTGCGGACGGACATCGAACGCGACAAGATTCTCACCGCGGATCAGGCCGTGGAGTACGGTCTGGTGGATCAGGTCCTCGGCAGTCGCAAGACGAGCGTCCCTGCGTACGGCACTGACAGCTGAGACGTCACTGGCACGCTGTATCGGCTCGGGCACAACCGCTGACAGCGGGGCCCGGGTGGCGTTCAATGGGAGCGGGGCCGCTCAAGCAGCCCGGCTCTCGCGGCCACCCGGCCCCGGAGGAAGGACACCCTGTGGCACGCATCGGCGATGGCGGAGACTTGCTCAAATGCTCTTTCTGCGGCAAGAGTCAGAAGCAGGTCAAAAAGCTCATCGCGGGGCCAGGTGTCTACATCTGCGATGAATGCATCGATCTCTGCAACGAGATCATCGAGGAAGAGCTCGCGGAGGCGAGCGAGCTCGGTCTCGTCGAACTCCCGAAGCCGAAGGAGATCTTCGACTTCCTCGAGCAGTACGTCGTCGGTCAGGAGCCCGCGAAGAAGTCACTCGCGGTAGCCGTCTACAACCATTACAAGCGCATCCAGGCGGGCGAGCCCTCCCGCCGCGGCGAGGACGTCGTCGAGATCGCCAAGTCGAACATCCTGCTGATCGGTCCGACCGGATGCGGCAAGACGTACCTGGCCCAGACGCTCGCCAAGATGCTCAACGTGCCCTTCGCCATCGCCGACGCCACGGCCCTGACCGAGGCGGGGTACGTCGGTGAGGACGTCGAGAACATTCTCCTCAAGCTGATCCAGGCGGCCGACTACGACGTCAAGAAGGCCGAGACCGGGATCATCTATATCGATGAGGTCGACAAGATTGCCCGTAAGTCGGAAAACCCGTCGATCACCAGGGACGTCTCGGGCGAGGGCGTGCAGCAGGCCCTTCTGAAGATCCTGGAGGGGACGACGGCGTCCGTCCCGCCACAGGGCGGCCGAAAGCATCCCCATCAGGAGTTCATCCAGATCGACACGACGAACGTCCTGTTCATCGTCGGTGGCGCCTTCGCCGGTCTGGAGCAGATCATCTCCTCCCGCGTCGGCAAGAGGGGGATCGGTTTCGGGGCTCAGCTGCACACCCCCCGCGCCGACGCCGACGCCTACGGCGACGTCATGCCCGAGGATCTGCTGAAGTTCGGCCTCATCCCCGAGTTCATCGGCCGTCTCCCGGTGATCACGACGGTGACCAACCTTGACCGTGAGGCTCTCGTCTCGATCCTGACGACCCCGAAGAACGCCCTGGTCAAGCAGTACCAGCGGATGTTCGAGATCGACGGTGTCGAGCTCGAGTTCAGCGACGAGGCCCTTGAATCCATCGCCGACCAGGCGATCCTGCGGGGCACCGGCGCGCGGGGCCTAAGGGCGATCATGGAAGAGGTCCTCCTGCCCGTCATGTTCGACGTCCCGAGCCGTGACGACATCGCCCGCGTCGTCGTCTCCCGCGAGGTCGTCCTCGAGAACGTCAACCCCACGCTCGTGCCGCGTGACGCTCCCGTCCGCAAGCGCGAGCGCCGGGAGAAGTCGGCCTGAGCCCGCCGGGACGGCGGCGGACCGCCGGGACGGCGGTGTTGTGACAGACAGTCACGACGGCTGGTCGTAACGAGCGATCCGGACACAGTCTGATCGGACGGACTGTTGCGGGATTGCCGCGCCGCCGTCCGGTCTGCGGCATGCTTACCCGCGTGTCCTTCGCCTCGCAACCCGCCGAGCGCATGGACGCGATCGGGACGTACCTCGGGCACCAGGGCGAGGGAAGTCTGGCCCTCGCCCTCGCAGCCCCCGCTGCCACCCCCGACGGCGCCCGTGCGGGTTCGGCCGTTCAGCGACTCACCTCGTCGGTTCTCCGCGGAGGCCTGACCAGCTGGGTACACGTCGGCATGCTCGTCCGGCGGATGCGCGGGCGGGCGGACCCTCTTCAAGGCCTGAGCCAGGGGGAGACCTTCCAGGCCCTGTGTCGTCTCACCCAGGCGGCGGTCGGTGCGGAGGCGATCCCCGCCGCGATTCCCGGTGGGCTGGACGTCGCGAACCACGTGCAGCTGTTCGTCACGCCGTTGGACGCGGACGCCACCCTCGAATCCCTCCAGCGGGTCCTCGGGCCCTATGCGGCAGCCGGCACGGTCACCCGCACCGGACGGGCCGTCATCGCCTGGTTCGCCATCCGGCACCTGATCGCGACGCGGTCACGGGACTACTCGCTCCAGGTCGTGCACTTCACTCCGGACGCGGGCCGGGGCGGTCAGATCAGTCTCATGCTGCCGCGGGATCTCGACGAGGAGGCGGAGACCGCCCGGCGCCGGGCTGCCGAGACGGCGCAGGTGCCGGCCCAGGGCGAACGGGCGACCGGTGGGGCGCCGTCCGCCACGGGCGCGTCGTCCGCCGCCGGAGGGCAGGCCGCGGGAGAGGCCCCGGGAGGACGGTCCTCGCGCCGCAGGGCCCGCCGGCCGCGACCCGCCGCGCCCCGGCCGGAACCCGCCGTCGACACGGCGGGGCTCCAGGCCTACCTGGACGCCTACCGGGACCACCTGACGCGGGAACTCCTGCTGGAGCCGGTCGTGTCGGGATCGGCGGCGGAGTTCGACTGGGCCTCCGAACCGACCGGGGACGGCGGCGTCGCCGTCGCCGGGGTCGTCCCCGGGGTCGTCGCGGGACACGTCGTCCTGCGCATGGCCGAGGACGCGATGGCGCGGCTGGGGGAGCGGTCCCCGGGGTCCGGTGGGGTCCGGCTGACCGGGCCCGAGACCGACGGCGATCTCCTGATCCAGCGGTGGGCGGTCGGCTCGGACGGCGGGTACCTCCTGACCGTGGCGGCGCGCAGCGGTGAACGGCGCCGTCCCACGCAGGTGCTCATCCACTTCACGGTGACGATGCCTCCGGAGATCGTGGCCTCTCCCACGGACGGTGCCCCCGCCGACCGTGCCCCCGCCGACCGTGCCCCCGCCGACCGTGCCTCCGCCGAAGGCGCCTTCGCGGACGACGCCTCCGCGGTGCCGCGGCCTCCCCACGAGCCGCCGAAGACCGGGCCCGCCGCCGCCGAGGCGGCCACACTGACCAACCTGCCGCTGTGGTGGCACGACGCGAACGCCCGGTGCGACGGCGTCGACGTCATCATCTACGAGATGCCGTTCCGGGGACGGCGGCTCCGGGTCCGGGCGAACGACTATCCGGCGGAGGCGATGTACACCTTGCTCGTGGGTGAGCCGGGCGAGGAGGTCGCCGCCGTCGACCTCGAACAGTGGCCGTCCTGCTGGACCCGTCCGCGGTCGACCTGACCGCCTCGCGGGAGGGTCGCGCGACGCGGGGGACGCGAGCCCGTATCATGGCCGCATGTCGGTGACAGGACAGCGAGTAACCAGGGGCTGACTGCCTCAGCCAGCCCCTCGCCGCGCCCAACCGTGCGAGTCCGCCGTCCGCCCCCCGCAGCCCGCTGCCGAGGACCACCGTGACCCATTTGCAGAAGATCCCTGATCCGGGCGACCGACACGACGTCGGTTCCCCGGGCTCCGCCACGTCCTTAGGATTCCCCCCATGACGACCACCTCCACGCCGCAGGAGCGCCCCACCACCGGTCTGCCCTCCTCCTACACCCCGGCCGCCGTGGAGGGTCCGCTGTACCAGCGGTGGATCGATCGTGGTTACTTCTCCGCGGACCCGTCGTCGGACAAACCGCCGTACGCCATCGTGATCCCGCCGCCCAACGTCACCGGGAGCCTCCACCTCGGGCACGCCTTCCAGCACACGCTGATGGACGCCCTCGTCCGCCGCCGGCGCATGCAGGGCCACGAGGCCCTGTGGCTGCCGGGGATGGACCACGCCGGTATCGCCACCCAGACCGTCGTCGAGCGTCACCTCGCCGAGAGCGAGGGCAAGAGCAAGCACGACTACGCCCGCGAGGACTTCGTCGCGCGGGTGTGGGAGTGGAAACACGAGTACGGCGGCAAGATCCTCGGGCAGATGCGGCGGCTGGGGGACGGCGTCGACTGGTCCCGGGAGCGCTTCACGATGGACGAAGGGCTGTCGCGCGCCGTCCAGACGATCTTCAAGCGCCTCTACGACGACGGATTGATCTACCGGGCCGAGCGCATCATCAACTGGTGCCCCCGTTGCCGGACCGCCCTGTCGGACATCGAGGTCGAGCACCACGACGACGACGGCGAACTGGTGTCGATCCGCTACGGCGGTATCAAGGACGGCATCGTCGTGGCGACGACGCGTGCCGAGACGATGCTCGGAGACACGGCCGTCGCCGTGCACCCGGACGACGAGCGTTACCGCCACCGGGTCGGCACCACGGTCGCCCTGCCGTTGACGGACCGGCGCATCCCGATCGTCGCAGACCTCCACGTCGACCCGGCGTTCGGCACCGGCGCGGTGAAGGTGACGCCCGCGCACGACCCGAACGACTTCGAGATCGGGCAGCGGCACGGCCTGCCGAGCATCACGGTGATGGACGATCGGGGCGTCGTCACGGCGCCGGGTCCGTTCGAGGGCCTCGACCGGTTCGAGGCCCGCCCGGCCGTCGTCGCAGCCCTGCGTGAAGAAGGCCGGATCGTCGCCGAGAAGCGCCCTTACCAGCACGCCGTCGGCCACTGCTCGCGCTGCGACACGGTGGTCGAGCCGCGGTTGTCGAAGCAGTGGTTCGTCAAGGTCGAGCCCCTCGCGAAGGCCGCCGGGGACGCCGTCCGCGACGGCCGCGTGGCGATCCACCCCGCGGGCATGGCGGGCCGCTACTTCGAGTGGGTCGACAACATGCACGACTGGTGCATCTCGCGCCAGCTCTGGTGGGGGCACCGGATCCCGGTCTGGTACGGGCCGGACGGCGAGACGGTGTGCCAGGGTCCCGAGGACATGCCGCCGAACATCGCCGAGGACGGTCTGGAGATCCCTGGGTGGCACCAGGACCCGGACGTCCTCGACACGTGGTTCTCCAGCGCCCTGTGGCCGTTCTCGACCCTGGGCTGGCCGGACAAGACCCCTGACCTCGCGCGCTTCTACCCGACCGCCGTCCTGCTCACCGGCTACGACATCATCTTCTTCTGGGTCGCCCGGATGATGATGTTCGGCCTGTACGCGATGGACGGCGTGCAGCCGTTCGGCACGATCGCGCTCACCGGGCTCGTGCGGGACCAGCACGGCCGCAAGATGAGCAAGTCCAAGGGCAACGTCGTCGACCCGCTTGTGTGGATGGACGCCTACGGCAGTGACGCCCTGCGCTTCACGCTGGCGCGCGGCGCGAACCCCGGCACCGACGTCCCGATCGGCGAGGAGTGGGTCGCGGGAAGCCGTAACTTCTGCACGAAACTGTGGAACGCCACCCGCTTCGCCCTGATCAACGGCGCCACCGTCGAAGGCCCCCTGCCGGACGCCTCCGAGCAGTCGGTCGTCGACCGCTGGATCCTCTCGCGGCTCGCCGCGGTCACCGGGCAGGTCGACGCCGGGTACGAGGACTACCAGTTCGCCAAGACCGTCGAGACGCTCTACCACTTCGTGTGGGACGAGGTGTGCGACTGGTACCTGGAGCTCGCCAAGCTCCCCCTCAAGGCGGGCGGACGGCCTGCCGAGGTCACCCGGCGCGTGCTCGGCGAGGTCCTCGACGTCGTCCTGCGGCTGCTGCACCCGGTGACCCCGTTCGTCACCGAGGCCCTCTGGACCGAGCTGACCGGCGGCGAGTCGCTGGTCGTCGCGACGTGGCCCGCGTCCGTGGTCGACCCGGCGACGGCCCGCACGCTCCCGGCGTCCGACCCCGCCGCCGAGGCCGAGGTCGCCGAACTCCAGCGGCTGGTGACCGAGATGCGGCGCTTCCGCAACGACCAGGGGCTGCGGCCCGGCAAGCGGGTCCCCGCCCGCATCGTCGGACTGGAGCGGACGGGTCTTGCCGCCCACGAGGCCGAGGTGCGTTTCCTCGCCACCCTCGACGACGAAGGCGCGCAGTTCGTCCCCTCGGCCAAGCTCACCGCCGGAACGGTGACCGTCGAACTCGACCTGTCCGGTGCGATCGACGTCGAGGCCGAGCGCAAGCGCCTCACCAAGGACCTGACGGCGGCGACCAAGGAACGCCAGCAGGCCACGGCGAAGCTGGCGAACGAGGCGTTCGTCGCGAAGGCCCCGGCCCCCGTCGTCGAGAAGATCCGTACCCGGCTCGTCGCCGCCGAGGCGGAGATCGCCCGTCTGGAGACCGCGCTCGCCGTCCTGGTGGTACTGCCGATGTGATCTGTACGGCCGGAGGTACGGTGTCGCAGTCCAGGGGATCGCTTCAGGGGGAGAGCATGTCGGATTCGACACGATTGTTCCGGGTTTCCCGGCGCTGGCATGGCCGTGGAGGGCTGTCGTTCCTGGTGGTTGCGGCCGCCGCGACCGCCCTGACCGGCTGCAGCGGTGGGCCGTCCGAGGCCTCGGTGCCGGATGATTCCGTGACGCCCGCGCCGCCGTCGGTGTCGTCGTCGGTGTCAGTGTCGTCGTCGGCGTCGTCCTCGCCCTCGGCTTCGGAGTCCGGATCGGCGTCGGCGGTGGCGGAACCCGTCAGGACGTCCTCGGGCGGTGGCTTCTTCCAGATGGCGCTCGGGCTGACGTCCCCGGACGGCGCCCGGAAGGTCACCCTCTCCGCGGAGTTCCTGGGGAAGGTGCCGCAGGAACTCTACGTCGACGGCTCCAAGCCCGTTCCCGCGGCGGACACCCAACTGCAGGGCGAGCACCTCGACTGGGGCGACGGCGCCAAGGACAACCATGACGCCGAGGTCTACGTCTGTCCGGAACGGGTCACGACCTTCGTCGACATGAAGCAGACGATGACCTACCAGCACACGTACACCAAACCCGGCACGTATGTGATCAAGCTTGAGACCGGTCCGTGCGCTCCGGTCGGCAGAGTCGCGAAGACCCTCACCGTCACCGTGAGGTGATGTCGCCGCCTGATCAGCGGCGCCGCGTCACTGCCTGGAGATGACGTTCCCCCGGCTCGGCGAGGTCGGCCCCACCGACGACGTCCTGGCCCTGGTGCCCGGGGCCTGACCCGCCGGTGTGGGGCAGCCTCGTGATCGCTTGTCAGTCGGGCGGGTGACGCCCCTGCGGGGTACGGCTGCCGGGATCGTGATCATCGTCGTCCGAACCTTCCTCGGATCCGTCATCTGAGTTCTCGATCACACCTCGTTGGCGTTGAACCACCACCCATGGCGCCGCGGGCGGTGACGAGTGAGCCTTTCTAGGTAACGGGTCGCAACGGACGGTGATCGCGACCTGATCGACAGGAATGGGGCGACCGCTCTGATTGCAGTGTTGGGTGATCGACAGTTGGAGACCGGGTCGTGAACCCGCTTCGCGGACAGCGGGGAATCAGCGTGTGCAACCACCGTCGTGATCGCGACAGCAACTGCACACACTGATTCCCTGCTACCGGGAGGGCGGGTCGACTGCCCGGCAGTGATGCCGGCGAGGTGCCCCTGGACCTCCGACGGCGATCCGGTCGGCGAGGACTTCGACTTCGACGACCCGGGGGAGATGCGGGCCCGGTTGCCCCGCCTTGCTGCGATCTTCTTGACGGATGACGAGATGGACGGTGAGACGGACGGCTGATGCGCGGGCCGGAACGGGGACGCCGCCCGCTCCCGGCCCGCGCGCAACGTCAACCCTTGACGCAGACGACCTGGCGCAGTTGGTGAACGACCTCGACCAGGTCGGACTGCGCCTGGATCACTTCCCGGACGTCCTTGTAGGCGGCCGGAATCTCGTCGACGACACCGGCGTCCTTGCGGCACTCCACGCCCTCGGTCTGGGCGGCGAGATCGTCCTGGGTGAACCGCTTGCGGGCAGCGGTCCGGCTCATCCGCCGCCCGGCGCCGTGGGACGCCGAGCAGAAGGACGCCGGGTTACCGAGACCGCGCACGATGTACGAGCCGGTACCCATCGAGCCGGGGATGATCCCGAGGTCCCCGGTGCCTGCCCGGATCGCTCCCTTGCGGGTCACCAGCACCTCCACGCCGTCGTGGACCTCTTCGGCGACGTAGTTGTGGTGGCAGGAGATCGTCTCGCCGAACGTCACCGTCAGGCCTCGCGCGTCGAAGAACCGCCGGACGACGTCCTGGACCAGCGCGAGCATCACCGCACGGTTCCGCCTGGCGTACTCCTGCGCCCAAAAGAGGTCATGGCGGTAGGCCTCCATCTGGGGAGTGTCCGCGAGGAAGACCGCGAGGTCACGGTCGGGCAGATCCGCGTTGTACGGCAGCCCGCGCGCCCGCTCGATGTGGGCCCGGGCGAGCAGGTTGCCGATCCCGCGCGACCCGGAGTGCAGCATGATCCACACCGGAGCGTCCGGCAGCGGCTCACCGTCCGTGCCCGTCTCGAGGCAGACCTCGATGAAGTGGTTGCCGCCTCCGAGGGTGCCCATCTGCTCGAACGCCTTCTTCCGGCGGTCGGACACCGCGCCGTCCAGCTCGGTGAACCGGCTCCAGAAGGTGTCCCACCCGGCGTCCGCGACGGGGAGATCACGCAGTCCGGTGACGTCGACGGGCCGCGCGTGGCCGTGGAATCCCACCGGGACGGCATCCTCGATCGATGTCCGCAGGCGTGCGAGGTCGTCCGGGAGGTCGGTGGCGGTCAGTGACGTCCGGACCGACGCCATGCCGCACCCGATGTCCACCCCCACCGCGGCCGGGCTGACGGCGTTTCGCAGGGCGATCACCGATCCGACGGTGGCGCCCTTGCCGTAGTGGACGTCGGGCATCACGGCGAGCCCGTGGATCCACGGCAACCCGGTCGTGTTGCGGAGTTGCTGCATCGCAGACATCTCCACGCCGTCCGGATCTGCCCACATGCGGATGGGTACCCGGATCCCGGGCACCTCGGTGTACGGCACCGTTCTCGCCTCCTGGCTCAAGGTCTTGCTGACCTGGGCAATGAAGCCACGGGACGCGAAGATGGCACAAGCGTGTTTTCGACGGGCGACGCCTGCCGGAGGCGCCTTCAGGAGTCGGACACGACGTGGCGCAGATAGCGCATCGGCTCGGTGAGGAAACGACGGTGGTGGTCGACGAGGTCGAGATCCTCCCAGGACGTCGTCGTCCAGCCGTCGTCGCCGAACTGGAGGACCGTCGCTCCCGGCAGGGAGGCGACGACGGGGGAGTGGGTCGCGACGAGCACCTGCCCGCCCCGGGCGACGAGTTCGTGGAGGGTGCCGACGAGCGCCAGGCAGCCGGAGAACGACAGCGCGGATTCCGGCTCGTCGAGCACGTAGAACCCGGGCGAGTCGAATCTCGTGCGCAGGACCTCCAGGAACGACTCGCCGTGGCTCATCTCGTGCAGCGGCGGACCGCCGCCGAGATCCTCCAGGTACGTGTAGAGGCCGTGCATCGTCTCAGCCCGCAGGAAGTATCCCCAGCGACGTCCCGTCACTCCCCGGGACAGCCGGACGGCGTCGACGAGCGGTGACTCCGTCCGGCGGGTGCTGTGCCGTGCCTGGACGGATCCGCCCTCCGGGTTGAGCCCGAACGCCGCCGCGACCGCCTCGACGACTGTCGACTTGCCCGAGCCGTTCTCGCCGACGAGGACCGTCGCCGGACCGAGGTCCAGCCCGTCACGGGCGAGCTGCCGGACCGCCGGGACCGTCATCGGCCACCGGCCGGGCCGCAGGCCGCCCGACCCGGACTCCGACCCCGTCCTGGACCCCGACCCGTGCCCGGCCGGGTCGAGTTCGACCCGCCTGACCGGAAGCCCCCGCGCCCACGGCGTCGCCGAGGGTGTCGCCGAGGGTGTCGTCGACGGTCGCCGCGTGGTCCGCCCGGTCACCGCCGGATCCCGTCGTCCCCCACCGTCAGCAGCACAGGGCGATACAACCACGTCCGGGTGGTCTCCGGAACCACTCCGCCGGTCAACAGCGGGTATCTCCTGATCACGAGCACGGCCTGTCGGCTATCCTTCGAACGGGTGAGCAGGGGGGCCAGTCCGATGCAGCCGGCGCTGTCGCTGGACCACGTCAGATCCTTCGTGATCGTCGCGGAAGAGAAGCATTTCGGGCGGGCGGCCCAGCGCCTGCGCATGACCCAGCCGCCCCTCAGCCGCCACGTCCAGCGACTCGAACGTGACGTCGGTGCCCGCCTGCTCGACCGCACCTCCCACGGTGTCGAGCTCACCGACGCCGGGCGGGCCTTTCTCCCCGACGCGCGCCGGCTGCTGGCGCTCGCCGAGGCCGCGGTGCGGACGACGCGGCGCGCCGCCGCCGGTGGGGCCGGTGAGCTGGCGGTCGGGTTCACGCCCCTGTCCGGGCTCCACGCGCTCGGGCCCGTGCTGGACCGCGTCGAGAACGCCCGCCCGGGGGTGAGGCTCTCCCTCCACGAGCTGCCGAGCGCGACCCAGCTCGACCTGCTGCGCTCCGGCGTCCTCGACCTGGGGCTGGTGCATCCGCCGACCGACCGCCCTGTCCTTGAGTCCCTGGTCGTCGGCCGGGAACAGCTCCTGCTCGCCGTTCCGTCCGGGCACCGTCTGGCGGGGGAGACCCCCCTCGACGTCGGCCGGATCGCGGGGGAGAGGCTGCTCGCCCTCGACCCCGACGCGGCCCGGCACCTCGCGCGGGTGATCGACGGTGTTCTCGGGCCCGTGCGGCGGACCGTCTCCGACCGCGTCGGCACGGTGCACACGATGCTGGCCCTCGTCCGCGCCGGACGCGGCCTGGCCGTCGTCCCCGCCTCCGCGGCCGGGCTCGGGCTTCGCGGCGTGAGGTTACGGCCGCTCGTCACCCGTCCGGTCCTGCCCGTCGAACTGCACCTCGTCTGGCGCCGGGGGGCGGCGAACCCCGCCCTGACGGCGGTGCTTCCCGCCCTGTCCGGCCTGGTGCCCGCGCCGGACGCCGGCCGCTCAGACCTCCCTGACGCTTTCCCTCAGGCGGACCTCGCTGGGGACCCGGACCAGTGACGCCCGGGCGTCCGGCCCGGTGAGGGCCAGGCGGACGGCGTGACTCCCCATCAGCTCCAGGGGCAGGTGGACGCTCGTCAGGCGGGGGGCGACGTCACGCAGCGTGTCGATGTCGTCGAACCCCGCGATCGACACGTCGTCCGGCACCGACAACCCGGCCTGCCGGAACTCCGTCATCGCCCCGACGGCCATCACGTCGTTGACGGCGAACACGCAGGTGGCGGTGAGGCCCTCGCCCAGCAGGACCCGCGACGCCTCGACACCGCCGTCCCGGGTGAACGCTCCCGGCACGACCCTGACCCGGTCGGCCCCCACTCCCTTCTCCCCGAGCCCGCCCAGGAATCCGGCGAGACGCCCCCTGGCGGTCACCAGATCCGGAGGGCCCGCCAGCACCGCGAACCGGCGGTGTCCCAGGCCGTGCAGCCTGAGCGCCAGATCCCGTGCCCCGGAACGGTTCTGGGGCGCCACCGTGTGGATCCGGAGACGGTTCTGGCTGATCGCCGCCGCGGAGCCACCGGCCGACCGGAAGGCCTCCAGCTCCTTGGCGAGACGGTGGTTGATCTCGGTCCGGGTCGTGCGCGACCCCGCGAGGATCACCGCTCGCGCCCGGTGGCCACGCAGGACCGCGAGGTAGTCGAGCTCACGTTCCGGGTCACGGCGGGTCACCCCGAGGACGACGACGAGCCCGGCGTGCTCCGCCTCCTGCATCACGCCGTCGGCGATCGCCCCGAAGTAGGGATCGGTGACGTCGTGGACGATCAGCCCCAGGACGTTGCTGGTGCCACGGGCGACAGCCTGCGCCAGGGTGTTCGCCGCGTAGCCGAGGGTGGAGGCGGCCTCGAGCACCTTGCTGCGGTGAGGTTCCCCCACCGCCCGGGCACGCCCGTTGAGGACCCGCGACGCCGTCGCAGACGACACCCCCGCCGTCCTCGCGACGTCGGCCAGGGTAGGTGGCCGTCCGCCCGGGGAAGGAGGGTGGCTGGTGCTCACCGACGCGTGTCCCCCTGACTCCGGCGGGCGGACAACCGCCGCCACACGACGTCGGGCACGGGCATCCCGTCGATGATGAGGACCCGGAGCCTGCGCTCGATCCGCCCTCCCGACGGGACACGCACGGGAGCGTCGGGCGCGAGGGAGACCCCGAACCCGGGATACTCGCGGAGACGGACGAACCACGGGTCCGGGACACGGTCACCCGGCTGGGTCGCGAGCAGCGTCGCCGGGCGTCCGCCGGTCAGGCAGGCCACCGCCAGCCACCAGGTCGTCGAACCGTGGACGTCCTCCAGGCCGTCGCCGCTCTCGGTCCACACGTGGGCGTCGTCCAGGGCGGGCAGACGCCAGAAGAAGCCGCCGTACCCCGCGCCGCGCCGTCCGTTGCTCCCCGGGCTGCCGAGCCGGACGTCGCCGGCCCCGGGGTTGGAGAGCGTCAAGGTGAGGTCGAGCTGCCAGGCCGACGTCTCGACGTCCGGGGGGAGGACGGTCGCGCGCATCGAGCGGGTCTCGCGCAGCAGGCGCTCCCCGCCCGGGCCGAGCCAGTCGAGTTCCGCGGTGACGGCGTCGGGCTCCTGGCGGGAGAACCCCCGGTGCTGGATGCTCCCGTGGTCACCGCGCCAGACGTACCCGTGTTCGCGGACGTACGTGCGGCCGCCCCACAGGTTCGCGCCGCCGACGTCCTGGACGGCGACCCCGACGCCGAGGTGCCAGCGGTGGTCCTTCGGGCAGGCGTCGCTGACGACGGTCCCAGCCAGGGTCCGGACCGGATGGAGGAACGGCCTCGGCGCCAGCTCCGCGGGCAGCGAGGACCCGTCGACGTACTCGGCGACCGAGCGCCCGGCGATGGTGAGCTCGGCGAGCCCCGGCAGCCCGGTCACGACGCGCTCCTCGCGCCCCGGCGCGCCCACGGCACGCCGATCTCGGAGAACAGTCCCAGCTCCCCGGCCGCCCGATGGACGGCCTCGGCCACCCCCGTGACCACGCGCCGGACCGTGCCGGTGTCCCCGGGACCGTTCCCCGGGACCAGATGCTCCGTCACCTGCCCGGGCGGGATCGGCACCGGGTCGGGAGCCCGCCGCACGGCCTCCAGGACGGCGGTGAAGGCTCCGGTGTCGGCGAGCGGCACCAGGAGGGGGATCGACGGGGTGACGACGTGGTCGACGAGGTTCGCCAGCAGCCGGGGCGGCTCGAAGACGTGGGTCGCGGGATGACGGGAGGTCTCGCCGTCCGACAGGGTCCGGTAGACCCGGAGCTCGCCACGCTTGTACCGCCACTCGATCCGGCCCCGGTCGCCGTGGACGGTCACCACCGGTTCCTCGGGCCGGGCGGCGGCCAGGGTCGCCGCGACGACGAGTGTCGTGCCTCCCGCGGTCCGGATCCGTACGCAGGAGGTGTCGTCCGCCTCGATCGGGTTGGCGCGGTACAGCTCGACCTCGATCCCCACGACGTCCTCCACCCGCCGGGCACCTGCCGCCCGAAGACCCCCCGCGACGGCGTGCGCGAAGGGATTGGTCAGCACGCCGTCCACGACGTCCCGGCCGTCCAGGCGCCGCCGGCCGGCCCAGTCGGAGCGGCCGTAGTAGGCGCTGTCGCGGCACCAGACGCCCGCGACCCCGACGCCCCGGAGGCGCCCGACCGCCCCCGCCTCCACGAGGGAACCGAGCACGTCGGCCGCCTGCGAGGCGAGGTCCTGAAAACCCGCTTGGACGGCGGCGCCGCGCCGCGCCACCGCATCCTCCAGCCGCCGGAACCCCGACAACGAGGGCGCGGGCGGTTTCTCCAGGAAGACGGCGGACCCTTGCCCGACGGCGGTGAGCGCCAGATCGACGTGGGTGTGGATCGGGGTGGCCACCACCGTGACGACGGGCCCGGTGAGACCCGAGAGCAGCGGCTCCAGACGGTCCGAGACGGGTATGCCGGCGACGCGCGTGCGCAGAGGGCCGGGCAGGAACGCCGGGGGAACCGGATCGCACAGCCCGGCGAGGCGGACCGGCGGCCTTGACGGCCCCGGTGGCCCCGGCGGGGAGGATTCCCGTGGGGAGGTGCCGGCCATCCGGAGGATCTCCTCCAGATGGTGACGCCCGAATCCGTGGATCCCCGCGAGGACCACGCCAACAGGACTGGGAACGCTCAACGGTGCTCCTTCACGGCTCCTCGGCGGTCGGATGTCCTGGGCCGGGAACATCACTGGTCTCGCACGGGCCACGGCCGATGAGGACGGGCGGAGCTGAAAAAGCTCTAAATTGACGCTAGTCGAGAAAGCAAGCTGGGAAAGCGCTTACTCGTTGCTTCTTCGGAAATCCTTGATGCTTTTTCGGCATGAATGCAGCATCTCGCCGTCCGGATGAATCTATCGCCCCGCCGAGGTTGTCCGGACGCCGGGCCGCCGGTTGACACCTGACCGGTCGAGCCTGTCTCCTTCTCGCCAGAAAGCGCTTACCCGCTGAGGCACCCGTGCTTCTCCGGTCAGGTGGCCCACGCGCTCCCGGCCGAAGAGGAGGTGATTCGCATGCCAGCGACACCCGCCGTCCCGGAGGCGTCGCGCCCGCTCCTCTCACCGGTGGTCCGCGTCCGCCGGCGGCGGCGTCGGGAGGGTGAGCAGGGCGGGGAAGGACTCGTCGCCGCTTTCTTCCTCGCTCCCTGGTTCGTGGGATTGTTTCTCATCACCGCCGGTCCCATCGCGGCGTCCGCCTATCTGTCCCTCACGGATTTCGCGCTGATCGACGCGCCGGAGTGGATCGGGCTCGACAACTACCGTGAGATGTGGGGGGATCCCCGGTTCTGGGCGGCGCTGAAGGCCACGACTCTCTACGTGGTGGTGTCCGTCCCCCTGCAACTGGCGTTCGCCCTCGCCCTCGCCGTGGTGCTCGACCGGGGCCTGCGCGGGCTCTGGATCTACCGGTCGGTGTTCTACCTGCCCTCGCTCCTCGGCGGAAGCGTCGCGATCGCCGTTCTCTGGCGCCAGATGTTCGGCACCTACGGTCTGGTGAACCGTCTGCTCGGCCTGCTGGGGTGGGACTCACCGCCGGGGTGGGTCTCGACCCCCGAATACGCTCTGTGGACCCTTGTCCTGCTGCACGTCTGGACCTTCGGTTCCCCGATGGTGATCTTCCTGGCGGGTCTGCGGCAGATTCCCCGGATGTACTACGAGGCGGCCTCCGTGGACGGCGCGGGGCGGGTCCGGCGGTTCTTCTGGATCACGCTCCCCCTGCTGACCCCGATCATCTTCTTCAACCTGGTCCTCCAGGTGATCAACTCGTTCCAGTCGTTCACCCAGGCCTTCGTGATCAGCGGCGGGACCGGGGGACCGGTCGACTCCACGCTGTTCTACACGCTGTACCTGTACCAGCGGGGGTTCGGCGAGCTCGAGATGGGCTACGCCTCCGCGATGGCCTGGGTCCTCCTGCTCGTCGTCGGCCTGGTGACGGGTCTCAACTTCCTGGCGTCCCGGTGGTGGGTGTTCTATGGCGACGAATGACGTCCGGACGGAACGGCGGCGACCGCTGGTCCACCTCGGGCTGATCGCCTTCGGCGTCCTGATGCTGTATCCCCTGATCTGGATGGTCGTCAGCTCCGTCAAACCCACCCCGGAAATCTTTCGTGACCCCGGGCTGATCCCCCACCGGGTGACGTTCGAGAACTACCCGGAGGGCTGGACCGCCCTGCCGCGCGATTTCGGCCACTACATCGTGAACTCCCTGATCGTCGTGGCGGGATCGGTCGCCGGGAACCTCGTGGCATGCTCGCTCGCCGCCTACGCCTTCGCCCGGCTCCGTTTCCGCCTCCGCCGGTTCTGGTTCGCGGTGATGCTCGGCACGATGATGCTGCCGATCCATGTGGTGATCGTTCCGCAGTACGTCATGTTCTCGCAGGTCGGTCTCGTCAACTCGTTCTGGCCGCTGATCCTTCCGAAACTGCTGGCGACGGACGGGTTCTTCGTGTTCCTCATGGTGCAGTTCATCCGGGGGCTGCCGAGGGAACTGGACGACGCCGCCCGCCTCGACGGGTGCGGACACGCCGGGATCTTCCTGCGGATCGTCATCCCGCTCGCGATGCCGGCGCTGGCCACCACCGCGATCTTCACGTTCATCTGGACCTGGAACGACTTCTTCAGCCAGCTGATCTACCTCACCGATCCGGACAAGTACACCGTCCCCGTCGCCCTGCGCACCTTCGTGGACTCGACCACCGAGACCCGCTGGGGGCCGGTCTTCGCCATGTCCGTCGTCGCCCTCGCGCCGATCTTCGGTTTCTTCCTCGCCGGTCAGCGATACCTCGTGAGGGGTATCGCGACCACCGGCCTGAAGTAGCGACGACCGGCCTCGAACAGAAAGCGGTGCACCGTGGCACGTTCTGTGCGAACCCGCTCCGGGCGCCTCGCCCGGGGATCCCTTCTCCGCCGCGTCCCGGCGGTCGTTCTCGCCCTCGCCCTCGCCGCGTGCGGTTCCGGCGCGGACCCCGGCTCCGGGCCCGGTTCCGGAGGGGCCGGTTCCGGAGGGGCCGGCCGGGCCGCCGGGAAGGTGACCCTGCGTCTTGCCTGGTGGGGCAGCGACAGCCGGCACGCCTACACCCAGAAGATCATCGACCTCTTCGAGGCGAAGCATCCGGACATCGTCGTCGATCCCGACTACGGCAACTTCGACGACTACTGGAACAAGCTGGCGACGGGGATCGCCGGCGGAAACGCCCCGGACGTCCTCCAGCAGGACACGAAGTACCTGCGCGACTACGCCGAACGCGGGGCGATGGCCGACCTCTCCCCGTACCTCGGCAAGGAGATCGCGGTCGCGGACCTCGACCCCGTCGTCGCGACGTCGGGCCGGGTCGGGGACAAGACCTACGGGCTGCCGACCGGGGTGAACGCTTACGCCGTCGTGGCGGACCCCGCCGCCTTCGCCGCCGCGCGCGTCCCCCTGCCGGACGACGCGACCTGGACGTGGGAGCGGTTCACCTCCGTCGCCGCGAGCATCACCAAGGGATCCCCGAAAGGCGTGTACGGAGTCCAGGACCCCGGACCCGTCGACATCACGCTGGAGGTGTTCGCCGGCCAGCGAGGGGAGCGGCTCTTCACCCCGGACGGCCGTCCCGGGCTGTCGAAGGCGACGCTGACCGCCTACTACACGATGCTCGCCGGGCTGGTCGCCAGCGGGGCCGAGCCACCGCCGTCCGTCTCCGTCGAGATCGCCCCGGCCGGGGTGGACCGCTCGCTCGTCGCCACGGGCCAGGGGGCGATGGCGATGTTCTGGACCAACCAGCTCGGCGCGCTCGCCAAGGCCGCCGGGAAGGAACTGACGCTGCTGCGCCTGCCGGGCGACAGCCCGACGTCCGGGACGTACTACAAGCCCGCGATGTTCTGGAGCGTCAACGCCCGGACCGCCCACCCCCGGGAGTCCGCGATGCTCCTCGACTTCCTGCTCAACGATCCCGAGGCGGCCCGGCTGACGTTGAGCGACCGCGGGCTCCCCGCGAATCTCGTGCGGCGGAAGGCCGTCGTCGGCTCGCTCGGCACGGCCGACCAGGTGGCGGCGCGGTTCCTGGAGAAACTGCGCCCGACGATCGGCGCGACGCCCGCATTGCCCCCGAAGGGGTCGGGCAAGATCTCGGGGACCGTGGTGAAGAAGACGAACGAGCAGATCCTCTTCAAGCGGCTCACCCCGGAACAGGCCGCCGACACCTTCCTCCGCCAGGCGGCCTCCGCCCTGAAACGGTGAGGGGACGACACACCTCTTCGGAGCCTCGGCGGTGCGACGTCAGAGGGTGCGCAGGTGGAAACCGCCGTCGACGTCGATCACGGTGCCGGTGCTGAACGGGAACAGATCGGTCGCGATCGCGACGACCGCCCGGCCGACGTCGTCCGGGTGCCCCCACCGGGCGATGGGCGTGAGACCCTCCGACCCGATGAGGTGGTCGTACCGGTCCTTGACCGCCTCGGTCATGTCCGTCGCGACGATCCCCGGACGGATCTCGTGGACGGTGATCCCGTGCGGGGCCAGGCGCGCGGCGAAGAGCTTGACCATCATGGCGAGCCCCGCCTTGGCGAGGCAGTAGTCGCCGCGGTTCACCGACGCCGTGTACGCGCTGATCGAGGAGATCACTACGATCTTCGGGGGACGGCCGGAGTCCCGCTGGCCGATCATGCGCCGGGCGACCAGCTGGGTGAGGAAGTACGGACCCTTGAGATTGGTGCCGATCTGGTGGTCGAAGGACTCCTCGGAGGCCTCCAACAGGTCGGCCCGCACGGTCGGGGCGACTCCGGCGTTGTTGACGAGCAGGTCGACCCGGCCGAACGCGCCGTACACCTCGTCGACGAGCCGGGCCCGGTCGCCGGGGTCGGAGACATCGGCCCGGACGGCGACCGCCTCCACCCCGAGGGCCTCCACCTCCGCGACGACACCGGCGGCGGCCCGCGCGTCGCGCACGTAGTTGACGGCGACCCGGTGCCCGGCCCCCGCCAGGGCGAGGGCCACCCCGCGCCCGATACCCCGCGACGATCCGGTGACCAGGGCGACGGGGGTCACGACGGCTCCCCGG
>JAUPKQ010000198.1 GCA_030837345.1 Actinomycetota bacterium | reverse complement strand
CCGTGACCGCATCCGTGACCGTCGTGAACCCGACCAACCGTTCGATCGACAGGAGGCACCGGCAATGAAGCTGGTGATGAGTCCGCAAGCGATCGCCGTCGTCAGACTGCCGGTCGGAGTCCCCGACCCGGAGTGGGCCCGGGGAGGCCCCCTGGTCAGCGTCACCCGGACGGCCACCGAGACGAGCGTGATCGTTCCGACGTCGTCCGTGCCGGAGGACGTCCCCGGTCCTGTCCAGGGACCCCTCGTCGGCGTCTACGTCGACGAACTTCTCGACTTCAGCCAGGTCGGCATCCTCGTCAGCCTGCTCAAACCGCTCGCGGACGCCGGGATCCCCGTCCTGACCGTCTCGACCTACGACACGGACTGGGTCCTCCTGGAGGCCTCCCGGGCCGCCGCCGCGACCTCGGTTTGGCGGGCGGCGGGCTACCAGGTGATCGACGCCGCCCGTGAGGAGGTCCCCACCGGAGTGGTCGACCTGCGCGACGGCGCGCGGGCCGACGGGGCCGACGGGGCCGGCGGGGCCGACGGGATCAGGAGGAACGAGTGAGCGTCACCGCACCACGCGGCTTCCGGGCCTCCGGGACGGCGGCCGGGCTCAAGGCGTCGGGCCTGCCCGACGTCGCCCTCGTCGTCAACGACGGGCCGCTGCACCACGCCGCCGGGGTCTTCACCGGCAACCGGGTCCAGGCCGCGCCCGTCGTCTGGTCGCGGCAGGTGGTCGCGGACGGCCGGATCGACGCCGTCCTGCTCAACTCCGGCGGGGCGAACGCCTGTACCGGCGCCGACGGCTTCGCCGACGCCCGAGCCTCCGCCGAGCACGTCGCCGGACTGCTCGGCCTCGCCTTCGGGGACGTCGCCGTCTGCTCGACGGGCCTGATCGGTGAGCGCCTGCCGATGACCGCGCTCCTCGCCGGGGCGTCGGCGGCGGTGCGGGCCCTGACGGACGGCGGCGGCGCCGACGCGGCCAGGGCCATCATGACGACGGACACCGTCCCGAAGACGGCGGTCGTGCGCGACGCGGGCGGCTGGTCGGTCGGCGGCATGGCCAAGGGCGCGGGGATGCTCGCCCCTGGCCTGGCGACCATGCTCGTCGTGCTGACGACGGACGCCGTCGTGCCGCCCGCCGAGCTCGACGCCGCCCTGCGCTCGGCGACCCGCACGACGCTCGACCGCGTCGACAGCGACGGCTGCATGTCGACGAACGACACCGTGCTGCTCCTGGGGAGCGGGGCGAGCGGGGTGGTCCCCGGCGCGGCCGCGTTCGGTGCCGCCGTCCACGAGGTGTGCGCGCGGCTCGCCGCGGCCCTCGTCGCGGACGCCGAGGGCGCCAGCCACGACATCGCGATCGAGATCGTCGGAGCGGCGTCGGAGGACGACGCCGTCGAGGTCGCCCGGTCGGTCGCCCGCAGCAACCTGTTCAAGGCGGCCGTCTTCGGCAAGGACCCGAACTGGGGGAGGGTCCTCGCCGCCGTCGGCACGACCCGGGCGGCGTTCGACCCGGTCACCCTCGATGTGACGATCAACGGCGTCGCCGTCTGCCGGGCGTGCGGCGTCGGGGAGGACCGGGCCCTCGTCGACCTGTCCGGACGCCGGGTGCACGTCCTCGTCGACCTCCACGCCGGGACGGACACCGCCACGGTCTGGACCAACGACCTCACCCACGACTACGTCCACGAGAACAGCGCCTACTCGACGTGAGCGGCGCGACGGGCAGCGACCTGAGAGGACCCATGAGCACGGATACGACCAGGGGTGACCGGAGCGGCCAGGGGCATCCGGCCCCTGGGGACGCGCCGTTCAGGCACACGACCCTCGGTACTTTGTCCGCGCAGGACAAGGCGCGCGTCCTCATCGAGGCACTCCCGTGGCTCCAGCACTTCGCGGGCAAGATCGTCGTCGTGAAGTACGGTGGCAACGCCATGATCGACGAAGGCCTCAAGCAGGCCTTCGCCCGGGACATCGCCTTCCTGCGCTCGGCCAGCGTCAAACCGGTCGTCGTCCACGGCGGCGGCCCCCAGATCTCCTCGATGCTCGAGCGGCTGGGGATCAGCAGCCAGTTCCGCGGCGGTCTCCGCGTCACGACCCCCGAGACGATGGACGTCGTGCGCATGGTGCTCGTCGGGCAGGTCGGCCGCGAACTGGTCGGCCTGATCAACGCCTCCGGGGCGCGGGGGGTCGGCCTCTCGGGTGAGGATGCCGGCCTGTTCCGCGCCGAGCGCCGTGGCACGGTCGTCGACGGCGAGGAGGTCGACCTCGGCCTCGTCGGCGACGTCGTCGAGGTCGACCCGGCCGCCGTCCTCGACCTGATCGAGGCCGGTCGCGTCCCCGTCGTCTCCACGGTCGCTCCCGACGACGACGGACAGGTCCTCAACATCAACGCCGACACCGCCGCGTCCGCGCTCGCCGTCGCCCTCGGCGCCGAGAAGCTCGTCGTCCTCACCGACGTCGAGGGTGTCTACGAGAACTGGCCCGACCGGACGTCGCTCCGGGCCGAGATCCGCCTCACCGAACTGGAACGTATGCTGCCGTCCCTCCAGTCGGGGATGGTCCCGAAGATGGAGGCGTGCCTGCGCGCCGTCCGCGGCGGGGTGCCCGAGGCGACGGTGATCGACGGACGGGTCGCGCACAGCGTGCTCCTTGAGGTCTTCACCCCCGAGGGCACCGGCACCATGGTCCTGCCCGACAAGGAGGTGGCTCCGTGACGGACCCGACGACCACGACGGATCGGTCGGCCGCCCGGCACACCCCGCCGCCGGCGCTGACGCCCGCCGGGGCGAGCGGCGAGGCCTGGACACGCCGCTACTCCGGCGCGTTGATGAACACCTTCGGCCGCCCGCAGCGGGTGCTCGTGCGCGGCGAGGGCGCCTACGTCTGGGACGCGGACGGCTCCCGGTACCTCGACCTGCTCGCCGGGATCGCCGTCAACGCCCTCGGCCACGCCCACCCCCTGCTGACCTCGGCCGTCACCGCTCAGCTCGCCACCCTCGGCCACGTGTCGAACCTCTTCGCCACGGCCCCCCAGGTCGCGCTCGCCGAGCGGATCCTCGACCTGCTCGGTGCCCCTGAGGGGTCACGGGTCTTCTTCTGCAACTCCGGCTCCGAGGCGAACGAGGGAGCCTTCAAGATCGCCCGCCGTACCGGCCGCACCGGCATGGTCGCGGCGAGGAACGCCTTCCACGGCCGCACGATGGGCGCCCTCGCCCTCACCTACAAGGCCGCCTACCGCGAGCCCTTCGAGCCGTTGCCCGGCGACGTCACCCACGTGCCCTACGGGGACGTCGAGGCGCTGGAGGCCGCCGTCGGCACCGGAACCGCCGCCGTCGTGCTCGAAGCCGTCCAGGGAGAGGCCGGGATCCGGTCCGCCCCGGAGGGCTACCTGGCCGCCGCCCGCCGCCTCACCCACGACGCCGGGGCCCTGCTCGTGATCGACGAGGTGCAGACCGGCGTCGGCCGGACCGGCGCCTGGTTCGCCCACCAGCACGCCCACCTCGGCGGCACCCCGCCGATCGTCCCGGACGTCGTCACGCTCGCCAAGGGCCTCGGCGGCGGCATCCCCGTCGGCGCGGTCGTCGCGCTCGGCGAGCGGGCCGCGACCCTGCTCGGGCCGGGGCAGCACGGGACGACGTTCGGCGGCAACCCGGTCGCCGCCGCCGCCGGGCTCGCGACGCTGCACGTCATCGAGCGGGACGGCCTGCTGGAGAACACGCGCGTCGTCGGGGCCCACCTGCGGGACGGCGTCCGGGGACTGGGACACCCCCTGATCACCGAGGTGCGCGGAGAGGGACTGCTGATCGCCGTCCAGTTCGCCGAACCCGTCGCCGCGGCGACGGCGCAGGCCCTGCTGGACTCCGGGTTCATCGTCAACGCCGTCGCCCCGGACGCCTTGCGGCTCGCCCCGCCGCTCATCCTGACCGCCGGCCAGGCGGACTCCTTCGTCGAGGCCCTGCCCGCGGCCCTCGATCACGCCCTCATCGCCTTCGGGGAGGCACACCGATGACACTCCGGCATTTCCTGCGTGACGACGACCTGTCTCCCGCCGAGCTGGTCGAGGTCCTCGACCTCGCCGACCTGCTGAAGAAGGACCGCTTCGCGGTGCGCCCCCTGGAAGGGCCGCGGGCGGTCGCCCTCCTGTTCGACAAATCCTCCACGCGCACCCGGGTCTCGTTCTCCGTCGGCGTCGCCGAGCTCGGCGGGTACCCGTTGCTCCTCGACGCCGTCAACAGCCAGATGGGCCGGGGCGAGACCGTCGCTGACACCGCACGGGTCCTCGGCCGTCAGGTGGCCGCCGTCGTGTGGCGCACCACCGGCCAGACGCGGGCAGAGGAGATGGCCGCGCACGCGGGAGTTCCCGTGGTCAACGCCCTGACCGACGAGTTCCACCCCTGCCAGCTGCTCGCCGACCTCCAGACGATCCGCGAGCGGACAGGCCGTCTGGCGGGCCTGACGCTGACCTACCTGGGGGACGGCGCGAACAACATGGCGCACTCCTACCTGCTCGGCGGGGCGAACGCCGGGATGCACGTACGCATCGGTACCCCGGAGACCTTCCTGCCCGATCCCGCGATCCTCGACGCGGCATCACGCCGGGCCGCCGAGACCGGGGGATCGGTCGCTGTCGAGCATGATCCCGCCGCCGCGACGGACGGCGCGGACGTCCTGGCGACCGACACGTGGATCTCGATGGGTCAGGAGGACGAGGCCGGGGACCGGTCCACCCCGTTCCTGCCGTTCACCCTCGACGACGCGGCCCTCGCCCGTGCCGCGGACGGTGCGATCGTGCTCCACTGTCTGCCCGCCTACCGCGGCAAGGAGATCACCGACACCGTCCTCGAAGGCCCGGCCTCCGCCGTGTGGGACGAGGCCGAGAACCGCCTGCACGCCCAGAAGGCCCTGCTCGCCTGGCTGCTGGAGAGAGCATGAGTACCGGGCCGGCGCCGTCCGGGGTGTCCGGGCGGGCCCCGGGTACCAAGGCCGCACGGCACCGGCAGATCGTCGCCGTCCTGCGGCTGCACCCGGTGCGCTCGCAGGTGGAACTCGCCGAGCGGCTGTCGACGGAGGGCGTGGCCGTCACCCAGGCCACCCTGTCGAGGGACCTCGTCGAACTCGGGGCCGTCAAGGTGCGTCACCCGGATGGCGGCCTGGTGTACGCGGTGCCGGGGGAGGGCGGCGACCGCACCCCGCACGCGGGCGTCGAACAGGAACTCCTGGACGCCCGTCTCGCCCGGCTGTGTGAGGAACTGCTGGTGGCGGCCGAAGCCTCAGGCAACCTCGTGGTGCTGCGCACGCCACCCGGGGCGGCGCAGTTCCTCGCTCTGGCGATCGACCACTCGGTACTGCCCACCGTCGTCGGGACGGTCGCCGGCGACGACACGGTGCTCGTCGTCACCCGCGACCTCCACGGGGGGGCGGAGACCAAGAGCCGTTTCCTCGCCCTCGCCGCCGGACGGGAGCACACCGACTGATGCCCCGGACCCCTTCCCTCAAGGCCCGCCCCGACCGTCTTCCCGCAGGAGAGCCACCAATGACCACCCCCGCGAATGCCCCCTTGAAGCTGTGGGGCGGTCGGTTCGACGGCGGCCCGGCGGCCGCCCTGGAACGACTGTCGGCGTCCGTGCACTTCGACTGGGTGCTGGCGCCGTACGACCTGGCCGGTTCACGGGCCCACGCCAGGGTGCTGCGGAGCGCCGGGCTGCTGACCGAGGACCAGCTCACCGGGTTGCTGTCGGGCCTGGACCTCTTGGAGGCCGACGTCACCTCGGGCGAGTTCACCGGCACGGTCGCCGACGAGGACGTCCACACCGCCCTGGAACGTGGCCTGATCGAACGCGTCGGGCCCGACCTGGGCGGCCGCCTGAGGGCGGGGCGCTCCCGCAACGACCAGGTGGCGACCCTGTACCGCATGTACCTCCGCGACCGGGCCCGGGAGATCGCGGTCGAACTGCTCGGCCTCGCGGACGCTCTCGTCGTCCAGGCGGAGGCCCACCCGCTCGCGCCGATGCCGGGACGCACGCACTTCCAGCACGCCCAGCCGGTCCTGCTGGCGCACCACCTCCAGGCCCACGCCCAGGCGATCGTGCGCGACGTCGAGCGTCTGGCCGACTGGGACCGCCGGGCCGACGAGTCCCCGTACGGATCCGGGGCCCTGGCCGGGTCCTCGCTCGGGCTCGATCCCGAGGCGGTCGCCCGCGAGCTCGGGTTCTCCCGGTCGTGCGACAACTCGATGGACGGTACGGCGAGCCGCGACGTCGTCGCCGAACTGGCCTTCGTTCTCGCGATGGCGGCCGTCGACGTCTCCCGGATCGCCGAGGAGGTCGTCATCTGGACGACGGCGGAGTTCCGGTTCGCCGTTCTCGACGACGCCTACGCCACGGGCTCGTCGATCATGCCGCAGAAGAAGAACCCCGACGTCGCCGAGCTCGCCCGGGGCAAGGCTGGCCGGCTCGTCGGCAACCTCGCGGGTCTGATGACGACTCTCAAGGGCCTTCCGCTCTCGTACAACCGCGACCTCCAGGAGGACAAAGAGCCCGTCATCGACTCGGTGGACCAGCTCCTCGTCGTCCTGCCCGCCTTCACCGGCATGATCTCGACGCTCGTCTTCGACACGGCGCGCCTGGCGGACCTGGCTCCGGCGGGTTTCTCCCTGGCGACGGACGTCGCGGAGTGGCTCGTGCGCGAGGGCGTGCCGTTCCGGGAGGCCCACGAGATCGCGGGTGGGTGCGTGCGCGAGTGCGAGCGGCGAGGGGCCGCCCTCGACGCCCTGGACGACGAGGCACTGGCGGCGATCTCGCCGCACCTCACGCCCGCCGTCCGGTCGGTGCTGGACGTCGAGGGGTCCCTGGCGTCGCGGGACGGCCGTGGTGGAACGGCGCCGGTCAGGGTGTCCGAGCAGCGTGCCCGTCTGGTCGTGCGGATCGAGGCCCTGCACGGTTGGGCGGTCCGGCCCGTCACCCCGGTCGCCCGACGTGCCCGCTGACCGTCTGAGGGGCCGTCGTGCTCGCCCGGATCGGCCGTGCGGCTCTCGCCGGTGACGTCCTCGACGTCGCGCCCTTCCTGCTCGGTGCCGTCGTCGTCCACGAGTCGCCGTCGGGGCGTGTCGCGGTCCGGCTGACCGAGGTCGAGGCCTACGCGGGACCGGACGATCCCGGGTCGCACGCCTTCCGCGGCCGGACACCCCGCGCGGCGGTGATGTTCGGCCCTCCCGGGCACCTGTACGTCTACTTCGCGTACGGCATGCACTGGTGCGCGAACGTCGTGTGCGGGCCGGAGGGCCAGGCGTCGGCGGTGCTGCTGCGCGGCGGCGAGGTCGTCGAGGGAGCGGGTCCGGCGCGGGCACGCCGTCCGTCGGCCCGCACCGACGTCGAACTCGCCCGGGGACCCGCCCGGCTCGCTTCGGCTCTCGGCCTTCACCGCGACCACAACGGCGCCGACCTGAGTGATCCGGCGGCGACGGTGTGGCTGGAGCAGGCGTCGGTCGGTGCGGCGCGGGCGACAGGCGGTGCGGCGCGGGCGCCGGTGCGGTGCGGACCCCGCGTCGGCGTGTCCGGTCCCGGGGGCGACGGCGAGCGTTTTCCCTGGCGTTTCTGGCTCGAAGGAGAGCCGAGCGTGTCGGTCTACCGTCCAGCGGCGCCCCGTCGTCCCCGGTACCCGGGAGATGGGAGGCTGGCGGGGACATTGATCCCCGGTCGACGGGCCGGGCGGAACGAGAGGACAGACCGGCCGTGACCGAGACCCGGCTCGACGTGATCGACGAGCTGCACTGGCGAGGATTGATTGCACTGTCCACGGACGAGGCGGCGCTGCGCGCGGCTCTCGCGGCGGGGCCGGTCACCTATTACTGCGGCTTCGACCCCACCGCTCCGAGCCTGCACATGGGCAATCTTGTGCAGTTGCTGACGATGCGCCGCCTGCAGGAGGCGGGCAATGACCCGATCGCGCTGGTCGGCGGGGCGACAGGCCTCATCGGCGACCCGCGAATGTCCGGTGAACGGGTTCTCAACGACCGCGAGACGGTCGCGGCCTGGGTGGATCTGCTCCGGGCGCAGTGCGAACGATTCCTGGACTTCACCGGTCCCCACGCGGCGAGGGTGGTCAACAATCTGGACTGGACGGCGTCGATGTCGGCGATCGACTTCCTGCGGGACATCGGCAAGCACTTCCGGGTGAACCGGATGCTCTCCAAGGAGGCCGTCAGCGCCCGGCTCAACTCCGACGCGGGAATCAGTTTCACGGAGTTCAGCTACCAGATCCTCCAGGGGATGGACTTCCTGGAGCTGAATCGCCGCTACGGGTGCACGCTCCAGACGGGCGGCTCCGACCAGTGGGGCAACCTCACCGCCGGAACCGACCTGATCCACCGCGTGACGGGACAGGGCGTCCACCTGATCGCGACGCCTCTGATCACGAAGTCCGACGGGACGAAGTTCGGCAAGACCGAGTCGGGAACGGTCTGGCTCGACCCGGACATGACCAGTCCGTACGCGTTCTACCAGTTCTGGCTCAACTCTGACGACCGGGACGTAGCCGGGTACCTGAAGGTTTTCACCTCCCGTACCCGCGACGAGATGGCCGAACTGGAGCAGTCGGTCGCCGAACGCCCGGCCGCCCGCGAGGCGCAACGGGTGCTCGCCGGCGATGTCACGGCCCTGGTGCACGGCAAGGACGCCACCGACCGGGTGATGGAGGCGAGCCGGGCCCTGTTCGGGAAGGGAGACCTGGAGGCACTCGACGAGCGCACCCTGGCGGACGCCCTCGCGGAGCTCCCGTCCGCCCAGGTGGCGCAGGGGTCCTATCCGGTGGGCGAGCTGTTCGCCCGGACCGGCCTGGCCCAGAGCAGGTCCGCCGCCCGGCGCACGATCACCGAGGGCGGGGCCCACGTGAACAACCGCAAGGTCACCGAGCACGACGCCGAGGTGGACTCCTCCGTGGCCCTGCACGGTCGCTGGCTGCTGTTGCGGCGCGGACGCCGGGCCCTGGCCGCCGTCGAGTTCCTCCGGTGAGAGGGCCTCTGAGGCCTGTTCGCCTCAGGAGGTGTACGTCTCCTGACGTGCGCGCCTCCTGACGTGTGTGTTCCCCGCCTGGACAGTGTGCCTTTCCTCGCAACGGGTTTGTGGCTGTGGGTAGCCGTATGGCGCTGATCCTGCGGTTCGGGACCCGGGCTGAGGTGATCTTCGAAGGAGCGCGTCTCTCGTCTCTCGTCCCTCGTCTCTCGTCTCTCGGTCACTCGCCGGGAGCGCCTCACCGATGCTGATGCCGGGTAACTGACCCACCACCTGAGCCCGGAGCGTTCAACGTGTGCAATCACCGTCGCGATCGCGACAGCAGATGCACACACTCATCCCGGTGGTCTACATGTCGGATCTGCTACCCGGTCCTCGACTCTCGGTCGCCATGGACGAGTGGTTCCGATCGTCAGTGGTGTGTCCATGTGGC
The DNA here is from genome assembly GCA_030837345.1 of Actinomycetota bacterium. GTDB lineage: Bacteria > Actinomycetota > Actinomycetes > Actinomycetales > Kineosporiaceae > JAUPKQ01. The sequence continues at coordinate 142 of JAUPKQ010000198.1, read as the reverse complement.
GTGGGATGGGTGTGTGGTGGGTGTGTGATGCTGGTCGTTGTCGGTCCGGCGATGGGGTGGGAGCACCGGCCTTGGTCACCCGGAACGAAGTGTTTGATCGACAGTGGACTTTTCCCTGGTTTCCCGGTGATTTCGTTCCGGG
>JAUPKQ010000004.1 GCA_030837345.1 Actinomycetota bacterium | reverse complement strand
GGGCGTACCCCGCCGCGGCGGCACCGGGCTGGGCGGCACCGGGCTGCCCGTACTGCTGGTAGCCGTAGTCCTGCGCCGTACCGGCCTGCGCGGCGGCACCGGGCTGGGCGTACCCCGCCGGGGACGCGCCCGTCTGTCCGTACCCGGCCTGCGGATACGCGACCTGGCCGGTCTGTCCATACGCGACCTGACCGGACTGTGGATACCCGGCCTGGGCGGTCTGCGGGTACACAGCTTGACCGGTCTGCGGATACCCGGCCTGGGCGGCTTGCGGATACGCGGCCTGACCGGTCTGCGGGTACACAGCTTGACCGGTCTGCCCATACGCGGCCTGGGCGGCTTGCGGATACCCGGCCTGACCGGTCTGCGGATACCCGGCCTGCGGATACGCGACCTGGCCGGTCTGTCCATACGCGACCTGACCGGTCTGCGGATACCCCGCCGGGGCCGCACCGGTCTGCCCGTAATCCTGGAGATAGCTCTGCTGGCCGTAGCTCGCGGAACCGGCTCCCCAGGACTCGGCGGGTGGGGGTGAGGTGAGTTCGCTCTCGTACGGGGATCTGGGGGCACCGGCGTCCGGGACACCGTACGGTGAGCCCGCACCCCCCGCCCCCGGGGTCGCTCCCCCATAGGTGGGAGGCTGGGGCATTCCCCCGTACGGGGCCTGACCCGCGGCCCCGCCGTAGGGGGACGACTGGCTACGCGCACGGGCGTCGTCGGCGTACCCGCCACCCTGGGGGTCGGTCACTCGGCGTCCTCCCGTGTCTTGGGTCCTACGTCCGCGGATCCGATTCCGGTCGCCCGGCCCCACGGCCACCAGATGCTCACCACCCGGCCGACCACGCGGCCTAAGGGCACCGTACCGCCGTCGGGGTCCCCGAGGTGAGCGCGAGAGCCACCCGGGTCCTCCCGATCGTCCCCCATCAGCCACAGCCGACCCGGCGGAACACGGACGTCGAAGGGGAACGAACTCGCGGGGGAAGGGCGCGGAAGGTAGGGCTCGTCGAGGGCCCGGCCGTTCACAGTGATCTTTCCGTCGGCATCGCAGCAGGTCACCCGCTCCCCCGGGAGACCGATGACTCGGCGAACGCGCTCGGACTCACCGATGGGGGTGCCGAGGGCCTTCGCAAGGGAGCGCCCGGCAGCGGCCAGGCCCGGCCTCGGAGGCGGAGCGGAAGAGGTGGGAAGACCCTCGCCGTTGACGACGACGACGTCCCCACGCCGGACCTCGCCCGGATCGGGCGACGGGAGGCGGACGACCACCCGGTCACCGACGGTGAGTGAAGGTGCCATCGCGGTGTCCGGGACGACGAAGGACCGCACGAGGAGCACCCGTACCCCGGCCGCCGCCAGACCCGCGACGAGCAGCAGGACGACGACCCGGCCGAAGGACGGCCACGGGCCGGGCGACGACGTACCGGGCACGGTGACGCGCGATGGCGTCACCGTGCCCGGTCGCAGCTCAGCGGGCAGGGAGAGCGTCCCGCTTCTCCTTGATCTTCGCGGCCTTGCCGCGCAGGGCCCGGAGGTAGTAGAGCTTGGCGCGGCGGACGTCGCCGCGCGTCAGCAGCTCGATCTTGTCGAGCACCGGGGAGTGGACAGGGAAGGTCCGCTCGACGCCGACACCGAAGCTGACCTTACGGACGGTGAACGTCTCGCGGACGCCGTCACCGGAGCGGCGGATCACCACGCCCTGGAAGACCTGCACACGGGACCGGGTACCCTCGATGACCTTGACGTGAACCTTCAGAGTGTCGCCGGTCCGGAACTCGGGCACATCGTCCCGCAGGGAGGCGGCGTCGAGGTCGTCCAAGATGTGCATGTGATGATCGCTCTCCGGCGGGTGCCACAGGTCATCCGCCAACTGTCGTAATCCAACGGTCGGAAATCGTCGGGTCGCCCACCTGGCCGACTCGCGACGGTGCCGTTCCCCGTCTCACGGTCCGGTCCTCGCGCGGGACTCCCCTGCGGCAGAGCCCGGCCGACCGGCGGCACGAGGCGTCAGTCTGCCACAGCGGCCGGGACGAACCGAAATCGGCCGGACCTGACCTGCCACCCGGCCCCGGCGAGAACGGCCAGGTCGGCGGAGGTGACCTGGGTGGGGTCGAGCCGCTCCAGGAGGTCCGGGCGCCGGCGCGCCGTGCGCAGAAGGCGCTGTTCGCGCCGCCAGCGGTCGATCTCCGCGTGGTGGCCCGACAGCAGGACGGGCGGAACCTCGTGGCCTCGCCAGCTCGCGGGCTTCGTGTACACGGGGTACTCCAGCAGGCCGTCCTCGTGGCTCTCCTCGACGAGGCTGTCGGCATTGCCGACGACCCCGGGCAGCAGCCGGCCGACGGCCTCGACGATCGCGAGGACGGCGACCTCCCCGCCGTTCAGGACGTAGTCACCGAGGCTGACCGGGTAGACCTCAAGGCGTGCCTCGGCGTCCTCCAGCACCCGCTCGTCGATGCCCTCGTACCGGCCGCACGCGAACGCCAGCCAGGGACGCCCGGCGAGTTCGTGGGCGAACGCCTGGGTGAAGGGGACACCCGACGGGCTCGGGACGACGAGGGCGGGCACGGCGGCAGGGTCGCCGAGAGCGATCCGGCCGGCGGCGAGCACGTGGTCGAGGGCTTCCCCCCAGGGCTCGGGACGCATGACCATGCCGGCCCCGCCTCCCGCCGGGGTGTCGTCGACGGTCCGGTGCCGGTCGTGCGTGAAGTCGCGCAGGGCGTGGACCCCGAGATCGATCAGGCCTGCCGTGCGGGCCTTGCCGATGAGGGACAGGTCGAGAGCGGCGAGGTACTCGGGGAAGATCGTGACGACGTCGACGCGCATCAGGTGGTAGTCCGCCCCTCGGCGTCGTCAACGTCGTCGATCAGGCCTCCGGGGGCGTCGATGACCACCCGGCCGGCGCCGACGTCCACGGTCGGCACGATCGCCGCGACGAACGGGACCATTCGGCGGGCACCGTCCGGACGGCGCACGACGAGCCGGTCCTGGGCGCCCGGGTGTTCGACGGCGACGACCTCCCCGAGGGACCGCCCGGACGGGTCGACCGCCTCCAGCCCGATCAGTTGGTGATCGAACCAGGCGTCCGGTTCCTCGTCCTCGTCCGTGACCTCGGCCTCAAGCCGGACCCCGCGCAGCGCGTCGGCGGCACCGCGGTCCCCGACCCCCTCGAACGACAGCAGCAGGACGCCGTTGTGATCGCGGACTCCGGTCAGCAGGAGCGTCTTCGGAGCCCCTGGAGGGCGAGGGCCGTCGGGGTCGACGAACAGGCGGGTGCCTTCGACGAAACGACGTTCCGGGATGTCCGTCCGTACCTCGACGGTCACCTCACCACGGATGCCGTGGGCCCGCCCCACCCTGGCGACGATCAAGCGCATGGTCCCTCGATTCTCGCGGCGTCCACCGATGACCCCACCGGCGTCCGCACCGAAACGACCCCGCCACCGGTCAAGGTGGCGGGGTCGTCGTTACCGATTGTGCTCAAACGTCCCGCGCGGGCTCAGCGTCCACGGTCGACGTCGACGACGTCCACCCGGACCGGCCTGCCGTCGGCCAGGGCCTTGACGACGGTCCGGAGAGCGGTGGCGGTCCGGCCCGAGCGACCGATCACCCGGCCGAGGTCCTCCGGGTGGACACGCACCTCGAGCAACGTGCCGCGGCGCAGGGGCTTGCTCCTGACCTGCACGTCGTCCGGGTGACCGACGATCCCGCGGACGAGGTGGTCCAGGGCGTCGACGAGCATGTCAGCCCTCGGCCTGGGGGGTTTCGGACGCGGTGGCGGTCTCGCTGCCGCCGGACGCACCCTCGCCGGCCGCGGGGGCGACGTCGGCCGCGGGGGCGACGTCGGCCGCAGGAGCAGCGGGCGCAGGAGCAGCGGGCGCTGCGGGGGCCGCGGCCGGAGTCGACGCGGCGGCGGACTTCTTGCCGCCCTTGCGGGACTTGGTGGTCGTCGCGCCGTCCTTCGTGCTCTCGCCCATCGCCTCCTTGGCGGCGGCCTCGAAGACCGCACGCTTGTCGACCTTGGGAGCGGCGACGCGGAGGGTGCCCTCGGTGCCCGGCAGGCCCTTGAACTTCTGCCAGTCACCAGTGATCTTGAGCAGGGCCATGACCTGCTCCGTGGGCTGCGCGCCCACGGACAACCAGTACTGGGCCCGGTCCGAGTTGATGTCGATCAGCGACGGTTCCTCGGTGGGGTGGTACTTACCGATCTCTTCGATCGCCCGGCCGTCCCGCTTGGTGCGGGAGTCCGCGACGACGACGCGGTAGTAGGGGGCGCGGATCTTGCCCAGACGCTTCAGACGAATCTTGACAGCCACAGGTGAGAATGCTCCAGCTTCGAGGTGAGTGGGCGGATCGCCGTGCCGGGTGGGGACCGGACGGGTACGAACCGCACCGAGGACGCGACGCCGTTGGAGAGAGGGGCCACCGGCGCCGAGTACAGCGGCCCATTCTGCCAGACCTCAGCGACTGCTCCCGCCGCCCGCCGGATCCTGCGGGGCCGGCGCGGGCCCGAGGTCGAACACGACGGCGTCGCCCTGGTCGTAGCGGATGATCCCCAGACCGTCGACGGAGCGGTCGGCCGCGAGGAACCAGGGCCCGCCCGCGGCCCGGGAACGGACGACGACGACGCTGCGGATCCCCCGTTTCTTCAGGGCCGCCACGCTCACGGCATCGGGGAAGCTCAGGGCCTCCTGGCGCAGGGAGATCGTCGACCGCGGCTGGAAACCACTGCTCCCGTTCGCCAGGACGGGCCAGCCTTCGGTGCTCCAGAGCATCATGTGGTAGTCGCTGATGTCGTCCGTCGGAAGAAGCAGGACCGAACCGGGCAGAGAGGTCAGTTTCACCGGGGAGGTGGACACGGGCCAGTGACGGGTGCTCCCGGAGCCCTCGACGACGACGAGCACCACCGGAACCATCGCGATCACCGACGCGGCCCCCGCGAGGAGCACGGCCCTCCAGCCCTTGGTCCGGCCGGGCAGGCTCAGCTCGGTGTGGAACCGCGCGAGCGCCCCAGCCGCGAGTACGCACAACCCGAGCGTCACCCAGATCATCAGGCGGCCCGGGGTCCGCAGGGCCTCCCAGCCGGGCAGATGCCGGTACAGGGGCAGGTAGGTCCACCGGCCACCGCCCGGGAACCGTGTCCCCATGGACGCGACGACGAGCAGCACGGTCGCCGTGGCGACGGCGAGGCGACGGCGCCACGGCCACACGGAGAAACCCAGCCCGATCACGGCGAGCATGATCAAGAGAATTCCCGGGGAGAGGATCATCTCGGGGGGCCAGGTGAGGCCCTGGCGCCAGCCGAGCTGGCGGTCGCCCCAGAACCAGTTGGTGACGGGCGCCGTCAGCAGGCCCTGCCAGGGCGGGGAGAACAACGGCAGCCAGTTCTCCCCGCGCTGGGCCTGGGGATGGTTCTCGATCACCCGGAGGTAGGGCTGCACCAGCAGGACGCCGGTCGCGGCGAACGCCCCGCCCCCGAGACCGTGGGCCGTGACGACGGACCACGGCAGCCCCGCCCGGCGCCGTCCCCGGATCACCCAGCCGGCGGCGAGCAGGAGCATCGTCACCGCCAGGCTGTAGGCGAACCAGATCCCCGTCGCGAAGCCGAACGTCAGCTGCCAGCAGGCGACGAGCCATCCGGCGGCGATCCAGCGGGCGCTCATCCGCTCCGGTTCCCAGCCGCGGCGCATCGACCACCCGCTCCCCCGCACGAGCAGGGCGACGGACAGGGCGACGCCGCCGGTGGAGATGATGTTGACGTGGATCACCTGCTGCAACCGCCACGGCGCGAATTCGAAGCCCACGCCCGCGACGAGTCCGCCGACCCAGCCCGCCCCGAGGGCCCGGGCGAGCGCGTAGCCGCCGATCCCGGCGAACGCGGTCGACAGCAGCACCGCGAGGTTCAGCTGGGCGAGGGCTCCGGCCTGCCCTGGCGGGACGACGAGACCGAGCGGCGCATAGCCGAGCACGGTGTCGGTGAACGCGAGGTTCCCCGGAGCGCGGCTGAACGCGTTGGTGGTCCACAGCTGGGCCGGGTCGACGGCGAGGGCGTGGGAGACCCAGGAGAGCTGCCAGGCGAAGTAGAGGGGGTCGCCGAGGTCGCCCGGCGCGGTCGTGGTCAGGCCTCGCAGGGCCGTCCGGTCGGTCCACATCGCGAGGCCGAGCATCAGCAGGACGACGAGGGGCACCTCGCCCCACAGCCGACGTCGCGGGGTGGGGGACAACGGGCCGAGGAAACGGCGCCGGGAACGGGCTGCGGGCCTGGTCACCGCGGCGTCCTGCCCGGTCACCGGACGGGCCGTCCGCGCAGCACGACGAGGGACGGGTGGGCGAGCACGCCCACGTCCTCGCGGGGGTCGGCGGGGTAGACGACGAGGTCGGCGGGGGCAGCCTCCTCGACGGCGGGACGCCGGAGCCAGGACCTCGCCCCCCAGCAGGCGGTGTCGAGGGCCGCGACCGGCGGCAGTCCGGCCCCGGCCAGTTCGGCGACCTCCCGTGCGATCAGCCCGTGCGCCAGGGTGCCCCCGGCGTCCGTTCCGGCGAACACCGGCACCCCCGACTCGTAGGCGGACATCACGGTCGCGTACCGCCGTTCGTGCAACCGGCGCATGTGGGCGGCGTAGACGGGGTACTTCTCGCCGGCCCGCGCCGCGATCTCGGGAAAGGTCGCGATGTTGACGAGCGTCGGGACGACGGCGACGCCGCGGCGGGCGACGTCCGCGAGCGTGTCGTCGTCCAGGCCGCAGGCGTGCTCGACGCAGTCGGCACCCGCGTCGACGGCGTCGCGCAGCGCGTCCTCGCCGAAGCAGTGGACGGTGACCCTGGCGCCCTGGGCGTGCGCCGCCGTCATGGCGGCCGCGAGGACCTCGGGCGGCCAGCAGGGTGCCAGATCACCGAGGTCACGGTCGATCCAGTCCCCGACGATCTTCACCCAGCCGTCCCCGGACCGGGCCTGCTCGACCGCTCGCTCCACGAGTCCTTCCGGTTCGAGCTCGTGGGCGTACTCACGCAGGTAGCGGCGGGTCCGGGCGAGGTGCCGTCCGGCGCGGACGATCCGGGGAAGGTCGTCACGCCCGTCGATCCAGCGGGTGTCGGACGGCGAGCCGCAGTCACGGACGAGCAGCACCCCGGCGTCCCGGTCGGTGAGGGCCTGACCCTCCGCGATCTCGTCCGGTACAACGCCGTGGGCGCCGAGCCCGATGTGGCAGTGCGCGTCGACGAGACCGGGCAGGACCCATCCGTCGACGTCGACGCTGCGGGAGGACACACCCCGGGGACGGTCGAAGGTGATCCGCCCGCCGAGCACCCAGGCTTGGGCGACCGCCTCGTCGGGTCCCACCAGGACCGGGCCGCGCAGGTGCAGGACCGTGTCGTCGGGCATGAGCGGAAACCTAACCGTCCCGGGACCGGGAACGCACCTACCCCGTGGCGGAAGGCCCACGATCCGGTGGTCCGTCGCTCGCGGTGCGTCAGCGGCCGAGGAACTTCTCGAACCCCGGCGGGAGATCCAAGGACGCGGGGTCCACGGGGGGACGGGCGGCCGCACCGGCGCCCGGACCGAAGGCGCTGCCGGGTGCTCCCTGCTGCTGCTGGAGCGCCCGCTCGGCCGAGGCACGCTCCTGCGCGGCCCGCTTGGCGGGGTTGCCGGATCGCGCCTTGCCCTTGCGGACCGGGGCGGAGGAACGGCCCTTGGACTTCTTCCCACCCCCCATTCCGGGTATTCCGGGCATTCCCGGGAGTCCACCGAGACCTTTCCGCATCTGGCGCATCATCTTCTGCGCCTCGGTGAACCGCTCCAGGAGCTGGTTGACGTCGCTGACCTGGACACCAGAGCCCCTGGCGATGCGCTGGCGCCGCGACCCGTTGAGGATCCGGGGCTGCGCGCGCTCCTGGGGCGTCATCGACCGGATGATCGCCTCGACGCGGTCCATCTCGCGCTCGTCGAAGTTGTCGAGCTGGTCCCGCAGCTCCCCCATGCCCGGGAGCATCCCGAGCATCTTCTTCAGGGAACCCATGTTTTTCAGGGCCGCCATCTGGGCGAGAAAGTCGTCGAACGTGAAATCTTCGTCAGCGACGAACTTGGCCGCCATCTTCTCGGCCTGGTCCGCGTCGAACGCGCGCTGGGCCTGCTCGATCAGGGTGAGCACGTCGCCCATGTCGAGGATCCGCGACGCCATGCGGTCGGGGTGGAACAGCTCGAACTCGTCGAGCCTCTCCCCCGTGGACGCGAACATCACCGGCTTGCCCGTCACCCCGACGACGGACAGCGCCGCGCCTCCCCGGGCGTCGCCGTCCAGCTTCGACAGGGCGACGCCGGTGAAGCCCACCCCCTCGGCGAAGGCCTGGGCGGTCGTCACCGCGTCCTGGCCGATCATGGCGTCGAGGACGAAGAGGATCTCGTCGGGATGGACGGCGTCCCTGATGTCGGCGGCCTGCCGCATCATCTCGGTGTCGACGCCCAGACGGCCGGCCGTGTCGACGATCACCACGTCGTACTGCTTCTCGACGGCGTACGCGACGCCCTGGGCCGCCACCGCGACCGGGTCGCCCGGGCCCGCCTGCGGGGTGGCGAGCGCCCCGGACGCCGAGACGCCCGGGTGGGGAGCGAACACCGGCACCCCGGCCCGCGTCGCGACGACCGTCAGCTGGTCGACCGCGTTGGGACGCTGGAGGTCGCAGGCGACGAGCAGCGGAGTGTGTCCCTGGTCCTTCAGCCAGTGCCCGAGCTTGCCGGCCAGCGTCGTCTTGCCCGCGCCCTGGAGGCCCGCCAGCATGATGACGGTGGGCGGGGTCTTGGCGAACCGCAGGCGGCGGGTCTGGCCCCCCAGGACCGCGATCAGCTCCTCGTGCACGATCTGCACGACCTGCTGGGCGGGGTTGAGGGCCTGGGACACCTCGGCGGACAGGGCCCGCTCACGGATGGTCCCGGCGAAGCGCCGGACCACGGGCAGCGCGACGTCCGCGTCCAGCAGGGCGCGACGGATCTCACGGATCGTCGCGTCGACGTCCGCCTCGGAGAGGCGCCCCTTGCCACGGAGGGACTTGAACGTCGCGGTCAGGCGGTCGGACAAGGTCGCGAACACGTAGTGGTCCTCGCTGTCAGTGATCGGTGCTGTCGGTGGTCGGCGCGGCCGGCGGACGCGTGACAACCGTCCCTGCGGACCAGCGTAACCGCAGCGCCCCCGAGGCACGGACGACGGCGGGGGCCGGACGACGGGTCAGCCGGGCAGGGTGGCCGCGTCGACGAGTTCGGCGACGACCTCGGCGACGCGGGGCGGCGAGAGCGCTCCCCCTCCGCGTTCCCCGACGTAGAGGACGTCCACGGCCTGGCCCGCGTGGGTCGCGACGTGCGCCGAGCGCAGATCGACCTTCGTCGTCACGAGAGCCGTGCCGATCGCGTGGAGCAGCCCGGGCCGGTCGGCGGCCCGCACCTCCAGGACCGTCAGATCGGCCGAGGCCCCCGGGACGAGCATCACCCGGGGCCGCGACGACGCCCCGGACGGCACGCGGTACCCGGCGTCCCGGCGGGCGAGCCGGTCCAGCACGGACAGGTCGCCCTCACCGAGGCGGCGCAGATCCGTCTCCAGGGTCGCCGCCGCGGGAACCGTCCCGGGCCCGGCGTCGACCCACCACGTGTCCACCGCGACGTCCGTGCGGTCCGGCCCGGCGGGAACCGTCCGGACCAGCGCGGACTTCACCGTGAGCCGGGACGCCGCGAGGATCCCCGCGACGTCCGCCAGCAGGCCGGGCCGGTCGGGTGCCACGACGGTGACGACGTGCAGCTCGTCGAGGACGGAGATCGCCACCCGTGGCCGGAGGTCGGACACCACCGAGGTGACGAGGGCGGCCTCGGCGTCCGTGACGGGGGCCGGACCCGGGGGGTCCTCGCCCCGCAGCGCCGTCCGTGTCCGTTCGACGAGGTCGTCGACGAGCCGGGCGCGCCAGCCCGACCAGGCGGCAGGCCCTGCGGCGACCGCGTCCGCCTCGGTGAGGGCCCTCAGCATGTCGAGGACGTCCGCCCGGCCGTCCACCGCGGCGACCAGCGCCTCGACCGTCCGCGGGTCGTCCGGGTCACGCCGGGTCGCGAGCTCGACGAGGGTCAGGTGCTCCCGCACGAGCCGTTCGACGATCCCCGCGTCGGCGTCGCCGCGCCCGAGGCGCCGCACCGCCCGGTAGGCGAGCGGGGCGCCGACCCTGCTGTGGTCGCTGGCCCCGGGGAGCTTGCCGATGTCGTGGAGCAAAGCCGCGAGCACGAGCAGGTCGGGCCGGGACACGTCCCGCAGGAAGCCCTGGACCCGGACCACCGCCTCGATCAGGTGCCGATCGACGGTGTGACGGTGGACGGCGTTGCGCTGAGGCCGGTTGCGGACCCCCTCCCACTCCGGCAGCCAGGCGGTGACGAGCCCGGCGAGGTCCAGCGACTCCCAGACGCGGACGAGCGCCTCACCGCCGGTCGCGAGCATGTCCTGCAGGGCCTCCGCGGCGGCCGGGGGCCAGGGGGACGGCAGGGGTGGCGCCGCCGTCAGGTGCTCGACCGTGACCGGGGAGAGAGGCAGACCCGCCCGGACGGCGGCGGCGGCCGCCCGGAGCGGCAGCACCGGATCCTCCTCGGGCCGCACACCGACCCCGAGCACGATCTCGCCGTCGTGCTCGACGATGCCGTGCCCGAGGGGCCGGAGCCTGGGCCGGCGGGGACCGCGCGGCCTCCGCCCGGGCATCGCCTGCCGGGCACGGCGGACCGTCGTGTCGACGGCGTGGGCGATGGTGCGCCCCGCCTGCGCCGTGGTGGCGAGGAGCTCGTCGGCGTCCTGGATCCGAAGGACGACGGCGACGGCGTCCTGGTCGGCGAGCGTCAGCCGGTCCGAGGCGCGTCCGGTGACGGCCTGGAGGGCGTCCCTGACGTCGAGGAGCCTGGTGTGCGCCTCGTCGACCGCGCCGTGCGGCCGGTCGGTCACCCAGCTCGCGGCGAGGGCGCGGAGGACGGTCGCGTCCCGCAGCCCGCCGCGTGACTCCTTGAGGTCCGGCTCGATCAGGTGCGCGACCTCACCGAACCTCTCCCCCCGTTCGGCGAGGAGATCCAGGACCTGCGGCAGCCGTCGCCTGATCCCGCTCCTCCAGTCGCCGAGCAGGGCGGCGCGGGCCCGGACGACGAGCGCCGCGTCGCCGGCGAGCGGCCGGAGGTCGAGCAGGCCGATCGCCGCCGACAGGTCCCCCGCCGCCACCTGACGGCACTGGGCCGGGGTGCGGACGGAGTGGTCGACGCGGATCCCGGCGTCCCACAGCGGGTACCAGAGTTTCCCGGCGAGCTCCCCGACGCGGTCGGCGGACCAGGAGCGACCGTCGTGCAGGAGAACGAGATCGAGATCGGACGCCGGTCCGGCGTCCCCCCGGGCGACGCTGCCGACGACGGCGAGGGCGACGCCGTCCGTGGCGGGACCGGCAGCCAGGAGGGCCTCCTCCCAGATCTCGCGCAGGGCGCGCTCCACCAGGTCGGTCAGGGCGACGCGCAGGCGACGGCCGTCACCCTGGGCGCGGACGGCCAGCGCCAGCCGCTCTTTTCTCAGGTCGCGGGGGATGTGGGCGAAGGGCAGATCGGTCGTCATCCGTGATCCTTCGGTGGTGCCGGTGCCGGACGGGTCCGTCCGCGCGTCCGTCAGGGGACGACGGCGCGGGGACGGACCCGTCCGGCGCGAGGAGGTGTCAGAGGGCGTCGGCCCCGTGCTCTCCCGTGCGGACCCGCACGACGTCGTCGACGGGGACCGTCCACACCTTGCCGTCCCCGATCCGCCCGGTGTGGGCGCTCTTGACGATCACGTCGACGACGTCCTCGGCGTCCGTGTCGTCCGCGAGTACCTCGATACGGATCTTCGGCACGAGGTCGACGGTGTACTCGGCGCCCCGGTACACCTCGGTGTGGCCACGCTGGCGGCCGTACCCGCTCGACTCGCTGACGGTGAGTCCCTGGATCCCGAAGGCCTCCAGGGCGGCCTTCACCTCGTCCAGCTTGTGCGGTTTGACGATCGCGACGACGAGTTTCACGCGGACACCTCCTGATCGGTCCTTCCCTTGCCGGTCCCGGACACCGTCGGCGTCCCGGTCCCCGGCAGGGAGCCGCGGAACGCGCCGCCGGACACCGGGGCGAGATCGTAGGCGGTCTCGGCGTGCTGGGTGAGGTCGACGCCGACGCTCTCGTCGTCCCCGTCGACCCGGAAGCCCATCGTCTTCTCGATGGCGAGACCGATGACCAAGGTGGCGACGAACGAGACGACCAGGACGGCGAACGCGCCGACGGCCTGCCGCCAGAGCTGGTCGACGCCACCGCCGTAGAACAGCCCGTCGACACCCGCGGGGGCGGCGGCCGTCGCGAACAGCCCGACGGCGAGGGTGCCCCAGAGACCGCCCACGAGGTGGACGCCGACGACGTCGAGGGAGTCGTCGTACCCGAAGCGGTACTTCAGGCCGACCGCGAGGGCGCAGAACACCCCGGCGAGCGTGCCGACGGCGATCGCCCCGAGCGGGCTGACCGAGCTGCAGCTCGGCGTGATCGCCACCAGGCCCGCGACGACACCGGACGCCGCGCCCAGCGAGGTCGCGTGGCCGTCACGCAACTTCTCCGTCAGCAGCCAGCCGAGGGCGGCGGCGCCGGTGGCGACCAGGGTGTTGACGAAGGCGACGGCCGCGGTGTTGTTGGCGGCGAGCGCCGAGCCCGCGTTGAACCCGAACCACCCGAACCAGAGCAGACCGGCCCCGAGCAGGACGAGGGGCAGGTTGTGGGGCTTCATCGGGGTCGCGGGCCACCCCTTGCGCCGGCCGAGCACGAGGGCGAGGGCGAGGCCCGCCGCGCCGGCGTTGATGTGGACGGCGGTCCCTCCGGCGAAGTCGATCGCCGCGAGGTTGTTGGCGATCCAGCCTCCGGTGTGGGTGACCTTCCCGGACGCTTTGTCGGTCACCGTGAAGTCGAACACCCAGTGGGCGATGGGGAAGTAGACGACGGTCGCCCACACGCCGGCGAACACCATCCAGGCGCCGAACTTCGCCCGGTCCGCGATCGCACCCGAGATCAGGGCGACGGTGATGATGGCGAAGACGGCCTGGAAACCGACGAACGCCAGTGCGGGAAGGCCGCCCGCCTCGCTCGTCGTGTCCTTCATCAGGCCTTCCAGGCCGAGGAACTCGCCGGGGGCGCCGAGCAGCCCGGCGCCGACGTCGTCGCCGAACGCGACGGAGTAGCCGTACAGCACCCAGAGGACGCTGATCAGGGCCATCGCCCCGAAGCTCATCATCATCATGGCGAGGACGTTCTTCGCCCGGACCATCCCGCCGTAGAAGAGCGCGAGGCCGGGGGTCATCAGCAGAACGAGGGCCGCACTGGTCAGGACCCAGGCTGTGTTCCCGGTATCGCTCGGGACGTCCGCAGCCAGTGCCCCACCCAGGTAGGTGGTCAATAACGTCACGGTGCCTTCCATCTGCACCCCTTCACAGGTGTCCGCCGGGCCGGGCCTGGCCCGCTCCGGCCATGAGGCCTGAAGACTCGGCGCCTCCTCGACGAGGTCGCCGCCGACGGCAAACTTCCCGGGGTGTTGTTTCAGGACCCCGCCCGCGGTGTTACGGATGGATGACGGACCGCAGCGGTGTGTGAAGCTTCGGTGACGGGCACCCCCGGGGGCGGGCCGGACCACCTGGTCCCCGCGGGCGCCGCCCTCAGGCGAGGAGGGCGTCGACGAAGGCCTCGGGGTCGAACGGGGCGAGATCGTCGGGGCCCTCCCCCAGGCCGACGAGCTTGACCGGGACTCCGAGGGCCCGCTGGACGGCGACGACGATGCCGCCCTTCGCCGTCCCGTCGAGCTTGGTGAGCACGATCCCGGTCACGGCGACGACGTCCGAGAAGACCTTCGCCTGCTGCAGCCCGTTCTGGCCGGTCGTCGCGTCGAGGACGAGGAGGACCTCGTCGACGGGGCCGTGCTTCTCGACGACGCGCTTGACCTTGCCGAGCTCGTCCATCAGGCCGACCTTGTTCTGGAGGCGGCCCGCCGTGTCGATCAGGACGACGTCCGCCTCCGACTCGATGCCCACCTTCACGGCGTCGAAGGCGACGGACGCCGGGTCGGCACCCTCCTTGTCGCTGCGCACCGTCGGGACGCCGACGCGCTCCCCCCAGGTGGTCAACTGGTCGGCGGCGGCCGCACGGAAGGTGTCGGCGGCGCCGAGCACGACGTCCTTGTCCTCGGCGACGAGAACCCGGGCGAGCTTGCCGACCGTCGTCGTCTTGCCCGTGCCGTTGACCCCGACGACGAGGACGACGGACGGGCGGTCCGCGTGCCGGTCGACGGCGAGCTGACGGTCGGCCCCGGCGCCGACGGCCTCGAGCAGCTCGGCCCGGAGCAGATCACGCACCTGCTCGGGCGTGCGGGCACCGAGCACCGCGACCTTGGTGCGCAGCCCTTCGACGATGTCGGCGGACGGACCCGCCCCGACGTCGGCGAGCAGGAGGGTCTCCTCGACCTCCTCCCACGTGGACTCGTCGAGGACGTCCCGGGACAGGAGGGCGAGCAGGCCTTTGCCGAGGGCGTTGTTCGACCGCGCCAGCCGGGCCCGCAGGCGGACCAGGCGGCCCTCGGCGGGCTCGGGGCGCTCGGCGACCGCCGGTCCCGCGGGCGCCTCCTCACGGCGGTCCGCCCCGGTCCCGGGGGTGTCGCCGGCCTCGGTGGCGCCGGAGACCCCGGGAGTGCCGGCGGCTTCGGGAGCGCCGGAGACCCCGGGAGTGCCGGGGCTGGGCTCACCCCGGCCGCCGGGGGCCGGGGACGGCTCGGGGACGACGTCCGGGGCCGACGGCAGGCGGCGGGTCCGCCGGCGGGGCCCGGTGAGAAGGACGGCGGCACCGCCCATCACGACGACGGCGAGAGCGGCCAGGGCGAGAAAGAGGTACTCGGTGGCGGTCACGGAGCCGATTCTCTCCTCCCCGACGGCCCAGGGCGCTCCGGGGCGCGCAGGCGGAACGTCAGCGGACGGGGAGCTCGTCCCTCGTCGCCCGTCCGTCCCTCTGGCCCGTCACGGGGCCGGGCGCGCCGGGGAGACGGGGTGGCACCTGGCCTCCGCCCTCCGGGGCGGCGCGGGAGATCGTGTGGTCCGGAGGGCTGATCCAGGGACGCAGGGCCTGCCCGAGAGGCCTCGTCACGGGACGGGTCGCCGTCCTCAGCACGTTCGTCACGGGACGCATCCGCCGGGCGACCTCGCCGGCGACGTGGTCACCGCGGGAGGTGAGGATCGGTGCCCCCGCCCGCAGCTGGGGCCAGGCGAAGGCCGCGACGACGGCCAGGGCGATCATGAAGATCACGAGGAGGGCGAGGATAAAAGTGAACACAAGACCACCGAACCGACCAAGAGGGGAGGAAGAACCCGCGACGCTGCGCAAACCGACGGCGTTGATCAACCGCGTGGAACCTGGATGTGGGAGCTCAAACCTAACAAGCACCACGGCGGACCGCACCCCGGCTCACGCCGTACGGTCCTCCCTGAGCCGTTGGCTGATGACGGTCGTCACCCCGTCGCCACGCATGGTGACACCATAGAGCGCGTCCGCGACCTCCATGGTGCGTTTCTGGTGCGTGATGATGATCAGCTGACTGCTCTCCCTGAGCTCCTCGAAGAGCGTGATCAGGCGTCCGAGATTCGTGTCGTCCAGGGCCGCCTCGACCTCGTCCATCACGTAGAACGGGCTCGGGCGCGCTTTGAAGATCGCCACGAGCAGCGCGACCGCGGTCAGCGACCGTTCCCCGCCGGACAGGAGCGACAGGCGTTTGACCTTCTTGCCGGGAGGCCGGGCCTCGACGTCCAGCCCGGTGTTGAGCATGTCCGAGGGATCCGTCAGGACGAGCCGCCCCTCGCCGCCGGGGAACAACCGGGCGAAGACGCGCTCGAACTGGGCCGCCGTGTCGTGGAACGCCTCGGTGAACACCTGTTCGACGCGCTCGTCGACCTCCTTGACGATGTCCATCAGGTCGCGGCGGGACGCCTTGAGGTCCTCCAGCTGCTCGGTGAGGAACCGGTGCCGTTCCTCCAGGGCGGCGAACTCCTCAAGGGCGAGCGGGTTGACGGTCCCGAGCAGGGTGAGGCCCCGTTCCGCCGCCCGCAGGCGTTTCTCCTGCTCGGCGCGCACGAACGGTTTCGGCGGCGGGGGCTCGTCCGGCTCCGGCTGCCCGGCGGGCAGCGGGCCCGGAGGGATCAGCTGGTGCGGGCCGTACTCCTCGACGAGGATCTCCGGGTCGATCCCGAGCTCCTCGACGCTCCGCTGGCGCAGGGCCTCGATCCGCATCCGCTTCTCGGTCCGTGCCATCTCGTCCCGGTGGACCGAGTCGACCAGCCGGGCCTGCTCGGCCGTCAGCTCCGTCACGGCGTCCCGGACGGCGGAGAGCTCCCGCTCCGCTCCCGTCCGCGCGAGTTCGGCCTCGTCACGGGCCCGGGAGGCCGCTTCCAGGGAGACCTCCAGCAGGTCGAGCGCGTGGCGGGCACCGACGAGCACGGCCCCGGCCGCCGCGGACCGCCGGGCGCGGCGCTCCTCCCGGGCCGCCGCCCGGATCCTCGCCTCCCGTTCGGCCCCGGCGGCGGCGAGCAGCTGCCCGGCCCGG
>JAUPKQ010000197.1 GCA_030837345.1 Actinomycetota bacterium | reverse complement strand
GGGTCCGCTCGAACTGGCCCATGTTCTCGGTGTTGATCCGGAAGTAGGCCTGGAGCGGGATCTCGACGTGCACGCCCTTCGGGACGTAGATGAACGACCCGCCCGACCAGACGGCGGTGTTCAGCGCGGCGAACTTGTTGTCGCCGACAGGGATGACGCTGGCGAAGTACTCGCGGAACAGGTCCGGGTGTTCCCGCAGGGCCGTGTCGGTGTCGAGGAAGATCACGCCGAGGCGTTCGAGCTCCTCGTTGATCTGGTGGTAGACGACCTCGGACTCGTACTGGGCCGCCACGCCCGCGACGAGGCGCTGCTTCTCGGCATCGGGGATGCCGAGCCGGTCGTACGTGTTCTTGATGTCGGCCGGGAGATCGTCCCAGCTGGTCGCCTGCTTCTCGGTCGAACGGACGAAGTACTTGATCGTGTCGAAGTCGATCCCGGTCAGGTCACTGCCCCAGGACGGCATCGGCTTCTTGTCGAACAGGCGCAGGCCCTTGAGTCGCTGGGCGAGCATCCAGCCCGGTTCGTCCTTCTTCGCCGAGATGTCCCGGACGACCTCCTCGGACAGGCCCCGGCGGGCGGAGGCCCCGGCTGCGTCGGAGTCGGCCCAGCCGTACTCATAGCGGCCCAGACCGTCAAGATCCGGGTGTGCGGTGGCCATGTGGACTACCTCTCGTCGGAACGCTGGTTCGACCGGTCCGTGGACCCGGGAGCCGCCGTGGGGCCCGGGACGTGCGTCGTGCAGACGTGCTCACCGTGCGCGAGCGTCGCCAGCCGCTGGACGTGGACGCCGAGCAGCCGGGAGAACGTGTCCGTCTCGACCTCGCAGAACTCCGGGAACTCCCGGGCCGCGTGCTGCACCGGGCAGTGCCCCTGGCACAGCTGGGCTCCGCCGGACGACGACACCGGCGCGGGTGCCCCGGCCAGGGCGAGGCCACGCGTGCTGGCGGCGAAGCCGTCGGCGCTCAGGGCCGCGGCGAGCGCGGCGGCGCGGGCGCGGGGGTCGGGCCCGGCCGCGTCGACGACCGGGCGGTACCGGGCCTCGAAGGTGGCGAGGCGTTCGGTGGCGAACCGCCGGACGGCGTCCGGCCCGGCGACGTCGGACAGGTGCCGCAGGGCCTGGGTGGCGAGATCGTCGTACCCGGTGGCGAGGGTGGCGTGCCCGGCGTCCGACAGGACGAACAGCTTGGCCGGACGGCCCCGGCCCCGAGGTGCCCCGGCGGGGGCCTCCCGGCCTGTGACCAGGCCCTGGTCGAGCAGGGCGTCGAGGTGACGGCGGACGGCGGCCGTCGTCAGGCCGAGGGCCGTGGCGAGTTCGGCGGCCGTGATCGGCCCCGACTCGAGCACGGCCCGGCAGACACGGTCCTGCGTGCGAGCCTCGGCGGTACGCGCCTCGGCCGTGCGAGACTCGCTGTCGACGGCGACGACGGGGGCGTCAGCACGCCCCTTCGGCCGACGCTCGTCGAATTTCATGACGCTATTCTTGCCTAATTCCCCGAACGGTCAAACCCTGAGGTCAGCGCCCGGCCGGAGTGGTCCGTACGGCGCTGGTCCACGAGGCCGTACCGTGGAGAGCACTCGCCGTCACGGCTGTCGGGTCGGCCGCCGCTACCGTGACCACGCCGTCTCCCGTCCGGCCGTGATGACGTGGGTTCGGCGCACCTTCGCCGGGGCCTTACACCACCTCTTTCCCCCGCCGGGGACACCTCACCAACCCGGATGTCGAATACCTGATCCGCCACCCCGACCGGGAACCCTCAGTGTGTGCATCCACCGTCGCGATCGCGACAGTGCATGCACACGTTGAGCCTGCACGGCCAGGACGGCCGCGACGGAGAACCGAGACCCGGGATGGCCGGTGTGATCTGAAGTCGCCCGATCTGACGGTGAGCGTGGTGGGAATGCCCGATAGGCGCATCGATGTCCTCAGGCTGCGACCGCACCGGTCACGTCCGGCGGAGCACGATGACCCGCTGGAGGACGACGAAGAGGAACAACAGGGTCCCGATGAAGATGCTCGTCCACCAGGAGCTGAGCGTCCCCTCAAAGGTGATCATCGTCTGGATGAGTCCGAGCGCGAGGACACCGAGCAGGGAGCCGAGGACGTACCCGCTGCCACCGGTGAGGATGGTGCCGCCGATGACGACGGCGGCGATGGCGGTGGTCTCCATGCCGATGCCGTTGCGGGAGTAACCCGCGCGGGTGCTGATGGCGAAGAGCAGGCCCGCGACACCCGCGCAGGTGCCGGACAACACGTACACCCCGAGCTTGGTCACGGTGACGGGGAGGCCCATCAACCGCGCCGAGCCCTCGTCCTCGCCGATGGCGTAGACCGTGCGCCCGAACCGGGTGTAGTGCAGGAGGAAGAACGCCGAGCCGAGGATCACCAGGGCGATGATCCCGCTCGGGGTGATCACCCACTCCCCCGCGCCGAACCGGCTGGTACCGAGCGTCGTGATCGCGTCGGCGCGGATCGGGACGGATTCCGGGGCGATGACGTAGCACAGGCCCCGGGCCAGGAACATGACCGCGAGGGTGGCGATGAAGGGTTCCACCTCGACGACCAGCACCATCACCCCGGCGAGCACCCCGAGCAGCGCGCCGACGAGGACCATGACCGGCAGGCACACCGCGGCCGGGTACCCGCTCTCGAACATCCGCGCCCCGAGGACGCCGGACAGCGCCACGACCGCCCCGACCGACAGGTCGATGCCACCGGTGAGGATCACGAAGGTCATCCCGACGGCGAGGACCACCATGTAGCTGTTGTCGATCAAGAGGTTGGACAGGACGAGCGGGGACAGGAAGTTGTCGTAGCGGGTGCCCCCGACGACGAGCATCAGGACGAGGACGACGACGCTCCCGACGACGGGCAGGTACTGCTGGTCGAGGTGGAGGAGGGCGCGCAGGCGAAGGAGGGCGCCCGGGCGCGGACGGTCGCCGGGCGCCGCGTCGGCGGAGGGCGCCTCGCCGGCGGAGGGCCCCGCGTCGGCGGACGTGAGCGGTTCGGTCGGCATCTCAGTTCGCCACCTTCGCGTTGAGGGGGACGGCGGGGGCGGACCCGCCGTCCGAGGTATCCCCGCCCGAGGCAGACCCGCCCGAGGCGGACCCGCCCGCCGGACGACGGCGTACGCGCAGCCGTTCGCGCGCCGCGGGCGACTGGAGCAGGAACACGGCGATCACGACGATCGCCTTGAACAGGGGGGTGACGGCCCCGGAGATCCCCTGGATCGTCACCGAGATCGACAAGGTCTGGATCACCAGCACGCCGAGGAGCGTCCCCCGAAGCGAGAACCGTCCCCCGGTGAGGAGGGTGCCGCCCAGGACGACGGCGAGGATCGCGTCGAGTTCGATGAACAGCCCGGCGTTGTTGGCGTCGGCCGCCATGACGTTCGAGCTGACCATGAGCCCGGCGATCCCTGCGAACAGGCCGCTCGCGGCGTAGACCGCGAGGAGGATGCTCACGGACCGGACGCCCGCGAGGCGGCTGGCCTCGGGGTTGACGCCGACCGACTCGACGAGCATGCCGAGCGCCGTCCGCCGGGTCCCCACGGCGACGGCGGCGAGGATCAGCCCGGCGATGATGACGGCGGCAGGCACGCCCAGCCAGAAACCCGCCCCGATCGTCCGGTAGGCCGGACTGGTGATCGTGGTGATCTGCCCCTCGGTGATGAGCATCGCCACCCCGCGTCCGGCGGTCATCAGGATCAAGGTCGCGATGATCGGTTGGATACCGGCGACGGCGACGAGGAACCCGTTGACCAGCCCGAGGACGACGCTCGCCCCGCACGCCAGGGCGACGGCGAGCAGCAGCGTCCCCGGCTGACCCGGATGCGCGGACGTCGAGATCACCGTGCACGCGATGGCCCCGGAGATCGCGAGCACGGCCCCGACCGACAGGTCGATGCCGCGGGTGGCGATCACGAGGGTCATCCCGAGGGCGACGAGGAGCAGCGGGGCGCCGTTGCGGAGAATGTCGACGGGACCGCCGAACAGGTGGCCGTCCTGCACCCGGATGGTGAGGAAGGTCGGCGTCCTCCGCACGTCCGCGACGAGCAGGGCGACGAGTGCGGCGAACGGCCAGAACAGCCGCTGCCTCAAAAGTGCGGACACAGCGTTCATGGGCGTGTTTCTCCCCCCGCGATCAGCCCGACCACCGTGTCGAGCCGCACGTCGTCAGTGTTCGTCAGCTCGGCGACCTTCGTCCGGTCACGCATGACGACGATCCGGTCGCTGAGGCGCAACACCTCCTCCAGTTCGGCGGAGATGAAGACGACGGACATGCCGTCCCCCGCCAGGGTGGCGACGAGCCGTTGGATCTCGGCCTTGGCCCCGACGTCGATGCCTCGGGTGGGCTCGTCGAGGATCAGCAGGCGGGGTTCCATCGCCAGCCAGCGCGCGAGGAGAACCTTCTGCTGGTTGCCGCCGGACAGGTTGCGGACCAGGGCATCGGGGTCGGCGGGCCGGATGTCGAGCTCGGCGACGTACCGGGCGACCAGTTCGTCGACGCGCCGCCGTGACAGCCGCCGTACCCAGCCTCGTCGGGCCTGGACGCCGAGGACGATGTTCTCGCGGACGGTCAGGTCGCCGACGAGCCCCTCGACGCGCCTGCTCTCGGACGAGAAGGCGATCCGGTGCCGCAGGGCGCGGCGCGGGTTCCGCAACGTGACGGGGGTACCACCGACGACGAGGGTCCCCGAGTCGGCGCGGTCGGCACCGTAGAGGAGCCGTGCCACCTCGGTGCGACCGGAGCCGAGCAGCCCGGCGAAGCCGATCACCTCCCCGGCGCGGATGTCGAGGTCGACGGGGTGCACGGACTTCTTCCGTCCCAGCCCCCGCGCCCGCAGGAAAGCCTCCTCCGGGGCTGTCGCGCCCGACGCCTCGTCCCCCGTCACGGCACCGGACCCCGCCGCGCCGGGATCCGCGGCGCCGGAGCCCGTCTCGGCCTCAAGGCGTTCGAGCACCTCGATCGAGGCTCCGATCATCGCCGAGACGAGTTTGACGCGTGGCAGCTCGGCGGGGAGGTACTCGCCGACGAGCCGCCCGTTGCGCAGGACCGTCATCCGGTCCGAGATCGCGTAGACCTGGTCGAGGAAGTGCGAGACGAACAGGATCGCCACGCCCTGCTCGCGCAGCGAGCGCATGACGGCGAACAGCCGCTCGACCTCGTCGGCGTCGAGGCTCGACGTCGGTTCGTCGAGGATGAGCACCTTCGCGTCGATCACCATGGCCCGGGCGATCGCCACCAGTTGCTGAACGGCGATCGAGTGGGTGCCGAGGCCGGACACCGGGTCGAGGTCGAGGTTCAGCCGCTTCAGCTGTTCGCGGGCCTGGCGCCGGGTCGCCCGCCAGTCGATCGCTCCCGCGCGGCGGGGCTCGTGGCCGAGCATGACGTTCTCCGCGACCGACAGGTTCGGGCAGAGGTTGACCTCTTGGTACACGGTGCTGATGCCCGCCGCCTGCGCGGCGGCGGGGGTGGCGAACCGCTGCTCGACGTCGTCCAGCAGGATGTGCCCGCCGCTTGGCCGGTAGACGCCGGTCAGGGCTTTGATCAGGGTGGACTTCCCGGCGCCGTTCTCGCCGAGCAGGGCGTGCACCTCGCCCGGGAACAGCCGGAAGTCGACGCCGTCCAGTGCCTTGACCCCGGGGAACTCGAGGGAGACATCCGTCATCCGGACGACGGGTCGGTCTTGGGGATCTCGTGGCATCGGCGGGCCTTCCGCAGCACGGGGACGTTCGACGGACCGGTGGGGGTCCGGACGCCGCGCAGGGGACGCGGCGTCCGGATCGTGCCCGGCCCCGGGCAGGGCCGGTGATGTGCCGGTGTGGTGCCGGTCAGTACTTGCGGCTGGGCAGGGCGACCTTGGCCGCGGCCTGGTCGAAGGCCTCGTCCTTGGTGACGATGCGCTTCTCGACGGTCCCGCCGTCCGCGACCTTCTTGGCCAAGGTGGCGAGGTCGGGGCCGAGGAGCGGGTTGCACTCGACGATATAGTTGATCTTGCCGTCCGTGAGGGCCTGCATGCCGTCCTTGACCCCGTCGATCGAGACGATCTTGATGTCCTGGCCGGGTTTCTTCCCCGCGGCCTCGATCGCCTCGATCGCCCCCAGCGCCATGTCGTCGTTGTGGGCGAACAGGACGTCGATCTTCGGCTGGGACTGGAGCAGACCCTCCATCACCTGCTTGCCCTCCGAGCGGGTGAAGTTCCCGGTCTGGGAGGCGACGACCTTGATGTTGGGATTGGCCGCGATCGCCTCGGCGAACCCCTTCTTGCGGTCGATCGCCGGGGCCGAGCCTGTGGTGCCCTGGAGTTCGACGACGGAGATCGGCGCCGTGCCGAACGTCGTAGAGACGTAGACACCGGCGCGTTTGCCCTCGTCGACGAAGTCAGAGCCGATGAAGGACGCGTAGAGGGAGTCGTCCTTGACGTCGACGGCACGGTCGGTGAGGATCACCGGGATCTTGGCCGCCTTGGCCTCCTCAAGGACCGTGTCCCACCCGGTCGTCACGACCGGCGAGAAGGCGATGACGTCGACCTTCTGCGCGATGAACGAGCGGATGGACTGGATCTGGTTCTCGGGTTTCTGCTGGGCGTCGGCGAACTTGAGGGTGAAGCCGTTCTCCTTGGTCAGGACCGACTTGATCGACTGGGTGTTGGCCGTCCGCCAACCACTCTCGGAGCCCACCTGGGCGAAGCCGATCGTGACGGTCTTGTCTCCTCCGGAGCCGGACGAGGACGAACCACCACCCCCGCAACCCGCCACGGTGACCACTGCGACGACGGCGACGAGCCCGAGCATGCGGGCCCCCATGCTGTTCCGGTTCACGATGCACTCCTTCGTGTCCACTCGCCCGGAAGGCGTCTCGGTGCACCGTGACGTCACGACGTCACCGGTATGCCCCGATGTAGAACAGGATGTTATCGTTCACACGACTGAGGGCAACCACCCCCGAATCACGGTCAGGTAACGATCGACAGGCAGAACGTCCCCTCCAGACGCAGGGGAGACGTCTCCGAGATCAGCCTGATGTGAAGGCTCACAACCGGGGCCACGGACGACAGCGGCGACTCCCCCGCGCCAGGAACCGGAAGGGAGGAGTCCGGACCGGACCGTGGCAACGCGCGACCCGGCTCCGTCAGCGGTTGACGCGCGATGCCGGGGAGGGACGGGCAGACCCCGGCGACCAGCCGTACCGCCGAATGCTCCCCGCAGGGGCCCGGGATAGGCTCGGGGCCATCGGGGCGTAGTGCGGCGACCAAACGCCGGATCCTGCGTGTGTTCCAGGCCTCCCCTGCGCTCGCGACAATGACGCCCGTGAGAGGACATGACAACGCCGTGACCACAACCCCCCTCGAGTGGACCGATCTCGATCGACGCGCCGTCAGCACCGCGCGCGCCCTGGCCATGGACGCCGTCCAGAAGGTCGGCAACGGGCACCCGGGCACGGCGGTGAGCCTCGCGCCGGTCGCCTACCTGCTGTACCAGAAGGTGATGAAGCACGACCCGAGCGAACCTCACTGGCCCGGTCGTGACCGGTTCGTGCTCTCCTGCGGGCATTCCAGCCTCACCCAGTACGTCCAGCTGTACCTGGCCGGTTACGGCCTGGAGCTGCCCGACCTCAAGGCCCTCCGGACGTGGGGAGCCCTCACCCCGGGACACCCCGAGGTCGGTCACACCGCCGGTGTCGAGGTGACGACGGGCCCCCTCGGCCAGGGCCTGGCCAACGCCGTCGGCATGGCCGCCGCCGCCCGCCGCGAGCGCGGCCTGCTCGACCCGGGTGCCCCGAAGGGCACCAGCCCGTTCGACCACACGGTCTGGGTGCTCGCCTCGGACGGCGACATCCAGGAGGGTGTGACGAGCGAGGCCTCCTCGTGGGCCGGGCACCAGGAGCTCGGCAACCTCGTCGTGATCTATGACGCCAACCGGATCAGCATCGAGGACGACACCGTCGTCGCGCTCACCGAGGACACCGCCGCGCGGTACGAGTCGTACGGGTGGCATGTGCAGACCGTCGACTGGACGGGTGGCAAGGGTGCCCAGGCCGGTCAGGACGGCACGTACTCCGAGGACCTCGACAGCCTGGCCGCCGCCCTGGCCTCCGCGAAGAACGAGACCGGCAAGCCGTCGCTGGTCATCGTCCGCACGGTGATCGCCTGGCCGGCGCCGAACCTGATGAACACCGGCAAGTCGCACGGGTCGGCCTTCGGCGAGGCCGAGATCCGCGCGACCAAACAGGTGATGGGACTCGACCCCGAGGCCACCTTCGCCGTCGCCGACGACGTGATCGCCCACACCCGTGAGGCCGTCGACCGTGGCCGTTCGGCACGTGAGGTGTGGCAGAAGAGCTTCGACGCGTGGCGGTCCGCCAACCCCGAGGGTGCGGCGATCTTCGACCGTCTGAAGGACCGGCGCCTGCCCGACGGGTGGACCGACGCGCTGCCGGTGTTCCCCGCGGGCAAGGACGTCGCCACCCGCAAGGCCTCCGGCGTCGTCCTCAACGCGATCAAGGACGCCCTCCCCGAGCTGTGGGGCGGGTCGGCCGACCTCGCCGAGAGCAACAACACGACTCTCGAAGGCGAGCCGTCGTTCCTCCCCGAGCGGTACGAGACGCAGGCGTGGGGCAAGGGCGACCCGTACGGGCGCGTGCTGCACTTCGGCATCCGTGAGCACGCCATGGGTTCGATCATGAACGGGATCGCGCTGCACGGGGGCCTGCGCGTCTTCGGCGGCACCTTCATGGTGTTCAGCGACTACATGCGCCCGGCCGTCCGCATGGCGGCGCTGATGAAGCTGCCGGTGACGTTCGTGTGGACCCACGACTCGATCGGTCTCGGCGAGGACGGCCCGACGCACCAGCCGATCGAGCACCTCGCCGCGCTGCGGGCGATGCCGAACCTCGACGTCGTCCGCCCGGCGGACGGCAACGAGACCGCGGTGGCCTGGCGCACGATCCTGGAGCACATCGACCGCCCCGCCGGGATCTGCCTGTCGCGGCAGAACCTGCCGGTCTTCGACCGGTCGGGCGGGTCCGGGTTCGCGTCGGCCGAGGGCACGGCGCGCGGCGCCTACGTCCTGGCCGAGGCGGACGGCGGCACACCGCGCGTCATCCTGATCGCCACCGGCTCCGAGGTGCAGATCGCCGTCGCCGCACGGGAGCTGCTCCAGGCCGGGGGCGTCCCCACCCGTGTCGTGTCGATGCCGTGCCGCGAGTGGTTCGAGGCCCAGGACGCCGCCTACCGCGACGAGGTCCTGCCGTCGTCGGTCCGCGCGCGCGTCTCCGTCGAGGCGGGGGTGGCGTTCGGCTGGCGTGACCTGGTCGGTGACGCCGGACGTTGCGTCTCGATCGACCACTTCGGCGCCTCGGCCTCGGCCAAGAAGCTCTACGCCGAGTTCGGCTTCACCGCCGAAGCCGTCGTCGCGGCCGCCGAGGAGTCCCTGGCCGCCGCGTCCGCCTGACGGCCGGCCCGCACGACACGCACGACCGGCACGACCGGTACGAGCGGCGAGACCTGCCGGAGGGTGCGATCCTTCCACCGGATCGCATCCTCCGGCGCGGTCCACCACTCACGTCCCCCATGCCTCTCACGTCCCAGAAGTTCTGAATCCCAGGAGTTCTGATGAGCGACCCCCTCGCCGACCTGTCCCGGTACGGCGTCTCGGTATGGCTCGACGACCTGTCGCGCGAGCTGCTCGACACCGGTGAGCTGCACCGTCTCGCCACCGAGTCGCAGGTCACCGGCATCACCTCCAATCCGACGATCTTCGCGTCCGCCCTGGCGAGGGGCGACCGGTACACGGAACAGCTCTCCGCGCTCGCGGCCCGCGGCGCGTCCGTCGACGACGCCGTCCTCGCCGTCACCACGGACGACGTCCGGGCGGCGGCCGACGTCCTGCGGCCGGTGTACGACGCGACGGACGGCCTCGACGGGCGCGTCTCGATCGAGGTGGATCCCCGTCTCGCCCACGACACCGGGCAGACCCTCGCGGCCGCCCGGCAGCTGTGGCGCACGGTCGACCGGCCCAACGCGATGATCAAGATTCCGGCGACGGTCGCCGGGCTCCCCGCGGTCACGGCCGCGCTCGCGGAGGGGATCAGCGTCAACGTCACGTTGATCTTCAGCCTGACGCGGTACCGCGCGGTGATGGAGGCCCACCTCGACGGGCTGGAGGCCGCCCGCGCGGCCGGTCACGACCTCTCCCGGATCGCCTCCGTCGCGTCGTTCTTCGTCAGCCGCGTCGACACCGAGATCGACAAGCGGCTCGACATCCTCGCGACGGACCAGGCACGTTCCCTCAAGGGCACCGCCGCCCTCGCGAACGCCCGCCTCGCCTACCAGGCCCACGAGGAGGTCGTCGGCACCGAGCGCTGGCGGGCCCTCGCGGAGGCCGGTGCCCGGGTCCAGCGCCCCCTGTGGGCCTCGACAGGCGTCAAGGACCCGGCCTACCCGGACACGCTCTACGTCACGGAACTCGTCGCGCCCGGCACCGTCAACACGATGCCGTCGCCGACGCTCCGGGCCGTCGCCGACCACGGTGTCGTCACGGGCGACACCGTCCGGGGCCGGTACGAGGAGGCCTCCGAGGTGCTCGACGCCCTCGACGCCCTCGGGATCGACTACCCCGAGGTGACGGAGCTGCTGGAACGCGAGGGTGTCGAGAAGTTCGCCAAGAGCTGGGCGGACCTGCTCCGGACCGTCGCCGGCGAACTCGCCCGCGTCTCCGCCCCCGGGCGCCCGCCGCAGGACACCGTATGAGCCCGGTCCCGGTCGCCAAGGGCCAGAACCCGCTGCGGGACGAACGCGACAAGCGCCTCCCCCGCATCGCCGGGCCGTGCGGACTCGTCATCTTCGGGGTGACCGGTGACCTCGCCCGCAAGAAGCTGATGCCCGCCGTCTACGACCTCTCCCAGCGGGGTCTTCTGCCCCCGGGGTTCTCCCTCGTCGGGTTCGCCCGCCGCGACTGGGCAGATCAGGACTTCGGCAGGGTCGTCCACGACGCCGTCCGGCAGTACGCCAGGACGCCGTTCCGCGAGTCCGTCTGGCAGCAGCTTGTCGACGGCTTCCGGTTTGTGCCCGGTGACTTCTCCGACGACGACGCCTTCGACCGGCTCGCCGAAGTGACAGCCGACCTCGACCGCAAGCGCGGCACCGGCGGGAACCACGCCTTCTACCTGTCGATCCCCCCGAAGTTCTTCCCCGTCGCCGTCAAGCAGCTCGCCCGCTCGGGGCTGTCCGCGCATGACGAGCACCAGTGGCGTCGCGTCGTCGTCGAGAAGCCGTTCGGGCGCGACCTCGCGTCCGCCCGCGAGCTCAACGGCGTCGTCGAGTCGGTCTTCCCACCCGACTCGGTGTTCCGCATCGACCACTACCTCGGCAAGGAGACCGTCCAGAACCTCCTCGCCCTGCGGTTCGCCAACCAGATGTTCGAACCGATCTGGAACTCGAACTACGTCGACCACGTGCAGATCACGATGGCCGAGGACATCGGCATCGGCGGCCGGGCCGGGTACTACGACGGGATCGGCGCCGCCCGCGACGTCATCCAGAACCACCTGCTCCAGCTGCTCGCCCTGACGGCGATGGAGGAGCCGGTCTCGTTCGACGCCCGTGACCTGCGCGCCGAGAAGGAGAAGGTGCTGAGCGCGGTCCGGCTCCCCCGTGACCTCGCCACCGCCACCGCCCGCGGCCAGTACGCCGCCGGGTGGCAGGGCGGCCAGCAGGTGACCGGCTACCTCCAGGAGGAGGGCATCTCCCCGGCGTCGACGACGGAGACCTACGCCGCGATCCGCCTGGACGTCGACACGCGCCGCTGGGCGGGCGTCCCGTTCTACCTGCGAACCGGCAAACGGCTCGGACGGCGGGTCACCGAGATCGCCGTCGTGTTCAAGCGGGCCCCCCACCTGCCGTTCGAGAGCACCGCGACCGAGGAACTCGGCAAGAACGCCATCGTCATCCGCGTCCAGCCCGACGAGGGCGTCACGATCCGGTTCGGCTCGAAGGTCCCCGGCACCCAGATGGAGGTGCGCGACGTCACGATGGACTTCGGGTACGGGCACTCCTTCACCGAGTCGAGCCCGGAGGCCTACGAACGGCTGATCCTCGACGTCCTGCTCGGCGACCCGCCGCTCTTCCCCCGGCACGAGGAGGTCGAGCTGTCGTGGCGGATCCTCGACCCGATCACCGAGTTCTGGGCCTCGGGCGGTCAACCCGAACCGTACGACTCCGGCGGCTGGGGTCCGGCGTCCGCCGACGCGATGCTCGCCCGTGACGGACGCGCCTGGAGGCTGCCGTGATCTACGACCTTCCGGACACGACGACCGGTGCCGTCAACAAGAAGATGCTCGAGATCCGCGAGACCGGCGGCGCGGTCGCCCTCGGGCGCGTCCTGACGCTCATCATGGTCACCGACGACGGGCCCGCGGAACTCGCGATCCGGGCCGCGAACGAGGCGAGCCGCGAACACCCCTGCCGGGTGATCGCCGTCGTGCGAGGCAACCGGCGCGGCACGAACCGCCTGGACGCGCAGGTCCGGGTCGGCGGGGACGCCGGGGCGAGCGAGGTGATCGTGTTGCGCCTCTACGGGGATCTCGCCGACCACGGGGTGAGCGTGGTGATCCCCTTCCTGCTGCCCGATTCCCCGATCGTCGCCTGGTGGCCGGGCGAGGGCCCCGAGGTCCCCGCCGCGGACCCGATCGGGCGGATGGCCCAGCGCCGGGTGACGGACGCCGCCTCCCACCCCGACCCGCTGGGGGTTCTCACCCGGCGGGCCCAGGGGACGCACGTCCCCGGTGACACCGACCTCGCCTGGAGCCGCCTCACCCTCTGGCGGGGGGTGCTCGCCGCGACCCTCGACGAGGCCCCCTACGAGACGGTGACGGCCGCCACCGTCACCGGCGCCGAGGACTCCCCGAGCGCCGAGCTGATGGCCGCCTGGCTCACGCTGTTCCTCGGCTGCCCGGTCACCCAGGTCCGCACGGCACCCGGCACCGGCATGGTCGCCGTCGCCCTCGAACGGGACGGGGGAGCCATCGAGCTGCGCCGTCCCCCCGGCGAGACCGTCGCCATCCTCACCCAGCCAGGACAGCCCGAGCGCCGCATCGCCCTCGCGCCCCGCCCCGACCGTGACTGCCTCTCGGAGGAGATGCGCCGCCTCGACCCGGACGACGTGTTCACCGACGTCGTCACCCGCGGCCTCCCGTTGCTCGCCGGAGAGGAGATCCCCCGGTGACCGCCTCCCCACGTGTCGTCGTCCACCGTGACGCGGCCCTCCTCGCCGCCGCCACGGCCGCCCGCCTCGTCACGGCGGTCGTCGACGCCCAGGCCGTCCGCGGACACGCCCACGTCGTGATCACGGGAGGCGGCCTGGGAATCGCGACCCTCGCCGCGCTGGCGTCGTCGAAGGCCCGGGACGCGATCGACTGGCCGTCGGTCGACATCTGGTGGGGCGACGAGCGCTTCCTGCCCGCCGGGGATCCCGACCGCAACGCCACCCAGGCTCACCGGACCCTCCTCGACTCCGTCGGCGTCGAGGCGGCACGGGTGCACGAGATGCCCGCCGCTGGCGACGCTGACGGTGCCACCCCGGACGCCGCTGCCGCCGCCTACGCCGCCGCGCTCGCCGCGGTTCTCCCGGTGTTCGACGTCCTGCTGCTCGGGGTCGGGCCCGATGGGCACGTCGCCTCCCTCTTCCCCGGGCACCCCGCCACGGACGAACGCGACCGCACGGTCGTCGGCGTCCACGAATCACCCAAACCACCGCCCGCCCGGGTGTCTCTGACACTCCCGACGATCAACTCGGCCCGCCAGGTCTGGCTTCTCGCCGCCGGCGCGGGCAAGGCCCCGGCGGTCGGCCGCGCCTTCGCGCAGGCTCTCGACACACCCGTGTCCGCTCCCGGCGCCATTCCCTTCGCCATTCCCGGCGACGTCCCTCTCCCGGCGTCGAGGGTGCGAGGCCGGGAGGCGACCGTATGGCTCCTCGACCAGGAGGCCGCGACCGCCGTCCCGGCGCAACTGATCCGCCCGACACCTCGCTGACGGACCATCGCGCCGACGGACCACCGGGCCGCTCGTCCTGCGACGAGTGGCCCGGTGGTCCGTCAGGGTCGTGGGTCCTTACAGGGTCTTCGGTCCGTCAGCGGATGATCTGACGCGCCCGCAGAGACTCCAGGGCCTCCTGCAGGATCGCCTCGCCGTCGGCGTCGCTGCGCCGCTCCTTCACGTAGGCGAGGTGCGTCTTGTACGGCTCGTTCCTCGGGGCGGACGGCGGCGCGTCCTTGTCACGCCCGGCGGGGAAGCCGCAGCGAGGGCAGTCCCAGGTGTCCGGCGGCTGGACCCCGGCCTCCTCGGAGAAGCTCGGCTTGGTCTCGTGGCCGTTCGCGCACCAGTAGGAGATCCTCAAGCGTGGGGCGGTCTCCCCGCGCTCGGCCTCGCCCATCGGGCCGGCGCCGACTCGACTGCCTCGGATGGCATTACCACTGGCCACCGGTGGTCCTCCTGTGTTCGCGGCCCTCCAGGGCCAGCTGCTTCCATCCATGACCGATCACACCGGAAGACGTCCTGCGACGCCTCCGACGGCCGGTCCGGCCGCCGGACGGGCCCGGCGACCGACGTGTCACGATTCGAAACGCTGCAAGATCCCCAGCATGACCACCACGGTCGTCCAGAGGAGACCGATGCCGATCGTGAAGCGGTTGAGGTTGCGCTCCGCCACACCGGAGCTGCCCATACTCGACGACGCCCCGCCGCCGAACATGTCGGACAAGCCGCCCCCGCGCCCTTTGTGCAACAAGATCAAAAGGGTCAGGAACAGGCTGGTGATCACCAGCAGGACCTGCAACGTGATGCGGACGATCGACATGGCCCTCGGATCTTCTCACTAGGCGGCCGGGTCTGGAGAGCTCCCCCGTGGTGCTGTACTCCGGTAACGGAGCATGTCACCTGCGACGGTGCTCGGGACCAGCGTAAGCGATGCACAGCGTAACCCGGGTCACGCCCTCCCGATCCATGGTCGTACGGACCACCCCGGACGACGGTGTCCCGGTTCATCCCTCGCTCCGCGGTGGCTCCTGACAGGGAAACAATTTCCTGCAGGCACGATCCGGCACCGGGGCACGGACGGGGTCACCGGGCGGACGTCACCGCGGTGCGGACCGAGGCGAGCAGGGCGTAGACGTCCTCCTGGGTAGGCGTTCCGGACCACATCGACTCCGTCAGCCAGCCGGCGATCACCATGCCGTCGCCCGGGGAGAACGCGACTGTCGTCTGCCCGCCGTTGTGACCGATCGAGGTGTAGACCCGGACGCCGTCGACCTCGGCGCAGGGACACGCGGGGAAGGCCCCGAGCCCTGCCGAGAACGGGTTCGTCACGTCGGTCATCTCGCCGAGCTGTTCGACGGGAAGGACGGTCTGGCGCCGGAAGAGGGTGTTTCCCCAGGCGAGAAGGTCGGAAACGGTACTCGTCACACCACCGGCCGAGAAACCCGACCAGCCCGCCGACGGCGTCTCGTCGAGGGTGCTCGACGTCATCCCCGCCGTGGTGAAGACACGGGTCGCCAGGAGCTCCGCGTAGGGTTTCCCCGTGATCTGCTCGACGAGCAGGCCGAGCGTGAGGTATCCGGAGTTCGAATACCCCGCCTGGCTGCCCGGCGTCCACTCCAGCGGCGCTGGATCGGCGGCGACGAGGTCGAGCGCGGTGACCGGGGTGAGCGGCCCCCCACGTGCCGCGGCGTACCCGGCGGTCTTGTCGTAGGGCTTGACCCCAGCGGTGTGGTTCAGCAACTGACGGATCGTCACCTTGCCGGTCCACGGCAGTTTCGGCCGCTTAGTGAGGTTCGGCAGGGGATCGTCCAGGGCGAGCCTCTTCTCCCCCACGAGTTGCAGGACGATCGCGGCAGTCATCGACTTGGTCACCGACGTGATCTGGAGCCGGTCCGTGACGGCGAGTTGTTTGCCACCCGTCCCCGTCCCGCTGACGGCTGTCGCGACCGAACCGTCCGGGAGGATCGCCGCGAGCAGGACGCCGTCGACGGACTTCGCCGCCCGCCAGGCGTCCGCCGCCGCCAGGATGCGCGCGGTCATCTGCGCCTCGGCAGGCTTCCCCTCCGCCGGACCGGCCGCGACGGGTTGCCCCGGCACGACCCGGCCCGTGGCCGCCGTCTTCTTCGCCCCGGTCCCCGCCGCGGACGCGCTCGCGGACGGCGTCGCCCCCGGGGTCCCCGCCGCGGACGGCGACGAGCTCGGTGACGTGGCGCCCTCGCCGGGGCCGGTGAAGACGGCGACGTCGGGTTTGCCGGACGGCGGCGGAGGGAGCTTCACACCCGTCGCCGTCCCCGCCCCTGTCGCCGCGGACGAGGCGGTCGCAGGCAGGGGCACGGGCAGCAGGAACGCCGCCGCCACCCAGCCGAGGACCAGCCCGGCAGCAAGAAGAGGGCCCGGCCGCCCGCGATCGATCGTGCGCAGGCATGCCCCGACCAGGCGCCCGGCGGCACCGAACCCGGGGTCGGGGGCGGAGGGCCACCACTGCGGCGTCCGGCGGGCGGCGAGGTCCTCGGCCCGCCCGAAGAGGACGGCGAGCGCCACCGTCGCCGGGGCGACGAGGAGCAGCACGAGGCCAGTCGGGACGTCGGGCAACCAGGTCCGGGCGACCCAGTACACGCCCACGACGGCGACCGGATGCCACAGGTACACCGAGACCGCGCGCCTGGTCATCCACGAGACGACGGGCCGGACCCACCGGTGCAGGGCCACCGCGGTCAGGCGCGGCTCCAGGGCGAACAGCGCCGAGAGCCAGGCCGTGCCGACGAACAGCATCAACGGGTAGGAGTTGTTGACCACCATGCCCGGCACCCGGACGACGCTCACCCACAGCAGCGCGGCGGTACCGCCGACCGCGGCCCATTCCCAGCGTCCCCGGACGTCGATGCGCCGGAGCCGTCCGTCCCGATGGGCGAAGCCGAGGATCCAGAAAGTGCTGTAGGTGACGAGGTCCCCGGCGTACCACTGCACCTGCCGGAACCAGTCGGGGGCGGCCTCGGAGCGGATCCCCAGGTCGACGGCGAACACCGCGGCCGCCGGGACGAGAGCGATCCACAGCCCCTTGCGTCGGTACAGGGCGAGCAGCAGGGGGGACAACAGCACGAGCCACAGGTAGCAGCGCAGGTACCACAGCGGATCGGAGACCCATCCGCCGGTCCAGTCGGGGGCCTGGGGGTCGAGGAGCGGAACGATCCAGGCGAGCAGACGCACCGGGGCGAGCCCCGACTCCTTCGACGGGTGCAGCTGGTGATAGGCGGCGAGGACCGAGAGGACGACCCCGGAGAACACCCAGTACGGGACGAGCAGTCGACGGAACCGGCCGACGAACGTCCGCCGGGCAGGGCGGCGGTCGAGGCTCGCCGCCATCAGGCTCCCCGCGACGAAGAACATCGTCGGCATGGCGGCGATCGTCCAGCTGATCACCGCGGAGGCCAGGGTGTGCCAGGCGACGACACGGACCAGGGCGATCGACCGCAGCAGGTCGAGGAAGATCTCCCGTTCGGCCCGCGTCGGTCCCGGTCGGGGCGCGCCGTCCCGCACGATCCCCTCCGGCACCGGATCGTTCCGCACAGGATCGTTCCGCGGAGGGGACCCCTGGACCGTGTCCGTGCTCACGCCGGCGTCACCGAGAAGTCGTCGAAGTCGACGGCCGACACCGACGTGACCAGCCCGACTCTGCCCTTGCCGATGGGCTTGATCTCACCGACGTTGCGGTCGTCCCAGAAGAGCACCGTCCTGGACGGCGATACCTCCACCCGCAGGACGTGCCACTGTCCCTTGACCGCTTTGCCGGGCAGGGCGTTGCCCCCGGTGAACTGGTACGTGCCCCCGGAGCTGTAGGCACCCCACCGCAGATAGCTGCCGTCGGTGACGTCGACGAGCGTCGCTCCGCTGCGCGTGCCGGGCCGGGGCTGCCCGAGCAGCAGTCCCGCGCCGAGCTTGTCGCCCGCCGGACGAATCTTCACCGTGACCGTGCAGGCGGCGGGGACCTCGCCCGTGAACTGGGTGATGAAGTCATAGCCCGACGCGTCTGTCTGCCGGTACACCCCGTCGGCCACCTCCCAGGTGCCGGTCAGCGTCGTCCACTTGGCGGCTCCGGCGGAGAAGTCGTCGGTGAGCGCTCCTTTCGCCGTCCCGGCCGCGCTCACCGTCCCGGTGGCAGACGGGGAAGCGCTCGCCGACGCCGTGACAGACGGGGAAGCGCTCACCGTCCCGGTGGCAGACGGGGAAGC
>JAUPKQ010000196.1 GCA_030837345.1 Actinomycetota bacterium | reverse complement strand
GAGCTGAGGGGGGTCCTGCTCCTCGATCAGACGGGCCCCGGCGGGGTGCTCCGGGCCGAGGCCGCGGCCCGCTTCACCGACCGCATGCCCCTCGCCGGTCCGGGAGAGTTCCTCGCCTACCTCGAAGGACAGGACCTCCCCGCCGACACGCTCGCCGAACGCGCCCCGGACGACGACGCGGTCTTCCTCGTCACCGCGGCCGGAGCGGCCGGTCGCGAGTGGGAGGCCGTCGCGGTCGCCGGGGTCCAGGAGGGCACCTGGCCCGACCTGCGCCTGCGCAGCTCCCTGCTCGGCGCGCAGGCGCTCGCCGACCTCCTCGACGGGCGGACCGACTCCGCCCGCCCCCTGACCGGTGCCGATCTCACCTCCGCCCGCCGCGCGGTCCTCGACGACGAGTTGCGCACCTTCCACGTCGCGGTCAGCCGGGCCCGGCGGCACCTGGTCGTCACGGCGGTCCGCTCCGAGGACGAGCTGCCCTCGGCCTTCCTCGACCTCGTCGCCCCGCCCCCGGACGACGACGAGCCGAGACCGCTCACGGAGGTCCCCCGGTCGATGACCCTGCCCGCCCTCGTCGCCGAGCTGAGGGGGGTCCTGCTCCTCGATCAGACGGGCCCCGGCGGGGTGCTCCGGGCCGAGGCCGCGGCCCGTCAGCTCGCCGTCCTGGCGAGGGCGGGGGTGCCGGGCGCCGATCCGGCCGACTGGTACGGGCTGCCCGATCTCTCCGGGCCCGGTCCGCTGCGGGAACCCGGGCAACCGGTCTCCGTCTCGCCGTCCAAGGTCGAGCAGTTCCAGCGGTGCGCGTTGCGCTGGATGCTGGAGTCGGCCGGGGGCGTGACCCCCTCGAAGACCGCGCAGGCCCTCGGGACCCTGATCCACGAGCTCGCCCAGGAGGTCCCGGACGGTGACCTCACCCGCCTGCTCGACCTGTTCGACGACCGGGTCGAGCGGCTCGGGCTCGGGCCGGGCTGGGTCGGTGAGCAGGCCAGGGAGCGGGCCCGCACGATGATCCGCAAGTTCGCCGAGTACGTCGCCGGGTCCGGCCGCGAGCTGCTCGCCGTCGAGAAGGACGTCGCGGTGCCGATCGGGCGGGCCCGGGTCCGGGGCCAGGTGGACCGCCTCGAACGGGACGACGAGGGACGGCTCGTCGTCGTCGACCTCAAGACGGGCAGGTCGAAACCGGCGAAGTCCGAGATCGCCCGGCACGCCCAGCTCGGGGTCTACCAGGCGGCGGTCGAGGCGGGCGGGTTCGAGGACGTCACGTCCGGCGGGCGTGAGACCGGTGGGCGCGAGACCGGCGGTGCGGAGCTCGTGCACCTCGGGACCACGACGAAGAGCCTCGGCATCCAGAGGCAGCCGCCGCTCGGTGAGGACGACGACCCGGGCTGGGCCGCCGACGTCGTCAGGGACGTCGCCGACGGCATGGCGGGTGAGAGGTTCCCCGCGACGGCCACCACGGGGTGCCGGACGTGCGCGGTCCGGAGCTCGTGTCCCCTCCGGCCGGAGGGCCGGCAGCTGGGCGAGTGCCCCGACGGACCGGTGGGGGAGGCGTGACCGGTCAGCTGGAGTTCGGGTTCCCCGCGTCCGGGCCCCGGCGTCCCCCGCCGCCCGGGGCGGACGGGCGGCCCGGCGGTGATTCCGGCGGGCCTCGCCGGCCGCCGGGCCCCCGGGACGCCGTCGATCTCGCCCGCGCGCTCGGACGCCCCGACCCCACCCCCGAGCAGGTCGCGGTGATCGAGGCGCCCGTGGAACCTCTCCTCGTCGTCGCGGGTGCGGGCAGCGGGAAGACCGAGACGATGGCCTCCCGCGTCGTCTGGCTCGTCGCCAACGGGCACGTCGCCGCGGAGGAGATCCTGGGGCTCACCTTCACCCGCAAGGCGGCGGGGGAGCTCGCCGACCGGGTGCGCTCCCGGCTGCGGGCCCTCCACCGGCGAGGCCTGGTCGACGACGAGCCCCAGCCGGTGACCGTCGCCACCTACCACTCGTACGCGGCGGGCGTCCTCGGCGACCACGGGTTGCGCCTCGGCGTCGAACCCGGGGCGAGGGTGCTCGGCGAGGCCGCGGCGTGGCAGCTCGCCGGTGACATCGTCGAACGGTGGGACGGCGACATGAGCGGCGTCGAGCACGCGTCGTCCACGGTGGTCGAGGCCGTTCTGTCGCTCGCAGGCGAGTGCTCCGAGCACCTGGTGAGGCCGTCGGACGTCGAGTCCCTCATCGACGACGTCGTCACCCGCGTCGTCGGGCTGCCCGCCGCGCCCGGCGACGACGTGCCCGGACGCCTGCGCGCCCCTGTCCGGGAGAGACTGGAGTCCCTTCGGGCCGGGCGTCGTCTCGTGCCTCTCGTCGAGGCCTACCGGCGCCGTAAACGCGAGCTGGAGGTCCTCGACTTCGGTGACCAGGTCGCGCTGGCGGCCCGGCTCGCCCGCGACGAACCCGAGGTGGCGGCGGGGGAACGGGCGCGGTTCCGCGTCGTCCTCCTCGACGAGTACCAGGACACGAGCCATGCTCAGCTCGTCCTGCTGCGCTCGTTGTTCGGCGGCGGCCATCCGGTCGTCGCCGTCGGTGACCCGCATCAGGCGATCTACGGCTGGCGCGGGGCCTCGGCCGACAACCTCCAGCGTTTCCCGGCCGACTTCCCGCTGTCGCCGAGGGCCGGGGGAGGCCCGGCCCCGACGCGCCACCTGTCGACGAGCTGGCGCAACGACGTCGCGGTCCTCGACGTCGCGAACGCCCTCGCCGGTGACCTCCGGCGTTCCCCGGACCGGGGGGAGGGCGCCCCGCCGGTGCCGGTCCGCCCGCTGCTCCCCCGCCCGGACGCCGGCCCGGGGGAGGTTCGCGCCGCCTGGCTGGCGACGGTCGAGGACGAGGCCAGGGCGGTCGCCGAACACCTCGGGGCGAGGTGGCGGGCGACCACCCCGCCCCCGTCGGCGGCCGTGCTCTGCCGGACCCGCGCCCAGTTCCCCCTCGTCGAGGCGACCCTGCGGGCGAGCGGACTGCCGGTGGAGGTCGTCGGGCTCGGCGGACTGCTCACCCAGCCCGAGGTCGCGGACCTTCGGGCCGCCCTGGAGGTCCTGCACGACCCGACCCGCGGGAACTCCCTCATGCGGCTCCTCACCGGCCCGGCCTGGCGGATCGGTCCCCGTGACCTCGACGCCCTCGGCACCTGGGCGGCCGGGCTCGTCGACGTCCGCGCGGGACGCCGTCGCGCGCGCCGGGACGTCCGCGAGGACGTCGTCGACGAACGCTCGATCGTCGACGCGCTCGACCGGCTCCCGCCACCGGACTGGACGGGTCCCGCCGGGCAGACCCTCTCCACGGCCGGGGCGGACCGCCTGGAGCGGCTCGCGTCCACGCTGCGTGACCTGCGGGGCCGTACCGGGCTGCCGCTGCCCGATCTCGTGGCGGAGGTCGAACGCGCCCTGCTGCTCGACATCGAGGTCGCGGCCCGCCCCGGGGTCCGTCCGGCGGCGGCCCGGGCGCATCTCGACGCCTTCGCCGACGTCGCCGCGGGGTTCACCACCGCCGGGGAGGGCGTGGGACTCGGCGCCTTCCTCAGCTGGCTCGACGCCGCGGACTCCCGTGAACGCGGTCTGGAGACCCCGGTCGCCGAGGTCCGCCCCGACGCCGTCCAGGTCCTGACCGTGCACGCCGCGAAGGGCCTGGAGTGGGACGTCGTCGCCGTCACGGGACTCGTGGAGGGCACCTTCCCCACGGGCCACGGGGGAAAGGCGCCCACGGCCTCCAGCGGCTGGCTCGGGTCGTTCGGGGCGCTGCCGTACCCGTTGCGCGGGGACGCCTCCGTGCTGCCCCACTGGCACGTCGACCGGGCGAGGACACAGGCCGAGCTCGCCGACGAGCTGACGGAGTTCCGGGACCGGTGCGGCAGGCACGAGATCTCCGAAGAACGGCGGCTCCTGTACGTCGCGGCCACCCGGGCCCGCCGGTCGCTGCTGCTCACCGGCGCTCTCTGGGGTGGTGGCTCGGGTCCGCGCGTGCCGTCGCGCTTCTTGCGCGAGGCCGTCGAGGTGCCCGTGGTCACCCGTCTCGGCTGGGCGGACGCGCCGTCGCCCGGCGCGGCCAACCCCCGTGACGCCGTCCCCCTGACCGGAGGCTGGCCCCGCGACCCCCTCGGGGAGGACCGTCCGCGCCTGGAGAAGGCGGCGTCCGCCGTGCGCGAGGCCATCGCGGGGTCCACGGGCGAGCTCCCGGACGACCCGTGGTCGCACGAGGTGACGCTGCTGCTCGCCGAGCGGGACGCCGTCCGGTCGCGCGGGCAGCGGATCGCGCTGCCGGTGCACCTGTCGGCGTCACGCCTGGTGGCGCTCGCCCGTGACCCCGGTGCCTTCGCCCTCCGTCTCCGTCGTCCGATGCCGGAGGAACCGAGTCCGCTCGCCCGGCGGGGCAGCGCCTTCCACGGCTGGCTCGAACGCCGGTTCGGCTCGGCCGCCCTGATGGACATCGACGAACTCCCCGGTGCCGAGGACGACGACGCGACCGACGAGGACCTCTCGACCCTCCAGGACGCCTTCCTCGCCAGCGAGTGGGCGGAGCGGACACCCGAGGCCGTCGAGGTCTCCGTCGAGACCCCGGTCGGTGACCTGACCGTCCGGGGACGTATCGACGCGGTGTTCCGGGTGGGTCCGGACCGCTTCGACGTCGTCGACTGGAAGACCGGCGCCCCGCCGTCCGACCCCGGCGCCGCCCGCACGGCCGCCGTGCAGCTGGCCGTCTACCGGCTCGCGTGGTCCCGGCTCGCCGGGGTACCGCCGGAGAACGTCACCGCGGCCTTCTACTACGCGGCCCGGGGCCGCACCGTCCGCCCGGTCGACCTCCTCGACGGCGAGGCCCTCGCCCGGATGATCACCAAGGCCTGGTCGACGTAGGGGACCCCGGTCACCAGGCCGAGCCGGTCACCAGGCCGAGCCGGTGACCGCCGCATCGAGATCGGTCAGCATGGCGACGGCGTCGTCCACGATCGTCGTGTCGCCGGTGCTCACCCCGTGGAGCAGCCATCGGGCCACCGCGAGCTCGGCGGCCAGCCGGGCGCGGCGGGTGAGGTCCTGGTCCGGCGCCGTGCGGCGGGCGCCCGCGTAGACGTCGACGATCGCCCGCAGGGTGGGGGGCGTGCAGCCGGACGCGAGCCACGCGAAGTCGTCGGCGGGGTCGGCGATGCGGGTCTCGGACCACTCCAGGATCCCGGTGACCTCGACGCGCTCCACGAGGACGTTCTCGGGGGCGAGATCACCGTGGACGACGCAGGGGACGAAACGCCAGGCGCCGACCTCCTCCAGAGCGTGCTCCCACCGGCCGAGGAGCGACGCGGGGACGTGCCCGCTGCCCGCCGCCCGGTCCACCTCGGCGAGCCGTCGCCGGCGGTACTCGTCCGCGCTGTAGACCGGCAGCCCGACGTCCTCGACCAGCTCCTCCGGGACGTCGTGCAACGCGGCGAGCGCCCGCCCGAGCGCCGGGACCAGGGGAGCGGCGGGAGTGAGCGCCGCCAGGTCGACCGGGGACCCCCGGAGCGTGCGGTGGACGAC
Source organism: Actinomycetota bacterium (assembly GCA_030837345.1). Classification (GTDB taxonomy): domain Bacteria; phylum Actinomycetota; class Actinomycetes; order Actinomycetales; family Kineosporiaceae; genus JAUPKQ01. The sequence goes on along the minus strand of JAUPKQ010000196.1, from coordinate 5,342 downwards.
GGCGCGCCCTCCCTCCGGCAGCCTCGCCGACCCCTCGACCTGGGGGACCGCGTACGGCAGGCGGTCCCCGAGTGCGGTGAGGAGCTTGCCCTCCGCCTCGAGCCGCGCGCCGGCGGCGGCGTTCCGCGGGGCCCGGACGACCCACTCACACCGGTCGTCGGCCACCAGGGCCACGTCCAGATCGTCCCGGCCGACGGCGGCGTGATCCCTCGACGTCAACGGCTCCAGCCCCCGGATCGCCGCGCAGGCAAGAGCGGCAAGGGCGAGCGGACTGCGGGCGGGCATCCCTCAACGGTAAACGAGCACCGAGGGTCCGGTGTCCGCGACCCCCCGGGACCGGGGCGAGTGTCGCGGAACCGACCTCCTACCCTGGCGGGGTGGTCCTGAACCGGTTGGCTCTGTCCTGTTCCACCCTCGACCGCGCGGCGTTCCGCCGGACCCGGGCCGATCTCGTTCCCGAGCTGCTGGAGGATCCGGGAACGGCCGTTCTCGTCGTGGACGGCGGACGAGCCCTCGTCACCGAGCCGGGCGGCCCTCCGTGTGGCAACCCCGGTGGTCTCCCCGGTGGTCTCCCCGGTGATCGATCCGGTGCTCGATCCCGCGGAGAGACGCGGGGACCGGCGCTCGCCCTCCTCGACCCCGCTTCCGCGCTGGCGTTCACCCGTGCGGCGTGGCGGGAACCCGGCGAGGTCCTCCCGTTCTACCTCGGGGAGGACACCGGGCGCTCCGTCGTCGCCCTGGCCCGGCTCGGTGACACGCGGCGCGTCCCGGCCGGTCCGGGGCCCGGTCCGGCAGCGGCGGTGCCCTGCGAGCCTCCGCCCGGCACCCGCTGGGCGGGGCTGCGCGAGGTGGGCGCCCTTCTCGACGACACCGGCGCCGGTCTGATGACCGGCGCCGTCGCCCTCGCCCAGTGGCACGCCTCCAGCCCCCGGTGCTCCCGGTGCGGGGAGCCGACGGACGTCGTCCAGGCCGGATGGGCCCGGTCGTGCCCGGTCTGCCACACGGACCACTACCCCCGGACCGACTCCGCAGTGATCATGCTGATCACCGACGACGAGGACCGTGTCCTCCTCGGGCGCCAGGCGTCGTGGGACGACCACCGGTACTCCTGCCTCGCCGGGTTCGTCGAGCCGGGGGAGTCCCTGGAGGCGGCCGTGCGGCGGGAGGTGATGGAGGAGGCAGGCGTCCGCGTCGGGGAGGTCAGGTACCGGGGCAGCCAGCCCTGGCCGTTCCCGTCGTCCCTGATGGTCGGGTTCCGCGGGCGGGCGCTCGACACCGAGGTGACGGTGGACGGCGCCGAACTCGCCGAGGCCGGGTGGTGGAGCCGGGAACGTCTCGCCGGTGACCTGGAGACCGGCGACCTGCTCCTGCCCGGGGAGGTCTCGATCGCCCGACGCCTGGTCGAGGAGTGGTTCGGTGTCCCGATCAAGACCCGAGTCGGGCTTTGACCTGCGCCAACGAAGGATTGGTCGCCGACGTGCCGTCGGGGAAGATCACCGTTGGAACGGTCCGGTCACCCTTGTTGATCTGGACGACGACCTCGGCGGCCTCCGGGGTCTCCTCGATGTCGATCTCGGTGTATCCGATGCCCTCACGGTCGAGCAGCGACTTCAGACGGCGGCAGTAACCGCACCACGGTGTCGAGTACATGATCACACTGCCGGGGACCGGGGTCTGCATCTGCGCTCCCTGCTGGAGGTTCCGTCGTCCGCTCGACGAGCGTCCGGGGGAAGCATCCCGCCGTCGGAGACGTCCCCGCATCCCCGGCGTGTCGGGGGGTCCGGGCACCGCCGGGCCAGCCGGTTGGCAGGATGACGGTGATGTCCGACGCCGACGCCGTCCTCACCGGACTGGATCCCGAGCAGCGCGAGGTCGCGACCGCGCTCGCCGGTCCGGTCTGCGTCCTCGCCGGCGCCGGGACCGGCAAGACCCGTGCCATCACCCACCGCATCGCCTACGGCGTCCACAGCGGGATCTACGTCCCCCAGCACGTCCTGGCCGTCACCTTCACCGCCCGGTCCGCGGGCGAGATGCGGACCCGGCTGCGCGCGCTGGGAGTCGGCGCCGTCCAGGCCCGGACCTTCCACTCCGCCGCCCTCCGCCAACTCTCCTTCTTCTGGCCTCAGGTCGTCGGCGGCGCCCCTCCCGCGATCTGCGAACACAAAGCGGGTCTCGTCGCGGACGCCGCCGCCCGGCTCCGGCTGACGGTCGACCGCGCCGCCGTCCGGGACGTCGCCGCCGAGATCGAGTGGGCCAAGGTCACCCTCCTGACCCCGGAGACCTACGCCGAAGCCGCCGGGCGGGCGGGCCGGGGCGAACCCGGTGGTTTCGACGTCCCCACGATCTCTCGGCTGCTCGCGGTCTACGAGGACGTCAAGACGGACCGCAACGTCATCGACTTCGAGGACGTCCTGCTCCTCACCGTCGGCATCCTGGAGGAATACCCCCATGTCGCGGCGGCGGTCCGCAGCCAGTACCGGCACTTCGTCGTCGACGAGTTCCAGGACGTCTCCGCCCTCCAGCACCGTCTGCTCGACCTCTGGCTCGGTGACCGCGACGCCGTGTGCGTCGTCGGCGACCCCAGCCAGACCATCTACTCGTTCACCGGGGCCTCGCCCGACCACCTCCTGGACTTCCCGCGCCGCCGCCCCGGCGCCCGCGTCGTGCGGCTCGTGCGGGACTACCGTTCGACCCCCCAGATCGTGCACCTCGCGAACTCGCTGCTCCGGAGGGCTGACGGGGCCTTCGGGAACCGGACGGCGGGCGCCTCCGGGACCCGCCTCGAACTCGTCGCCCAACGCCCCACCGGTCCCGTGCCGACCCTGACCGCGTTCGACGACGACGTCGCGGAGGCGGCGGGGGTCGCCGTCCGGGTCCGCGGGCTGATCGCGTCCGGGGTCCGGGCCAGCGAGATCGCCGTCCTCTACCGCACGAACGCCCAGGCGGGTCAGTTCGAGCAGGCGCTCGCCGACGAGAACGTGCCGTACCTCGTGCGGGGCGGTGACCGGTTCTTCTCCCGCAAAGAGGTCAGGGACGCCGTCCTGCTGCTCCGCGGGGCCGCACGGGGCTCCGCGGGTGGAGCGGGCGTCCAGCCGCTCGGCGAGGAGACCAGGGCCGTTCTCGCCGCGGCGGGCTGGTCGCCGTCGCCTCCGCCGAACGCCGGTGCGGTCCGTGATCGCTGGGAGTCCCTCCAGGCCCTCGCCTCGCTCGCCGACCACCTGGCGAAGACCGACCCGCGGGCGACGCTGACCCACCTCGTCGCCGAACTCGACGAACGCGCCGCCGCCCAGCACGCCCCGACCGTCGAGGGGGTGACCCTGGCGTCGCTGCACGCCGCGAAGGGCCTGGAGTGGGACGCCGTCCTCCTCCCCGGGCTCTCCGAGGGACTGATGCCCATCTCGCTCGCCACGGGGCGGGACGCCGTCGAGGAGGAGCGGCGGCTGCTGTACGTCGGGATCACGAGGGCACGGGAGCACCTGCATCTCAGCTGGTCACGGTCGCGGACGCCGGGCGGGCGGGCGAGCCGGGGTCCGTCCCGGTTCCTCGACGGGCTCCTGGGGGACGGCGCGTCGTCCGGAACCGGGCGGCCGGGGACCACGCGGAACCGCACGCCCGGACCGGCGGGAACAGGCGACGCCGGGCGACGACGTCCCTCGCTTCCCTCCCGATGCCGCACCTGCGGTGCGATCCTGACGACCGCCGTCGAGCGCAAGGTCGGGAGATGCTCCTCGTGCCCGCCGACGTACGACGAGGAGGTCCTCGCCCGGCTCCGGGACTGGAGGGCCGAGGTCGCGGCCGAGGCCAAGGTGCCCCCCTTCGTCGTCCTCACCGACGCCACTCTCGTCGCCGTCGCCGAGGCCCGGCCCCGGGACGAGGCCGCGCTCACCCGGATCCCGGGAATGGGGCGGGTCAAGACAGACCGGTTCGGCAGCGACGTCCTGGACATCCTGACCGGGACGCCCTGACCCTCCGGGCTCCCGACCCTCCGGGCTCCCGACCCGCTGGCGTCTGACCCGCTGGGCATCTGACCCCTCTGACCTGCGCGGAGGGGTGTCCTGGCCGGCGTGGGGCACGGTTTCGTGAACTCACCGGAAAATGCGTTGTGCTTCCCGTGTCGACTCCTTTAGCCTCAGGGACATCAACAGGCCGCCCTGGAGCGACTTCGCGTGTCCGGGCACGGATTCTTAGAGAGGAGGTGGCATTAATGATCATCATCAGGACCGCCTTCGCGTCTGCCGGTCGTCATGCCACCGCTCTCACCGTGGGTGTCCTGCCGGAGCTGCGTGTCTCCAGACACTCCGAGGCCGCAGCGCGACCGTGGCGTGACCGATCTGCCGCCTACCTGAAGGTGTCGGACCTCGCTCGTAGCGTGCGAGGTCTTGAAGGCAGCGCCTTGACCTTGACGCCGAACACGTTTGAAAGCCAGCCCGTCATGGGCTCCTTTTCCTGGAGTACACCGGTCTAGCGCCTGACGGCGCAGCCTCCTCCAGGCCGCGGAGCCCGAAAGGGTCCGCGGCCTCAGTTATTTCCCGCGGGCCTGTCTCCGGCACGTCTCGTGCCGGGCCGCCGGTCGACCCCCGGCGGACGCTGAGCGGCTCTCCGAGGGAGCCGCGGGATCTGAGGAGGTGACGGCGATGCAGCTCACGGCCTTGCTGGATTGTCTCGCTGAGGATGTCCAGGAGACCGCCACGGAGCTGATTCCGTGCCGCGCCAACGATGCGGAGCTCTGGTTCGCCGAGTCCCCGGCGGACGTCGAGTTCGCCAAGGCACTGTGCCGCTCCTGTCCTGTCCGTGAGGCGTGCCTCGCGGGCGCGATCGACCGGCGCGAGCCCTGGGGCGTCTGGGGTGGGGAACTGTTCATCGCCGGGGTCGTCGTGCCCCGCAAACGGCCGCGGGGCCGCCCCCGGAAGAACGAGGTCGCGGCATGAACCACACCGATGCGAACGGAGCCGGCGAGCATCGACGCCGGATCGAGGGCCTACGGACCCGGTTCGACCGTTTCGGGTCGCCCGTCCCCATCCCCGATCGGTCGACCACGCCGGTTCTCGATCGGCGTGCGGTGAGGAGCACCGCCATCAACGGCTTGGTTCACGAACAACTCGCCCGTCAACGTCATCGAGAGGTGCCTCTCGGAGTCCGCCGGATCCGGGGGTGGCGCACCGCACGCGCCGTCGACTGACGGACTTTTCGACAGATCCAGGCGATTCGTGCAACCGGATCGCCTGGATCTGCGTCTGGACAGTACGTGCGGCGGATCAGCTGTCCCGCCGGCCGCGCATCGGACCGCTGGAGGGGGGCGGTCCGATCCGGCCAGGCACCGTTCGGGTCAGGCACCGTTCGGG
>JAUPKQ010000195.1 GCA_030837345.1 Actinomycetota bacterium | reverse complement strand
TCAGGCGGGAGCGACCTCGGTGGTGAGGTGGTAGATCTGAGGCGTCATCGGGTCAGCGGTGACGGACCACATCAGCTCCATCTCGGGCGGCTGTTTCGCCGCGTCGATCGAACCCGAGACCGAGACCGGCGGCAGGCCTCCGGCGGGAGAGGAACCACCGGTGAGGTCCGCGGAGGAGAAGTCGACGCGATGAGGTGAGGCCGTCCACTGGCCGTGGACCGGATAGAGATCGGACGGTAGCCCGGAGCCGCCGAGCTCGAAACGGCCGTTCTCGTCGAACGTCCATCGGGCGGCCATCAGCCTGGTCCGGGCTTCGGCCGTTTGCTCCGGTGTGGCGAGTGTGTCGTCGAACGACACCACGCGCGTGACCTTCAGAACGAGGGGGAGGCGTCCGGAGCCGAGGGTGTCGGGGAGGGATGACGGGCCGACGAAGCTCGGGTGGTGATCGGGGGCCTCGGCCGTCGGAACGGGAAGGAAGGCTCCCGCGGCCAGGAGAGCCGACAGAAGGGCGGCGAGCGTGAGGGGGCGACGACGCAGTCCGGCGAGAGACCAGCCGGCGAGGAGGACGCCCGACGTCACGGTCAAGGGCAGGGACGAGCGGAGCGTCCCCACGAGCCCTTGGACGATCCACGCGGGCAATCCCTGGAACGTGTTCCACAACAGCCAGTACGTGGGCACCAGAGCCGCCGCGCTGATGAGGAAGTGAAGGGCGACGGGAACGGCGGGCCAGGAGAAGAGAAACCACGTCACCCGGTCCGGCCGGAGCATCCGGCGTCGCAGCGCCAGAGGGGGATGGTCGAGCAGGCCGAACATCCGGGTCCGGAACCGGGTGACGTGGGGCTTTGAGAGAGCGGAGAGGACGGCGTCGGTGCCCCGGAGGCGGGCGGCCCACTCGTCGGCGACCAGTTCCGCCAGCCAGAGGGCAGCCACCGGGAAGACGAGGAGTTTCACCAGCAGCACGCTGTCCTGCGCGAGTTGTGGAGTCGCCGCGACGGCCAGGAGACGACGGTCCCAGCCGCTCATCAGGGCGAGAATCGCGACAGGCAGCACAGAGAAGACGACGAACGCCACGGCCCAGATCCGGACGAGGATCTGGAACGGACCGCCCACCCCGGCGAGCAGGTGCTCACCCTGACGCCGGTGGGCGATTTCGTGGAGAAGGGTGGCCTCGGCGGCCGGACGGTCGTCGTCCCACAGGTGAAGGAACCCCGGGGACACCGCGATCCTCGCCCTCCGGAAACCCTTGGGGTAGACGCGTGCCAGACCCGCCGGCCTCGTCGTCAGACATACCTCCACCCGGGTGGCGTGGCGGTCGACGAAGTTCTGCATCTCCGCCGGTCCCGCGCCGGAGGACGGCGTCAGCGGATGCCGGTGCTCGACCATCCGGCGTCGAAGCCCGGGGAACACGACGTACGCCAGCCCGATCACCAGGGACACCGGGGGCACCGCCTGGGCGACGAGGAGCAGCCAGTAGGCCTCGACTCCCCTCACCCCGCTGAGGGCGGCCTCCGCCCGAGCGGCCTCGATCTGGGCCACGCCGTCCTGCAACCCTGTCACCTGACCCGGGAGGACGAACGCGACGGTCAGCGCCGCGTACACGAGCAGCCAGGGGGGCAGCGCCGTCGCACGTCGTCCCGCGGACGACGCGACGCCCGTCACGGCTGTCCCGGACGGCGGAACGGCCACCAGCGCAGTCGCGAACGGTCGCCCCCGGGCTCGGCGCCGGATCGGGCGCCGTCGTGTCGGGCCGCGCCGGATCGGGCGCCCTCAGGGCGGGCGCCGTCCTGCCGGGCCGCGTCGGTGTGCGAGAGGTAGCGCACGAACGCCGCGGCGCCGGCCGGGTTCTCGCGCTCCAGGAGGAGCAGGAGCGCACAGGACCGGGCCCAGGCCGCCTGCTCCGTCAGACCGTGGACGGTGAGTCGTGCGGCCAGTCCCTCCAGGGCGTCGTCGACGAGGGCGACGGCGTCGTCCGGAAGGAGGGCCTCCTCCGGCGCGGAGGCTGCGGAGGCAGCGGAGGGTTCGGCGGAGTCCTCCGGTGTGAGGGGCTCCTTCGCGGCGAGCTTGCGGGAGCGCCGAGCCTCGACCACGGCGATCACCACGGCCCCCGACTCGACGAGGACGCCGAGGCCCTGGTGCGCGTCGAGGAACGCCAGCACCACCCGCGCCGATTGGGCGACCGTGTCGAGGAGGACGGCGATCTCGGCGACCGGGGCGCCGCCGCCGAAACCACCGGTCTGCTCACCCGACTCGGCGAAGAGGGCCCGGCGCGACCGCCCGCCCTCCGCGTAGCGTCGCGCGACCTCCCCGGCGATCGGCTCCTCCACCGGGCAGAACTCCCGGGCCAGCAACGAGGGCCAGTCCGGTGACCCGGGCGGGCCGGGCAGGGGATCGGGTGCGGGCTCGGGCAGGGCGTCGTCCATGACGAAGGCCTCCTCGGAGAGGGCGTGTCAGCGCTGGGGGAGGGGCGGACCGGGTGCTACGGAAGAGGGCATCCGAGGCGGACGAGGGTCACCCGCATGCTGTCGGCGATCTCCTGGTTCCTCCGGGCGGTGTCCTGGGCAGCCTTCTTCACCGTCGGGTCGTCGACCTTGTCGGCCCAGTCCTGGGCGTCTTTGGTCACCTTGAGCTGGTGCTCCCAGGTCGTGACGAGCGGGGCGCAGCGAGCGGCGTCCGCGGTGTCGGTGGGGTGCGGCTCCGTGGTGGTGACCGACGGCCGGTCGGGAACCTCCGGGCCGGTGGGGTCGACAGGCGTCACCGTGGACGACCCACACGCCGCAAGGACGGTGACCAGGACGACGAGGGGGACGAATCGGACCATGTGAGCTCCCTGTCCGTTCCGGCGGGCATGACGGCAGGTATGCCGCTATAAGCGCTGTGTGGAGATTTGTACCAAGATCTATTCTTGGGGGAGTGGTCGATTCCGTGTCCATCGGGCGAATGGGGGAGACCGCACCGGGCACAACAATAAGTAATTGGGCAAACACCCTGCGGAGGCAAGCGTTGGTGTGGTTAGGTCTTCATCGTGAAGATCAAGGTGAGATGCGGGTATATGACCCGGTATGTCGATCGTCCTGCTCGGACGGCTCTTCTCGTGGTCATCGCTACCTCGACGGCGCTCCTGGTCGCCTGCGGGCAGTCGGACAGCACCTCGCTGGCGGGGGCCCAGATCCCGCAGACCCCGCAGGAGCAGACACCTCAGGTGGGGACGCCCCTCGTGACGGAGACGTCTCCAGCCATCGGTGAGGACACGAGGGCGGGCGCCGACGAGGTCACCGAGGTGGGTACCGAGGAGAGCACCAGGATGAGCACGCCGGTCACGAGAGTGCCCATCACGAGGGTGTCCATCACCAGGGTGCCGGTCATCCGGAGGATCGCCACCCGGCGGCCGGTCGCGAAACCGCTGGCCCCGCGGCGGATCGTCACCACGAGGATGTCCGCGCCTTCGAGGACGGTGACGAGCGTCGTCCGGCAGACGGCCAGGCCGCCGGAGCCGAAGGCCCCGTCGACGGCGTCCACGACGGCCGTGGTGAAGGGGCCGGTCGACGTCACGACGACCACGACGACCACAACCACCACGAGGACGACGACGGGCACGAGGCCCACGACCACGGCGTCGAACTGCGACCCGAACTACTCAGGGGCCTGCGTGCCGATCGCCAGCGACGTCGACTGCGCCGGGGGAAAAGGGAACGGTCCCGCGTATGTCCAGGGGCCGGTCCGGGTGATCGGCAACGACGTCTACGACCTCGACAGCGACAAGGACGGCATCGCCTGCGACAAGAGCTGAGTCGCGACGGGAACAGACGTTAGCTCGTGCGTTCGAAGAGGGCGAGGTACCGCTCGACGGAGTCCTTGTCCAGGTCGACCGGTGCGGCGGGCCAACTCACCTCCTCCACGCGACCGACCAGGCCTGCCACGGTGGCGTGGTGCGCCCGCAGACGGGCTTCGACCTTCGTCTCGCGACCCGGCACCTTGATCCCGCGGTCGCTGAGGTAGTCGGCGGCGGCGGACGAGCGCAGGCGTCGGCGGATCGTCTGGCCTGCTTCGGTGAGGACGACGAGCTTCTGCGTGAACCTCGCCTCCCGGATCGTGCGAAGAAGCACCAGACCCGGATCGGTGGTGACCTCGCGCAGGGCGTCGTGCTCGTAGGCGAAGATGACGGGCCTGTCTCCCGACCGCAGGGTGTCGAGCAGGTCAGACGACGAACTCGGCATCCGCCGGGCCAACGGACCCTGCCGGTAGGGGTCATGCCGCCAGAGGGATTCTGTCGTCGCGAAGCCAGACGCCTTCTGCTCCTTCCGGGGCATGGTGGAACGGGTCCGCTCCAGGGCTGCGAGGACGTTCTGTCCGCCGCCGCTCGTCCGGGGATCGGCCGTGTCGATCGTGACCTGCTGTCCGCCGACGTCCGTGACGAGCCTGGCGAGCGCTGGGTCGAGGTCACTCCAGCGCGTGTGACAACACTCCAGGTAGCGGGCCAGGTCGAGGTACACGCCGTCGCGGCCCTTCGGGCGCACGAGCATGCGGCCCGTGGCCATCGCCGGGAGGAAACTTCGCCGGGCGAGGACCACGGTCGAGTCCGTGCAGATCGTCTCGACGGCGAGCGGATCCCGGCCGAGCAGGCTCTTGACGTGCTGCCGGAGTTCACTCGCGATGAAGTCGTTCGGGGAGGTGATGACGTCGAGCTCCTCAAGCTCCGCCGTCGTCAGCTGGAGAGCCTCCCGTCCTGACTGCTTCGTGAACTGCTCGATCACCGGTCCGCCCCTCAGCCACGGGGCGGGCCCGCCGTCGTCGCCGGCGAAGAGCACGTCCCATCCGGCGCCGTTCACGCGGGTGGGCCTGGTGATCCACCAGTAGGCGCCCCCGGCGGTGCCTCCCACCAGGGCGGCGGCGGTGCAGCCTGTGATCGCCGTCCGTCGCGACACCGCGATCGAGCGCAGCCTGACCGCCGTCCGGGCATCGATGAGCGTCAGCCCCGGTCCGGGCGCCGGAGCGGCCGACGGTCCGGGCGCCGGGCCGCCGGGGGGTGTGCCGACGCTGGGCTGGGCGTCGTCCGGTTCGACGAAACCGACGAACGCGTCGTCCGTCACGACGACAGACCCCGGCGTCACGGTGCTGCCGTCGTCGAGCTCGACGCTCCCACCCGTCCGGCGCCCGGGAGCCCACCCCGCCGTTCCGCCCGTCGTTCCCGCACGGAGGACGGCGACGCTCTCGACCTCCGGCGCGCTCGCCCCGAGAGCCCGGCCACCCCGTCCCGGCAGCCGCTTCGTGGTGCGCAGGACGGCGAGGCGCGCGTCGTCCCCGGCCCGGCCCGGACCCCACAGGGCGACCTTCGCCTCCACGGTCGCCGTGCCGCCGGGACGCCGTGCGCGGAGGGACACCGTGTCCGACCGTCGCGGTCTTGCGTACCAGGGATGGGACAGGGCGCGAAGGACCACCCTGGCCGGGCAGACGAGCCAGCGTCCCCAGACGATCCGGACGGCGTGGCCCACCTCGTTCCCCGACGGATCGACGACGGTGAGGACCGCCTCCTGCGCCGGGACCCCGCGCTGGAGGGCCCGGCGGACCTCGGCGACGATCACCGGAAGGTAGATCACGAACGCGGTCCCCGCACTGATGACCGGGATCCACGGGCGCGGGGGCAGCGCGTCGGTGACGAGATTGCACGTCACCCCGAGGGCGAAGGAGGCTCCGCCGCCGAGAACCGCCTGCCATAACTTGGGGTAGTCATCCCGGCTCATGGAGTGATTCTGGCATTGCGGGCGTCAATCGTCGGCCAGCGACTCGTCGCGGACGGAGACGCCGCCCGAGTCGAAGGTCGCCATCTCCCGCAGCGCCCGGCACGCCGTCTGAACGAGGGGCAGCGCCAGCAGGGCTCCGGTGCCCTCGCCCAGTCGCAGACCCAGGTCGACGAGGGGATGGGAGAGCCCGAGGTGCTCGAGGGTGATCGCGTGCCCCGGTTCGGCGGACCGGTGGCCCGCGACACACGCCGCCATGCTGTCCGGCGCCAGCGCCGCGGCGACGAGGGCCGCCGCCCCGGCGATCACGCCGTCCAGGATCACCGGTACCCGGCGCTCGGCCGCGCCGAGCACGAGACCGGCGAGCGCGCCGTGTTCGAGCCCGCCGACGTCCGCGAGCACCCCGAGCGGGTCCGCCGGGCCTGGCCTGTTCTGGTCGGTCCTGTTCTGGTCGCGCCGGTGGCGGTCGAGGGCGGCCCGGACGACGGCGACCTTGTGCCGGCGCCGTTCCGTCGAGAGGCCACCGCCCCGGCCGGTGACGGCGTCCGCGCCGGCCCCGGTGAAGGCGGCGATCAGGACGGCGGACGTCGTCGTGTTGCCGATGCCCATCTCCGCCGTGAGCAGGCACCGGAACCCGGCGTCGACCAGTTCGTGAGCGACGGTGATCCCGGTCTCCACCGACCGGACCGCCTCGTCGCGGGTCATCGCCGGACCCGTCGTCAGGTCCGCCGTCCCCGGGCGGACGCGCCGCCGCAGCAGGGGCACGGGGCAGCCGGGGGGCGGGTCCGCCACCGGGCCCGCGATACCGACGTCCACCACCGTCAGGTGCGCCCCCGCCTGCCGGGCGAACACGTTGACCGCGGCGCCTCCCGCCAGGTAGTTGGCGACCATCTGCACGGTCACCTCCTGGGGCCAGACGCTGATGCCGTGGACGGCGACGCCGTGGTCCGCCGCGAACACGGCGACGGCGGCGGGCTCGGGCACGGGCGGGGGGCAGCTCCCGGCCAGGCCCGCGAGTTGCACGGAGAGATCCTCCAGGACGCCGAGCGAACCGAGTGGTTTCGTCAGGTGCCGCTGCCGGAGGCGGGCCGCCTTCGTGGCCTGCGGATCGGCGGGGCCGATGGCGGCGAGGGTACGGGCGAGAAGACGTCCGGGAACATCCGGCATAGGAGGTCCTTCCAGGGATGACGGGGTTCCACGCCGCCAGGCACCGAAAGCCGGGCCCGGACGGGACGCCCGGACGCGGGACGGCGGGAATGTCCTGGCTCCCGGCTCCCCGTGCCCGCCCGATCAGGCGGGTCACGGACGCCGCCTCCCGGCCTTCCCGGCGTCCGGCTCGCGCCGGTCACCAGTGGCCATCGGTGGGGAGCGGCTCCCCGGTCACAGTGGCGGGCCCGCCCCGGCCTTGGGCTCACCACCCGCACCGGAGTTCCTCCGCGTCCGTCGGATCCGATGGTGCCACACCGGTCGCCGGTGCCGGGCAGCCGGTCGCCAGGGGTGCGCGGACGATCGCCAGGGGTACGCGGACGGTCGCCGGGGGCAACCTGTGGAAGGCTGATCGGGGTGTCCGGTCGTCGTCGTGCGATGGCCCGGGGGACCGCCGTGGCGGGTCTGTTGCTCGTGGCCGCCTGCTCCGTCGCCCCGGGCGGCTCCACGCCGTCCGCTCGCCGGGACGGTTCCGGCCGGGAGGGCTCCGGCCGGGGGAGCGGGTCGCTGCCACCGGCGTCGACCGGGGCGCCGGCGGGGACGTACACCGTCCCGGAGGCCGCGAGGGAATGCGCCAGGACCACCCTGGCCCGGATGACGCCCACCGACCGGGCCGGGCAGGTCCTGATGGTCGCGACGCCGGTCCACTCGCCCGCGACGGCCCTGGGCGTCGTCCGCGCCTACCGCCTCGGTGGCGTCTTCCTGCACGGCCGAAGCGCCGTCCCGATCTCAGGACTCGCCCCCGAGGTCAAGGACCTGCGGGACAGGAGCCGGTCGGGCGGGGTGCCGTTGCACGTCGCCGTCGACCAGGAGGGCGGGAAGGTCCAGACCCTGCGCGGCACCGGGATCGGCGCCCTCGCCTCCGCCCTCGAACAGGGAACCTGGGACACCGCCCTGCTCGAACGGCGCACGAAAGACTGGACCAAGAGCCTGCGCACCGTCGGGGTGACCATGAATTTCGCCCCGGTGACCGACACCGTCCCCGCGAACCGGAAGACCCAGAACCCCCCGATCGGGGCCCTCGGCAGGCAGTACGGCTCCGATCCCGCCACCGTGGCGACGAAGGTGACGGCCGTCGTCCGGGGCAGCCAGGCGGCCGGGGTCCAGGCGACGCTCAAGCACTTCCCGGGCCTTGGACGCGTCACGGTCAACACCGACTTCTCGGACGGCGCGGTCGACGCGACGGCCACCGAGGACGACGCCTACCTGCGCCCCTTCGTCGCCGGCGTCGCCGCGGGCGCCGGAGCCGTCATGATGTCGTCGGCCCGCTACCCGAAGCTCGACGCCGGCCAGCCGGCGGTCTTCTCCGAGCCGATCATCTCGATGCTCCGCACGAACCTGGGATTCACCGGGCTCGTCGTCTCCGACGATCTCGGGGTCGCGAAGGCCGTTCAGGACCGGTCGGCCGGACAGCGGGCGGTGGACTTCATCGCTGCCGGCGGCGACATGGTGCTGACCGTCCGTCGCCAGGACGCCGGGGTCCTCGGGCAGGCGCTCGTCACCCGGGCCCGCGGCTCGGCGGCCTTCCGCGCCCGCCTCGACGAGGCCGTCGTCCACGTCCTGCTGAGCAAGCACCGCGCCGGGATCCTCCCGTGCTGATCACCGGACCCGGCGGGTAGAGGCATCCCGGGGCGCTGTCAGGGACAGCACCCGGACGGGCCGGGCACCCCCTCGCAGTGCCTGTCGTTGTCGTCAGGAGGAGTGGGATTATGTGGATCAGGATGCCGGATCGGGTGCGCGTGGGGAAAGGTGGTGCCCGCCGTTCCGGGCAGGTCACACCGGGAGCCCCCTTCATGGAGATCTACACGGACCCCGCCTCCGGGCGGCAGTACACCGTCGATCCGGCGACCGGGCTGTCGCGGTGGCTCGACCAGCCCCCGCCGCCGAACCTCCAGGACACCCAGGAGCTGCCCGTTCCACCGGGCGGTGGGTACGGCGGCCATGAGCCCGATCCCGGGTGGTACCCGGAGGTCCCGCCGGAGCAGTCGAGAAGGATGGGCCGGGCCGGCGGGGTCGCGATGAGGGTTCTCGCCGTGCTGCTCGTCCTCTGCGTGCTCGGGACCGCGCTCGTCCTCGTGCTGGGCCGGGGCGGGGACACTCCGTCGCAGCCCACCCGCCCCACGCCGTCCCGGACGGTCGCACCGCCGTCCCAGAAGCCCGCCACCCGGCCCACCCCGAGGCCCGCGCCACCGGTACCGGGCGTCGGGACGCCGGTGCGCGACGGCAAGTTCGAATTCACCGTCACCGGGATCGCCAGGAAGAAGCGGCTCGGCAACGAGTTCGTCAACACCACGTCGGACGGCACCTTCCTCCTCGTCACCGTGACGGTGAGGAACATCAGCGACAAGAACAAGACCTTCTTGTCCCTCGCCCAGAAGCTTCACGACACCGCGGGCCGCCAGTTCACGGCGGACCCGGCCGCTGCGATCTTCTTGGGGGCGCCGTCGAACCTCGTCGACCAGATCGATCCCGGAACCTCCGTCACGGGAACGCTGGTCTTCGACGTGCCCGTCGACAGCACCCCGGATCGTGTCGTCCTCCACGACAGTGTTCTGTCCGGTGGGGTCGAGGTCGACCTCCGATGATCCGGTGCCCGCGCCGGGAGCCGTGGATGAGATTCGCGGGAACGCCCGGGCCGTGTCAGCGCGCCTCCCCATCTATGCACTCTCAGTGATGAACAGTTACTCCCAGCAATTGGAGGCGATGAGGGAGCGAAGGCATGACGGAATCCACTGTGACTTTGCGGTTCGACGGCGGTGACGTCAGGACCATCCAGTACGCGGTCGACGTCGTCCTGCGGGAGATCCGCTCCCGTCCTCCGCTGCGTGACGCCCGTGGGCACGCCGTCCTCGACCTGTCGAACCTGACCGGGTTTCCTCCGGTCGACCTGGACGACGTCGCCCCGGGCTCGGGTCTCGCCGACCTCGACCTCACCCGGATCCAGGTCGCCGTCCGTGCTGGTTCGGGTGGTTCGGGTGGTTCGGGTCGTTCCGCCGGTTCGGCCGGGACCGGATGCGGGCTCGTCGTCTTCGTCGGAGCCCCGGCGCTGATCGGGTCGGCGGAACGGGCGCGCCGTGCGGAGGCCCTGCGGGCCTTCGCCACCCACGTCCTGCTGCCCCAGCTGCGGCAGTGGTCCTGTGCCGGTGCGGATGCGGGTGCGGACGCCGGTGCGCCGTCCCGGGTGCTTGAGCTTCCCGACCCGGCCGCCACCACCCCGATCATGCTCCGGGCGGTGCGGGTTTCCGAAGGTCGCGCCTCCCGATGACCGTCTGCCTGGATGAGCCCTGCGCAGTGTGGCCCGAGGCGTCGTGGACGATCGTCGCGGGCCGCGTGGAGGAGCTCACCCGGGCGGACCGCGCCGGGGAGTCCTTTCCACTGGAATTGGTGTTCACCTGCCTCGACGAGGTGCGGAGAGCCGGAGGGATATCCGCCGGTCCCCGGTCCGGGGAACTCGTCCGGACCCTTACCGAGCTCCTCGCCCGGGGGATCCGGGCAGCCGGGCCGGCGAGCTGCACCGGCAGGGTTCTTCTTCGGACGCTCGCCGTCCGGATCCTCGCCGTGCGGGTGGAGACCGTGGACGACGTGATCCGCTCCCTGCGGTGGCTGCTTCTCGAATGGCGTTCCCGGAATCCCCAGGACGCGCCCCTGGTCAACGCCGTCCTCCGGGGAGGGACGGGGACCGGTGGATCCTCCGGCCCGGTGTCCGGTCCCGACCCCGTCGTGGTGCGCAACCCCTGGTTCGGTGACCGATCCTCCCGCGGGGACGCAGGTCCCGGGGTGTCCGGCGACCGGGCGTCGGTGACGGCGGAACTGCTCGCCGTGGGACGGCGCCTCCTGGGCCACGGGCGCTCGCCCGCCCCCGAGATGATCGGGAACGTCGGGTACGGGTGTGAGCTGTACTCGCTCTGAGTGTCTGTCGTATTGCTGACGGTAATACAACTGCTCGTGGAGAATCTGTTCCGGTAGAGATGAGCCATCATTTCCAATGTCAAGTTCTATCGGTGCAATGATTGGCCGCGCGCCTCGATACGGCAGGTGACGATCAGCTAGGGAGCGCCGCCGATGGAGATCTTCACGGACCCGGTGTCGGGGTGCCAGTACGTGGTGGACCCCGCGAGCGGCGAGTCCCGGTGGCTCGAAGAGATGCTACCGCCCTCCCCCTACGACATCTCCCCGGACGCTGGCGGGAGAGACGCCTACGAGATCTCCCCCGACGTCGCTCCCCAGGTGGCACGACGTCCGGACGACGGGCGGACGCGCCGGGCGCTCCGCGAACGGGCCAGGTCGGAACGGTCACGGTCGGAACGGTCCCTCGGGAGCCGCCGGGGGGTGCGGATCGCCGTGGGATTCGTCGGTGTCAGCGCGGTCCTCATCGCTGTGGGGTCCTTCCTGCCTGACCGGGACACCACCGCGACCCTCGCCGATCTGGGGACGGCGGTGTCGACCCCGTCGCCGAGGCCGAACCTGTCGTCGGCGGCGCCCGGTGAGGTGCCGCCCGGAAAGGCGGTGCCCGGAAAGACCGCGGCCGTGGCGGTGCCCGGAAAGACCGCGGCCGTGGCGGTGCCCGTTCGTGACGGGTCGTTCGAATTCACCGTCACCGGTGTTCGCGTCGCCCCGACGATCGGCAACGAGTACGTCAGCCAGCGGGCCCAGGGGCAATACCTGCTCGTCTCGCTCACGGTGAAGAACGTGAGCAGTGAGAGCCAGTTGTTCATGGCGGCCGTCCAGAAGCTGTATGACACGGCGGGCCAGGAGTACGAGGCCGACTCGGGAGCCTCGATCTACCTCGGTAAAGAAGGCGAGAACTACATCGAGCAACTCCCCGCCGGCATCACCGTGAAGACGGTCGCCGTGTTCGACATCCCCGTGGGGGTCACCGTCGACCGGATCGAACTCCACGAGATCCCCGGAACGGCCGGGGTGGATGTGCGGCTCATCGGCTGATCCGGTACCGGACGGTGCCTCGACCCGGCGACATTGACGGGCCGAGACGCCGACCGCGGTCCGTCGGACCCGGATCGCGATCCGAGGCTAGACGCAGTGAACGCCCGGACGCATCGGCTTCGAAGAATTGCCCGAAGGACCGGCCAAATTCGTCCGATTTGGCATTGTTGAAGGCCAATAAATGCCATCGGTTACCGTTTAGGGGGAAAGGCTGGTCGTCCGGCATCAGGGGAGGAGCTGGGACAGGTCGAGCCCGACCGCACCGTACCCGGACACCTCCACGGTCCCGGTCGGGTTGTCGTCGGTCAGACCGGCCAAGGGCTCCCATCCGGTCGGGGTGTTGAGGTAGGCGTCGAGGAGCCGGTCACGCGGATCGACGATCCAGTACTGCCCGGCCCCCGCGTCGAGGTAGTCGGTGGATTTCCGCACGAGATCCTCTGAACGGTTGGCCGACAGCACCTCGATGACGACGAGGGGCGGAACCACGAGCAACTTGTCCGACGGGTCGTGATCGAGCACGCTGACGTCGGGCACCCGGACCCCGGAGCCGTCGGGGCGCAACGCCCAGCCGACGGAGACGGCCACGGTCGCGCGGGGCAGCGCGGCGGACAGGAGATCGTTCAACCGGCCGCAGATCAGTTGATGGAGGGGCGAGGGCGGCGGTTTCACGATGATGACGCCACCGACGTACTCGGCACGCAGGTGGTCCGGTAGATCCAGGTAAGCCTGATACGGCGTCGCGGTTCGGTTCATCGAGTTGCCTCCTGGCCGCACGGTTCCTGTCGGCTCCTGTCGGCAAGGTTAAGCGGGGTCTGCCCGCGAGGGCGGCAGGCTCGCCCGTGGCGGTTATGATCGCGAGGTGTTCTTCCAGATGACTGTCAGGAACGAGCGGAGCCGATGTGCTGGGGCGCTGAAGCTCCCATGACCAGGCTGGCGTCCATCCATACGCTCAAGGTGACTCTTCGGCACGTCCGCCCGGTGGTGTGGCGGCGGTTGGAGATCTCCTCGTCGACAACCCTGGGCGAGGTCCACGAAATCCTTCAGGTCGCCTTCGACTGGGAGGACGACCACCTGCACGTCTTCGAGTGCAGGGGACGCCGGTTCGGTCCACCCGAGATCGTCGACTCGTACGGTCCCTCCCTCGGCCCCGGCACCTGGACCCTCGACGAGGACGTCGTGTCCCTCGAGACCGTCGTCCCGCGGCCCGGCGACATCCTCACGTACACCTATGACTTCGGCGACAACTGGCAGCATGACCTCGTCGTCGAGCAGATCGCCCCCGCCGCACCGGACGCCTTCTACCCGGCGTGCACCGCCGGGACCGGTCTGCCACCCGAGGAGGACTCGGGCGACGACCGCCCCGGGTCCTTCGGCGAGGACGCGAGGAACCGTCTCAACGCGAGCCTGCGCAGAACCCAGGGCGCGGTGACCGGGCGGCAGTTGCCGACCGGGGAGGGGCCCACCGACACCGTGTTCACCGGGCTGCTGCCCGACCTCCTCACCGATCGGTGTGAGTGTCCCTGCGGATGCGGCGCGATCGGTGGCACGAGCCCGGTGATGCCGGTCTACGACCCGGCGGCGGACGACGCCCTCGCCTCGCTCGCCGCCCGCAGCGAACTCGTCCGGCGGGCCGTGAAACTGGCGACCTGGCTCGGGGACGACGGACGCCGCGTCACCCCGTCCGTCGTGCTCGGCCCCGCGGACGCCGTCGCGGCCTCGCGGCTGATCGGCCTGACCCCGCCGGAGAAGCTCCGCAGCGCCAAGCACTTCTGGCCGCTGCACGCCGTCTGGTGCGCGGCGATCGCAGCGGGAGTCATCGACATCCGCGGAGGCAAGGCCCGGGCGGGCAACGGCCTGGCGATCTGGCAGGGCCTGGCCGTCCCGTCCGCCAGGCTGGAGAACTGGGCACGGATGCTCGCCGGCATGTTGCGCGCGGCGGACGACGAGGCCCAGTCCAGCCGCAGCTACCGGGCACAGCTCCGGCAGGGAACGGTCGCGGCGGGGGTGCTCGTCGTCTACTCGACGCCGGGGGACGTCCTCAACCCCGCGGCCCTCGCGCTCGCCGTCACCCAGATCGGTGACGGTGACGAGGCCGACGACGGCGGTTTCCTCGCGTCGCTGTTCGACCTGCCCGATCTCACCGCGGTGGCCGCCTCCCTCATCGACGACTGGCTGCTCGCGGGCATCCTCGAGATCGCCCCGGAGCCGGAGCCGGACCCGGCGGACGGCGAGCTCTCCTCCCGGGGTCTGGCGGCCGAACTCGCCGCGGACCTTCGCGAGAGGGTCGACCAGTTCGAGTCCGGCCCGGTGGAACCGGACTCGATGGAGCGGACGATGACACCGGTCCTGCGCAAGATCATCGACGACATCGGCCGGGGACCGGTCGTGCGGCTGACGCCTCTCGGCTCCTACGGGCTGGGACGCCTGCTGATCGCCCACGGGTGGGAGCCGCCGGTGGCGGGGGCGTGCGCCGACCTTCCTCCCGAGGAGATCCTCGAAGCGCTGATGGGGTATCTCCCCGACGACGCGGCCGCGGAGTACACCGCCTGGCTCGATGCCCAGGGTGACGCCTGGGAGCGGGCGTCGGTGGAGGTCGCCCGTTCCGCGGCCGTGCCCGGTCCGGAGGGCCCGGCCCGGCGGTTGATGCTCATGCTCGTGTGGGCCATCACCGGTCCCCGTGTCCTGCCCGTGATAGACGCTCTCCTGCAGGACCCGTGGCTCTCCGCGGTCGTCGCCACGACCCTGCACGCGGCGGGTGCCGGTCCGGAGCCGACGCTCGGCCAGCAGCTGTGGCTCGCCGTCGACGGGCTCTTCCCCTCCTTGGCCGAGGACGACGAGGACTTCGCGGACGAGATCGCGGACTCCGACGTGATCGAGCTCCTCGACCAGCCCGGCGGGACCGAGGCCGCCGTCCGCCTCGACCACCCCCACGCGGCCGAGGTCCTGCACGCGGTGGCCGCGGTCATCGAGGACGTCGCTCTCGCCCGGCGGCTGCGTGAGGCTCTGAGCGGAGCCCCGCAGACCCGGCCGAAGCTGCACGCGGTCGGCGGCACGGGCATGGGCTCGGGGTCCCGGCGTCCCCGGCGCCTCGGGCGTTCCTGATCCGGCGCGCCCGTCGGCGTCGAGCGGGACCCGTACCAGGACCCGCACCGGGACCGACGACATTGTCGGTCCCGGTGGGCCGGTAGGCCGGCGGATCCCGGCCGGTGCTCGCTGGGCGGCGCGAACCCCGGCGGGCTCAGGCGACGGCGTCCCCGGCCGGTGGGGTGGCGGCGCGTCGCGGGCGGCTGATCCTGCCGGCGAGGAGTTCGTACACCCGGGTGTGGTCGAGCACCTCACGCGGGGTCAGGAAGTTCTCCTCGACGTGCCTGCGCGCTGCATCCCCGAGCGCGCGGGCGTCCTGCGGATGGTGGAGGAGCCTCGCCACGTAGTTGGTGAAGGTGTTGAGGTCGTACGGATCCTCAAGGAGCAGTCCGGTCCGCCCGTGGATCACCTGGGCGACGAGTCCGCCGCGCTTGCTGGCCACGACGGGCCTGGCCTTCCACATCGCCTCGGTGACGGTGAGACCGAATCCCTCCTGGAGGGATTTCTGGACCACCACCGCGGCACGGCGTTGCAGGGCATTCACGAGAAGATTGTTCTCGGTCGGTCTCTGGGTCGTCGTGCAGATGAGATGCACTCGCTCGGAGATGTCCGGGGGGAGCGAGCGGTAACGTTCGAGGATTCGGCTGAAGACGTCGGAGGCCTCCGGGTCGTCGGCGACGCTTTCCGGGGAGGGGCCGCAGAGAACGAGCCGTGACAGGAAGGGGAGGGTTGACGCCGTGAAGGCGTCGAGGACGCCGCACATGTCCTTGAGGGGATCCCACCGCGAGATCTGGAGCACGATCGGAACGGAGTCGACCGGGAGCCCGGCGGCGGCGAGGCAGCGATCGACGGTGTCGTCGTCGATCTCCCGGTTCTTCTCGCTGCGTGGGTCGATCGACGGCGGGATCGTGAACACCGGGTGGTCCGTGGCGTGAGACGGGACCATTCCCTTGTCACTGAAGATCAGAGGAACGCCCGGTGACAGGAAGTGGGTGATGTAGTCCCAGGTCGACTCGCTCACCTCGTTCGGTTCGCTCGTGCCGATGTGGCACCGCCAGGCGACCTGCAGACCGGCCTCTGCGAGCACGGGAATCATCGGCAGGGTCTGGGGGTCGTGCAGGATCACGGGGTCAGTGGTCCGTGCCGCCTGGAGGAGCCTCTCGGCGTTGTGCCGCCCCCAGCTGACGAACCGTTCGTGTTCGGCCTGGCTGGGCAACTCACCTCCGTAATTCCCGTGCAGGCGGTGGTGAATGGTCTTCGTCAGACTGAAGATCCTTGGGTCCGGAGTCATGATGAATCTGCGGAACTCCGGGCTTCCAGCGGGGGAGTACTCTTCCATCGCCTCCAGAATCTCGGCGACGCCTCCCCCTCGGGAGACTGTGTTCACATGCCATATCCGACGCTTGTCGAGGGGATTCTTGCTCATCACCGTTGGGTGCTCCTGAACTGCTCGTCCGGGCGTGATCCGGTATTGGTTGTCAGGTACGTCGACGTTCGCCAGTGAACCTGTATGCCGACGGCAACCAGTTAATCGAAGATCAATTGTATTCTAGGGCGCATCGTCCCGTAATGGCAAGTGACCCTGGTGCTTAATTGTGTTGTTGATGGAATGTGTTGGTTCGAATGATATGACGTGTCTCACTTCACAGATTCCATGAATGGGGCGTAGTATCACTCACGGCTGCTATTCGATGTAAGCGTTTTCTTACGAGGTTATACCGGCTCGTTGTCCAGGGAATGGGGTGGTCCGCGGCCTCGCCGTGCGGTATAAGGATCTTGGGGAGGGTGATCGTCGAGTCGGATCGTCCGGCCGGTACGTCGGGGGTCGCGGACCTATGTCCTGCACCAATGCGCTCCACCTGACGCAAAAAATGGTGATGGACAACAATTGTTGTCAGGGTTTTCGATCGGTGTTTCGCCGGGAGCGAGCGGTCCGACGCGCTCCTGCCCGTTCCGAGGGAGGCGCTGATGGGTGAGCACGTGTCCGGTCGGCCGGGACGTCCGGAGCCGTCGCTCGCGGTGGGACTCGACGCCGGTTCCACGACGGTGAAACTGGTGGCCCTGGACGGCGACCGCGTCGTCCTCCACGGCTACCGGCGTCATCACGCGGACGTGTGGGGCGAGGTGACCCGGCTGCTGGAGACGCTTGCCGGGTCCTTCCCCCAGGCGGAGGCCCGGTTCGCCGTCACCGGTTCGGCGGGTCTCGGGATCGCGGACAGGCTGGGGCTGCCCTTCGTCCAGGAGGTGATCGCCGGGACCGGGGCGACGGCACGGCTCCTCCCGGACGCCGACGTGGCGATCGAGCTCGGCGGCGAGGACGCGAAGATCACCTATCTGGGATCCTCGCCCGAGCAGCGGATGAACGGCACCTGCGCGGGCGGGACGGGCGCCTTCATCGACCAGATGGCGTCCCTGCTGCGGACCGATGTCACCGGTCTCGACCGTCTCGCCTCCGGTTTCGAGCATCTCTACCCCATCGCCTCCCGGTGCGGGGTCTTCGCCAAGAGCGACCTCCAGCCTCTGATCAACGAGGGGGCGAGACCGGAGGACCTCGCGGCGTCCGTCTTCCAGGCCGTGGCCCTGCAGACGGTCGCCGGACTGGCCTGTGGCCGTCCCGTCCGGGGCCACGTCGCCCTGCTCGGCGGACCGTTCTTCTTCCTCCCGCAGCTGCGCGCAGCCTTCGAACGGGTGCTGACGTCGTCCGGCTGCACCTTCGTCGTCCCCGACCAGGCCCAGTTGTTCGTCGCGAGGGGGGCCGCCCTGCTCGCCCGCGGTGAGGCGGTACCGGTCGCCGGACCGGCCCGCACGGCACGGCGGACCGTCGGCGGAGCCGGCGCGACCGCCCGCCTGCGCCCCCTGTTCACCGGCGACGACGAGCGGCGGCGATTCCGCGAGCGGCACGACGTCCGGCTCCCGCGAGCACGGGCCGGGGACGCCGACGGTCCCTGCTACCTCGGGATCGACGTGGGAAGCACCACGGTCAAGGCGGTCCTCACCGACTCCCGGGACCGGATCCTCCTCTCCCACTACGACGACAACGCCGGGGACCCCGTGGCCGCCGCCGTCCGCGTCGTCCGGGATCTCGGCCTCGCCCTGCCGCCGGGCGCCGTCGTCGTCCGGGCCTGCGCGACCGGGTACGGGGAGGGTCTCGTCTCGGCCGCCCTGGGGATCGGTGACGGCGTGGTCGAGACGATGGCCCACTACGAGGCCGCGAGGCGGGTGGCCCCCGGGGTGGCCTCGGTGATCGACATCGGCGGCCAGGACATGAAGTACCTGCGGATCCGTGACGGCGCCGTCGACGAGATCGTCGTGAACGAGGCCTGCTCCTCGGGGTGCGGTTCGTTCCTCCAGACGTCCGCGCGGTCGCTGGACGTCGACCTGGAGACGTTCTGCCGCCTCGCCCAGGAGTCGGCGGCGCCGGTCGACCTCGGCTCACGCTGCACCGTGTTCATGAACTCGAGTGTCAAGCAGGCGCAGCGGGAGGGCGCGACGGTCTCCGACATCGCGGCCGGACTGTCCTACGCCGTCGTCCGCAACGCGCTCTACAAAGTGATCAAACTGGTGGATCCCTCGCAGCTCGGCGACACCGTCGTCGTCCAGGGCGGAACCTTCCTCAACGACGCCGTCCTGCGGGCCTTCGAGCTCCTGACCGAAAGAGAGGTCGTCCGCCCGGACGCCGCGGGTCTCATGGGCGCGTACGGCGCGGCCCTCGTCGCGCGGCGCCGGTACGACGAGAGCGGTCCGGCACCCCACCGGCCGGTCGACGCCCTCGCCCACCTGCGCGTCGGCACCAGCCTCTCCGTCTGCGGTCTCTGCCAGAACCGGTGCAGGCTCACGGTCTCGACCTTCGACGAGAACCCGGCGGACGGGACCCCGGCGGACGGGACCCCGGGGGGCGCCGTCGCGCACGCGGAACCCCGCCGCTACGTCAGCGGCAACCGGTGCGAGCGCGGGGACGACCCGGATCGTCCCCGGAACACCCTGCCGAACCTCGTCGCCGAGAAGTACCACCGGCTGTTCCGGTACCGGCGGCTGACCGCCGCCGAGGCGACGCGCGGCGACATCGGGATTCCCCGCGCTCTCAACATGTACGAGAACTACCCGTTCTGGTTCACGGTGCTCACGCGACTCGGTTTCCGCGTCGTCCTCTCCGGCCGGTCGTCCCGCGCCCAGCTGGAACAAGGGCTGGAGTCGATCGCGTCGGAGAACATCTGCTACCCGGCGAAGCTCGTGCACGGGCATGTCGCAGACCTCGTCGCCCGGGGGATCCGGACCATCTTCTACCCGGCGATCCCCTACGAGCAGCAGCTCGTCCCCGGGACGGACGACCACTACAACTGTCCTGTCGTCGCCTCCTACCCGGAGGTGATCGCCGGGAACCACGAACAGCTCCGGACGGCGGGGGTGCGTTTCCTCGCGCCGTTCCTCAACCTCGCAGACCCGTCGAAGCTCACCGAACGGCTCGCCGAGGTCTTCGTGGACGACGGCGTGGGGGTCGCCGAGGCCCGGGCGGCGGTGAACGCGGGGTACGCCGAGGACCGGGCCTTCAAACAGGACATCCGGGACTCCGGCCGCCGGGCCCTGGCCCGGATGAAGGAGCAGGGCGTCGCGGGAATCGTTCTCGCCGGACGCCCGTACCACGTCGATCCGGAGATCCACCACGGCATTCCCGAGCTCGTCAACGGTCTCGGTCTCGCCGTGCTGACGGAGGACAGCATCCTCGGCGAGACCCCGGACGACGTGCCGCTCGACGTGCCGCTCGACGTGAGGGACCAGTGGGCCTACCACTCCCGCCTCTACGCGGCGGCCGCCGTCGTCGCCTCCCACCCCGGCCTGCACCTCGTGCAGCTGAACTCCTTCGGCTGTGGTCTGGACGCGATCACCGCCGAGCAGACGACGGACATCCTGCGGCGGGCCGGGGACATCGGCGCCGTCCTGAAGATCGACGAGGTCTCGAACCTCGGGGCCGCCCGGATCCGCCTGCGCTCGCTGGTGGCGGCGACCGATGCACGTGCGACGGCGGCGACCGGTGCACGTGCGACCGCGGTGCGTGCGACGGCGGCGACCGGGCGGACGCCGGTGTTCACGCGAGCGATGCGCCGGGAGCATCAAGTGATCATGCCGCAGATGTGCCCCATCCACTTTCCGCTGCTGGAGGGGGCGCTGGGGGCGTCGGGGATCCGGGCGGAGGTCCTGCCGGCGGTGAGTGAGGGGGATCTCGAGACCGGCCTGCGGTACGTGAACAACGACGCCTGCTACCCGGCGATCCTCGTCGTCGGGCAGCTGGTGAACGCCTTCGTGACCGGGCGTCGTGACCCGGCGACGACGTCGGTGCTCATCTCCCAGAGCGGAGGCATGTGCCGGGCCACCAACTACACGGCCCTGCTGCGGCGCGGGCTGCGGCAGGCGGGGTTCGGCGGGGTGCCCGTCGCCGCGATCAGTACCTCCGGCCTCGAACGGCACCCCGGCCTCCGGATCACTCCGGGACTCGTCAGCCGGGCGCTGCGGGCCGTCGTGATCGGTGATCTGTTACAGGCGCTGCTGTTGCGGGTGCGTCCGTACGAGGCGGAGCCGGGCAGCGCCGACGCCCTCTGCCGGCGCTGGGAACGGATCGGCCGCGAGGTACTCCTCAACCGGGGGCGCTCCGTCGTCGCCGGGGGCAGACTGCGGTACCGGGATCTCGTCGAGGAGATCGTCCAGTCCTTCGGGAGCCTCGCGACGCGGCCGGGACCACGTCGTCCGAGGGTCGGAATCGTGGGGGAGATCCTCGTCACCTACCACCCCGGCGCGAACAACCATCTGGTCGACCTCATCGAGGCCGAGGGGTACGAGGCCGTCCTGCCAGGGCTGACGGAGTTCGTCACCAACAGCATGCACACCGCCGAGTGGAACTACCGGACCCTCGGGATCGAGGGCGTGACACGGCACGTCAAGAAGGTGTTACGGGGCGTCGTGGCGCGTCACCAGCTGCCGGTGCGCCGGGCCCTGGGCCGGCCCGGTGGCCTGATCGCCCCACCACCGTTCGTCCCCGACCTGATCGAACTGGTGCGTCCGGTCACCTCGCTCGGCAACCAGGCGGGCGAGGGCTGGTTGCTGACGGCGGACATCCTCAGGCTCATCGACGAGGGTGTCCTCGACGTCCTCTGCGTCCAGCCCTTCGGATGCCTGCCCAACCACATCACGGGGAAAGGTACGTTCCGGCGGGTCCTGCGCCTCCACCCCGAGGCCAACGTGACGGCGATCGACTACGACCCGGGGGCGAGCGAGGTGAACCAGCTCAATCGGATCAGGCTCCTGCTCGCGGCCGGAGCCTCTCGCCGGGTGCGGTCAACGGGTACGTATGAGACATTGAACACCCAGGTCGGCCCCGCCCTCAGTTCGAGGGACGATCAATGAGAGAACACCTTCCCGAGGAGAGTTCATGAGTATCACCGGGATCATCACAGCCCTTGTCGTCGGTCTCGTCATCGGTGGCCTGGCGAGGCTTGTTCTGCCGGGCAAACAGGACATCGCCCTCTGGCTGACCATTCTCGTCGGTGCGGTCGGCGCCTTCGTCGGCACATTCCTCGCCAGAATTCTGGGGGTGGCCGACACCAACGGAATCGACTGGATCGAACTCGTCTTCCAGATCGTCGTCGCAGCCGCCGGAATCGCCGTTCTGAGCGGTATGTCCGGGCGTAAGCAGACCCGCGCCTGACCTCTGGCTCACCACGACACCTCTCGCCCACCACGACCTGGGCCACCGGCCGGTTCCCCCTCGCGGTGCGGGGGACCCGGCCGGTGGCCCAGGTCGTGGTCAGATCAGGCCCGGTCGAACCGCAGCCAATCGATGTCGACGTACTCCGTCGACTGGCCCGAGGAGAAGGTCAGGTAGACGTCGTGCGTCCCCGTCGCCTTGGAGATCCCTCCGGGCACCTCACGGTACGACGTCCAGCCCCCGGTGCTCCCGACGGAGACGGTGCCCACCGGGGCCGCCGTCCGGCTGTCCAGACGCACCTCGACGAGCCCGCTCACGCCGTTCGGCGCGCCGGAGGCCGCCCGGATGACGAACCGGTTCGCGTTCGCGCTCCCGAACTTGACGCCCTTGAACAGCGCCCAGTCGCCGTTCCCGATCGAGCCGATCTTCTTGACGCCGTCGGCCGTCGTCACCTGCACGCCCTGGGAGGAGTCGAAGCTCTCCGCCTCGATCCGGGCGTAGGCGTCACGTGATCCCGTCGGGGCCGGGCCGGACGGCGGCGTGGTCACCGGGGGATTCGCCGGCGACGGGTTGGTCTCCGGCGGTGTCGTTCCGTTGCCGCGGCTCATCACCGACACGTAGTCGACGAGCATGGGTTTCCCGGACGCCGTGGCGGCCGTCGGAGCGCCCGGCCAGCCGCCCCCGACGGCCACGTTGAGGATGATGAAGAACCCGTGGTCCGTTGCCTGCTTCCACGTGGAGGCGTCGACCTGGTTGCTCTTGACGGAATGGAACTGGGTTCCGTCGATGTACCAGCGCAGCTGCTCGGGTGAGCTGCTGCGGTCCCATTCGACGGCGTAGGTGTGGAAGGCGCTCTGGAGGCTGGGGGAATTGTCGGCGCGGTTTCCGCCGATACCCGAGTTCTCGTTGCACGGCCCGCCCGGCGCGACCCCGCAGTGGAGGGTGCCGTAGACCGTGTTGCCGCCGTTGACGTTCTCCATGATGTCGATCTCGCCGACCGACGGCCAGTTGGTGTAGACACCGCGGAAGGGAGCGCCGAGCGTCCAGAAGGCGGGCCAGATTCCCTGGGCGGCCGCACCGCTGACGTCGGGGAGACGGAGGCGGCCCTCGATCCGCAAGGTCCCGCCCGCGGGAGGCCGGAAATCGGTGCGCTGGCTCTCGATCCGTGCCGACGTCCACTTCCCGGCGGAATCCCTCACCGGGGTGATCCGCAGGTTGCCGGAGCCGTCGAGACTGACGTTCGCCGGATTGTTCGTGTGGGCCGCGATCTCGCCGGTCCCCCAGTTCGCGGCGCCGCCGGGGTAGCTGGTCCCGATGTCGAACAGCCAGTTCGACGACGACGGGAGGCTGCCCGAGGCTCCGGCGAAGTCGTCCGACCAGACGGTCTTCCAGCCCGCCGGGGTGGCCGGTGTCGCCGCGCCCGAGACCGACGCCGTCATCGTGACGCCGAGCAGCCCGGTGAGTCCGAGGGCGGTCCCAGCGACCACCCCCGTCACGACACGGCGCGACCGTGGACGGGGGCGGTGGGCGGGGTGATCAGACATGGTCACACATCCCTTCGTGACGCGTCGGCCAGCAGCGGCCGACGTCATCGGCATTTCCTGAGAGAGCGTTCTCTGGGGGTGGTCAACCATGGCGAGAGAGCGCTCTCTCCGTCAAGTTCCCGAGCGGGCCGATCGGGGCCGACGCGGGGAGCGGGACCACGGTGCCTCCGTGACGGTCCGGATACCGTCACGACCTTCTTCGCGGGTGTGCCGGTGTCCGGACGGTGTGGGGGGCACGACCGTCCGGACACCAGCCGATCAGTGGTTCTCAACGGAGACCCGAAGAGACGGCGGTGATGAGTTCGCCGCCTGTGGTGTCACCGCTCAGTTCCCAGAAGAAAGCACCTCCCAGCTTCTGCTGCTTGGCGTAGTTCATCTTCCCGGTGATGGTCTGCGGCGTGTCGTAGCTCCACCACTGGTCTCCGCAGCGTGCGTACGCCGTCCCGCCGATCGTGCCGGTGGCCGGGCAGCGCGTCTTCAGGACCTTGTAGTCCTCGATCCCCGCCTCGTACGTCCCCGGAGCGGCGCCGGTCGCCTTGCCGCCGGCGGCGTCACCGCTCACCCCGGTCCAGCCCCGTCCGTAGAACCCGATCCCGAGCAGCACCTTGGACGACGGGACGCCGAGGGCCTTCAGTTTCGCGACGGCCGCCGCCGAGTCGCCGGTCCCGGAGGGCTGCCCGGAGTAGGAGGTCAGCGGCGAGTGGGGTGCCGTCGGCCCGGTCGGGTTGAAAGCGCCCGCGTAGTCGTACGTCATCGCCATGTACCAGTCGACGGAGGCCGCCGCCCCGGCATAGTCGGCGGCGTCCAGTTTCCCGCCCGAGGACCCGTCACCGGTGATCGCCGAGGTGACCAGGCCGTCCGTGCCGAACGTCGACCGCATCGCGGCCATCAGGTCCTTGTACCCGCTGCGGCCGCTCGTGTCGCACGCGACACCGCAGGCGTTGGGGTACTCCCAGTCGATGTCGATGCCGTCGAACACGTCCGCCCAGCGGGGATCCTCGACGAGCTTGTGGCACGACGCGGCGAACGCCGCCGGGCTCTTCACGGCCTGGCTGAAACCGGGCGACCAGGTCCATCCGCCGAACGACCACAGCACCTTGAGGTTCGGGTGCTTCTTCTTCAGTTTGCGAAGCTGCCCGAAGTTGCCCCGCAGAGCGCCCGTGTCCCAGGTGTCGGCGACGCCGTCCACCGAATCGGCCGCCGTGTAGGCCTTGTCATAGTCGGCATACGCGTCACCGATCGCGCACTGCCCGTTCGTCACATTCCCGAAGGCGTAGATGATGTGGGTCAGCTTGTCCGCCGCGCCGGAGGTCTCGATGTTCTTCACGTGATAGTTGCGTCCGTAGACACCCCATTCCGTGAAGTACCCGATCACCTTCGCTCCCGCTGCCGGAGCGGTTCCCCCGGTCGCCGTCGTGGAGGTGCCCGACGGTTTCGTCGTGCTCGCCGTCGTGCTCGCCGTCGGGCTCGCTGTCGTGCTCGGCGTCGTGCTCGCCGTCGGGCCGGTCGGGGAGGCCGAACCCTTCGGGGTCGTCGACGCTCCACCGGCGCACGCGCCGCCGTCAGCCCAGACGTCGGGGCCGTTCGCGCCGGGAGTGTCCCCGTAGGTCCACCACTTGGCCTTCCAGGTGTGGCCGCCGTGCGTGACGACGCTCCCCCCGGCGTAGGCCGTGGTCTTGGACCAGGTCGGTCCCGTACAGGTGCTGGACGCCGCCAGGACGGTCTTGCGGGCCCTGCCCGGCGCCGCCATACCGTCGATGGCGGTCGCCAGCAGAGTCCCTGTGACGGCGACCGCAACGGCGGCCGCGGTCAGCGTGTGTCGTCGCTTCATGATCCCTCATAGTCGGACGGCGGCAGGGGTTGGCGATAATCCTTTACTTATGCCGCCGGGCCTTGAACGTAGTGAAGGCGGCCGATCGCGCGGAAGAGGAGGTACGGGTCTTTTAGACGCCTTTAAGGGGCCGAAGGGGCTGGCTTTATGCCTGAACAGCCGCGTACCGTCGTCCACCTTCCGTTTCCCCCTGGAAACATCACGATCGCGTCGATTCCAGCCGAGAACCGACGGAGAGGACGAGCGGCTCCGGGGGGCAGGAAGCGACCGAGGATTGGACAGGGCATACCCCCGCCTACCAGGATCGAACCGGTCCAGGGGGAGGGAGCGGGGCCCGTGACACCGACGATCGCGACACAGGCAACGGTTCACACACTAAAAGTGACTCTGACCGGGGTCCGACCAGCCGTGTGGCGCCGGATCGAGGTGCCGTCGACGGTCGCGCTCGGGCAGCTGAGTGAGGTCCTGAACCTCGCGTTCGGGTGGAGCGACCAGGGGCCCCACCAGTTCGACGTCCGGGGGGTCTGTTACGCCTCGGGCGACGCCTACGAGATGCACGAGGGCCCCTGGTCCCTCACCCCCGGTGTCCGCGACGACGACGTCGTCCGGTTGTCGAGCGTGGCCACGCACCCTGGTGAGCAGTTCGACTACATCTATCCCTTCGGCACCGGTGACGAAGGGCGTCACCGCGTCGTGGTCGAGAAGGTCGGCACGGCCGTCCCCGACCGCTGGTACCCGGCGTGCCGCGCCGGTGCCGGGCTCGCGCCCGAAGAAGGCACCGGGGTCCGCCGGCCAGGGCGTTTCGACGACGCCGCGCGGGCCCGTCTCGCCTTGGAGCTGCGTGGTGTCGGCATCGCCTCCCCCGGGGGCGATCTGCCGGCGCCGGGGGCACCCGGGGGCGAGATCGACGCCGTCTTCGACGACCTGTTCCCCTCCCTCGCCGAGGAGGCGGGCCACGAGTGCCCCTGCGGATGCGGGGCCGTGGAGGAGCGCGTGCCCTCGGGTCCGTTCCCGGTGCACTACCCCGCCTCCGTCGACATGCTCGCCGACCTCGCGGCCGAGTCGCCCCTGGTCCGCCGCGCGGTGGCCCTCGCCCACTGGCTGGGCGGCCCCCGGCACCTGACGGCGAGCGGCGTCCTCCGCCCCGCCGACGCCCTCCGCGCCGTCGACGAACTCGGCCTCGCCGACCCCGTCCTTCTCCTGCCCGGGCTCGACACCCTCGGTATCGGTATCGCCGGTCGCCACCCCGCGGTCCGGGGACCCGTCGCCGGGGGGCACTCCGGCGGGTGCCATCCCGGCGGGCAGATGACGGTCCGCAGCGCCCGTGACCTCCCCGTTCTCCACCCCGTCTGGACGGCGGCCGTCGCGGCGGGACTGATCGACGTCCGGGGGACACGTGCCTGCCCGGGCCCCGGACTGGCCGTGTGGGACGGCCCGTCCGAGCCGGAGCGGCGGGTGGACGGCTGGGCCCGCCTGCTGGCCGCCTATCTCCGCGCCCGGTCAGAGGCCTCACGGGCCTCCGGGGCCTACCCCTTCGGTCCCGTGGGTGATGTCCTGCCGGCGAGCGCGCCGCTCTTCTACGCCCTGGGCGCCCGGGAGCCGGTGACTGTAGGCATGATCGCGCTCACTCTCGCGGACAAGAACTCCGAGGACGACGAGCCTCCGCCGCTGTGGCTGATCCCGAGCCTCGTCGCCGGCGTTTCGGAAGCCGCCCAGGACTGGGTGATGGCCGGCGTCCTCGGCGTCGTTCCGCCTCCCGTGACGGGCATCACCCCGATGCAGGGGGTGCTGGGCGTCGTCGGTGCCGGCGGGACGGTCCTTTCGGCGGGCGGTTCGCCGACCCCCCACGGAGAGGCGGAAGACGGCGTGACACAGTTTCGTGGCGCCCTCGCGGATCTTCGCCGCGACCTCACGGGCGCCATGCTCGACGATGACGTCTCCCCGGTCCAGGACGACGCCTTGAGCCAGTACGCGCGGGTGCACGTCGACGCGGTCGTCAGCGCGCTCGCAGCCGGTCCGCTGCTCATGGTGTCGCCTCTCGGGGCGCACGGCCTGGCCCGGTTGCTGCGGGCCCACGGCTGGTGGGTCCCGGAGTCCGGGGACTGCGTCTCCGCCGCCCCCGGCGAACTCCTCGACCGGCTCCTGCCCTACGTGCCCGAGGACGCCGTCGTCGAGGCCGGGGCGTGGATCGCAGCCCGGGGGGAGCACTGGGAATCAGCCGTCCGGGAGGTCGCCCTGTCGGCCGCGGTGATCGGGCCCGAGGGCCCGGGCCGACGGGCGGCCCTGCCCGCCGTCCTGTGCGCGGCCGGTCCCCGTGTCGCCCCGCTGCTCGACCTGTGGCGCGGCGACAACTGGCTCAGCGCCGTCGCGGCCGCGGTCGGCGAGACCCTCGGGGTCGGCCCCGGCCTGACGCTCCGGCAGCGGTTGTGGCTCGCCATCGACGCGACCTCCGCCGCCATGGGCTCCCGCGAGGCCCTGCGTGAACTCGTGGTCGCCAGCGAACTGATCGACCTGCTCCGGGTAACGGGGGCCGTCTCGACCGCCGTCACCCTCGACCACCCCGCCGCCCTGGACGTGCTGAACCGCTCCGTCCCCCACCTCGACGACCGGGACGTCGCCAGGGCGCTGCGCCGGGCGCTCGCCGCGCGTTCCGGCGGGCGTCGGAGCATCCGCCCCGGCCAGCCGCTGCTGCGTCTGGTCGGAGGCACGGCCGCTGACCACGACACGGGAGGTCGCCGCTGACATCCCCGCTGACACTGACAGGGACCGGCCGGGTCCCGGGTCAGCGCACCGCCGACAGCGCCGTCAGGTAGCCCTGCTCGTACCCGGTGGGAGTCGGGTGGTAGCTGTCGGGACCGGAACCGGGAGGGTTGATCCACGCCTTGCCCTCGGGGGCGCAGATCCCGTGTCCCACGAACTGACGTCCGACGTCGACGTAGCCGACCTCCAGGGACCGGGACGCCGAGCGAAGGGCGTTGTTGAGGAGGTCCGCTCCCTCGTTGAGGAGCTTCCGCCGCCACTGGTTCGGGACGAACGCCGCCGTGCAGCGTCCGGTCTCGAACAGCTTCGGATACCCGACGACGACGATCCGTGCGCGCGGCGCCCTTCTCCTGGAGAGCATGACGGCCGCGGCCAGTTGGACGGGCACCACCGTCACCGCCGCCGCCTTGCCGACACGGACCGCCGTCCGGCACGTTTCGTCGTCCGAGGCGAGAGTGCACACGGAGAGCACCGGCATGAACCCGGTGTCGTTGCCACCCATGGTGATGAGGACCAGATCGGTCTCCCGGGGAATCTTCGGGATCTGTTTCCGCACCACCTCGTTCATCTTCGCGCCGGAACAGGCGAGGAATGTCAGGTTCCCGTCCAGGCGGGTGGCGAGCAACGGTCCGTAGGCCTGCGAGCTGCGCAGACACGGTCGCCCCGCCAGGTCGTACCGTCCGGTGCCCACCCCGGCGGCGAACGAGTCCCCGACGACGACCATCCGTGGCCGTATCCGCTCACCGGGACCGGTCCGGGGCCCGAACGCACGGGATCCGAACGCACGGGATCCGAACCCATGGGTTCCGGTCCCCGTGGAACCGGCTGAGGGGAGAGGGGCTGCGACCGCCTGACCGGGGACAGCGACCGCCCCTGCCAGCAGAAGGACGGCGAGCACCCGGGCCCCTCGTCGTGACCTGGCTCCGCGTCGTGACCTGACTCCGGGAGGCAGATCCATGGTGCTCCCCTCACGGAAGGTGATGAGTCGAGGGCCGTCCGTCCATCGTGCCCCAGCGGGGCCTTCCGATCCAGGGTTGCCGCGTGTCCGCTCTGGAGAGATCACGTCGTCAGGGGATCGGCCGTCCTGGTCAGCTGAGAACTCGCGGGACCGGGAGCTGCCGCACGGACAACCGCCGATGACCCCGGAGCGATCGAGAACTCAGGTGACGGATGTGACACAAGGATCATCACCTCCGTCACCCAAGAACTCGATCTTGTCAGCGCAGGAGGGTTTTCGTCGCCCGGAGAGCGGTGGCCGGGTCGAGGATGCCGTGGTAGATCGGCGGGATGGTCCGGTCCACCCCGAGGAGGGTGTAGATCGCGTGCATCGCCCCGTGGATCGAGTACTCGACCGTGAAGACGACGTCCTCGTCGAGCTCGGTGAACTGCCCGAGCAAGGCGAAGTTCCGTGACCGGTCGGGGACGACCTTCGGCCGGTCGCCGGGTTTCCTGCACGCGAAGAGCGCGGAGGCGTAGGGCATCATCACGCTCGTGACGTCGGTGGTCTCCAGGACGTGGTCGAGGATGTCGTCGAATCCCAGCTGACCGATCAGTTCCGTGACGATCTGCGTCCCGGTCGCGTCGGCCAGGCGCTCCGGGACGTGGTCGCCTTTTTCGTCGACCTCGAAGCCGTAGCCCCAGAGGGTGTAGGTGTCCTTCGGCATCCCGGGGAAGTGCGGCTGGTGGGGCACGACGACCGACAGGTGCCAGCCGGAGTCGACCCAGGTCATGAGCGCGCCTGTTCCCGGCTCGTTCCCGGAGTACTCGGCGATCCGCCGGATCAGGGTGTCGTCGTGCATCGTGAGGGTGAACGACTCCCACTTGTGCTCGTCGACGCCGCCGTAGAACGTCATCGGACGGCCGAGATCCGGGCCCTTCGCGGCGATCCGCTCCCACAACGACCAGCCGTTGTCCTGCCGGTCCCGGACGAGCGTCGGCACCGAGTCGGCACCGCCGTAACGGGCGTCCGCCGTGATCGAGCCGATGGTGACGAGGGCGTAGTCATCAGCTCCCAGGGCCAGGTGCTCGCTCCCGTCGCCGGTGACGAGGTGCAGGCCGGTGATACGCCGTCCCCGGCCCGGCTCGTCCACGAGGTCGACGTCGGTCACCGAGGTCCCGAACCGGACGTCGACTCCCTGGTCGACCAGCCAGCGCTGCAGCGGGACGATCATTGAGTCGTACTGGTTGTAGACCGTCCGGCGGACGTCGCTCAGCGTGTCGAGGTGGTCGAAGACGTGGAGGAAGCGCAGGAAGTAGCGACGGAGCTCCGCCGCCGAGTGCCATTTCTGGAAGGCGAAGGTCGTCCGCCACATGCGCCAGAAGTTCGTGGTGAAGAAGTGCTCGGTGAAGAACTCATCGATGCGCCGTGAACCGAGCAGCCCCTCGGGCGTGACGATGAGCCGGGAGAGGTCGGCCCTGTCCCTCAGTGAGAACCCGTAGTCCGTCGCGTCGAGGACCCGGTGATCCGCGTCGATCAGACGCGCCCGGGCCTCGGTGCGGACCCGCTGGTTGAAGTCGATGATCTCCTGGCGCACCGTCGTCCCGGGATCCTCCAGCGAGGGGACCGTGCCGAAGAGGTCCCAGGTGCAGCGGTAGGCCTTCTCCTCGAGCATGCGGCCTCCCCGGGTGACGAAGGCGCCGGCCGCGGTCGGCGAGGTGGCGCCGTCCATGGAACCCCCGGTGACCCCGAGCTCCTCCAGGATGTGGACGTTGCCTCCCGGAAGCCCCGCGTCGCGGATCGCGAACGCCGCCGCGGCCATCCCCGCGATGCCGCCTCCCACGATCCAGACGTGCTTCCCCGTGCGATCCGACGTCATGACCTGCTCCTCAAAACGGTAGTGTGCTCAAAAATGAGCGTACTCCGTTTTGGAGCTCGGGGGGAGACCCGGACCGTTCGTGGTGAGGCGTGGAGGACGATGAACCCGTCGACGAGTGCAGGAGGTGTAACGGTGGCAACGGTGGGTCGCCGTGAGCGGAAGAAGAACGAGACGTTGCGCCGGATCTCCGAGACGGCCGACACCCTGTTCGGCCGGAAGGGATACTCCGCCGTCACCACGCAGGAGATCGCCGAGGCCGCCGACATCGGTGCCGGCACGCTGTTCCGGTACGCGCGCACGAAGGCGGAACTCCTGATCATGGTGATGAACGAGCGGTTGCGTCTCGGCGCCGAGCGGGGCCAGGACATCGTCGAACGGGGCGGGTCGGTCGCCGAGGCCGTCGTCGGCCTCGTGGAGCCCTTGGTGCAGGCCGCGATCACTCAGCCGGAGAACACGGCGGTCTTCCAGCGGGAGGTGCTGTTCGGCGCGGACGGTCCGCATCGGACCGAGGCCCTCACCCGCATCCAGGAACTGGAGGAGGCGATGGCCTCGATGCTGGGGCGCTACGCGGAGTCCCGTGAGGTCCGGCCGGACGCCGACGTCCGCCGGGTGGCCGGAGTGATCTTCTCAGTGCTCTACCTCAAGCTCGTGCGCCTGGAACTCGGGCGGGTGGAGCCGGACGCGCTGCCCGGCGTCCTGCGCTCGGACGTCGAGTACCTCGTCGCCCAGCTGCTGGACCGGAACGGGCCCGTCGCCGGTTGAGGCCGGGTCAACCGGTCAGCAGGGCGCCCGCGGCTTCCAACGCGGTGAGAGCCGTGTCACCGACGAGGGCGTCGGACCACAGGCGGTCGAGCACCCGGTTGTAGATCGCCGAGTCGACCCGTGAGTGCATCGTCTCCCCGGCGAACGTCTCGACGACGGCGGTGGAGTCGTAGAGCTGGAAGGCGTTCTGCGGCGGGGTCCCCACCGTCGCGTCCAGAGGGAGGATGCCGAAGCGCACGTTCGGCATACCAATCACTCCACGCAACCGGTCGAGCTGGGCGCGCAGGACCTCGGGCGGGCAGAAGCGCCATCGCAGCACGGGCTCGGCCAGCAGGAACTCGAAGTGTTTGGTCGTGTCGTACAGGCACCGCTGTCGTTGCATGCGGGTGTTGACGGCACTGTCGATGTCCCTGATGTCGACGTGGTGGAGCGACACCATCTCGGTGAAGACGATCCGGGCGTAGACGGGGGTCTGGAGCAGTCCGGGTACCCAGGCCGTCTCGAAGTGGCGTATTCGCGTCGACGCCTCGACCAGGCGGTTGTAGTCGGCCTGGACGGGTTGCTGCCCCCGTCGCATGCGTTGCTGCCAGGTCCGGTGGGCGGTCGTCGCGGCCTCGCGCAGTGCGAGCAGGCCCTCGCGGTCCCCCTCGTCCACGCCGCAGAGTTCCATCCAGCGCAGGAGATCCGGCTCGGACGGCAGTTGACGACCGGTCTCCAGGCGCGACACCTTCGACGGCTGCCAACCCGACTTCTGTGAGAGCTCCTTCCCGCTGAGCCCCGCGTGCAGTCTGACGGCACGCAACCGCTCGGCGAGCCGGATGCGTTCCTCGGTCCCGTCTCCGCTGATGATCAAGTCCTTCCGGTCAGCCGGTCGAGGACGTTCGCGGGCACATAGACGCCCTCCTCGTCCCCGGCCAGGTCGCGCAGCTGGGCTCGTTCCCCGGAATCGAGTCGTTTGCCCTGGACGATGTAGCCGCCCTCTGTCCGATAGAGGGCGGGACATCCGCCTCCACCCGAGTTGAGGTCCTTCCAGAGGAACTCGAGCTCTGCCACGCTGCTTCCTTTCCGCCACCATACGGTGGCGCTCCGTGTCATGGTCCCGCAATTCGCCCAAACTTCAAAGCAATTGCGCGCAATTCTGGTCATGTGCCGGGTCTAGCCCGTACCTTTGGGCGTAGGTTCTCGAGTGGTGAGGGGGATGATCTGTGACCTTGCCGTTCGAAGTCCCGCGTGCGGGTCGCTCAACTACCGCTGTCCGTCCGTTTGCGATCGGAGTCCTCGCGGTCCAACCGGACGAGTCGTCGCCGGACGAGTCCTGGGAGGTGCGCCGAACCGAAGAGCGTTTGCAGGTGGCATTGACAGCTCACGCCCTCGGCTACTTCTTACTTGACGTGTTCGAGATCTGGCCCGGGGATGCGGCCGGATACGAGCGCGTGGAGGAGCTGGCGATTCGGACCGATGCCGATGCTTTCGTCGTACGAGGAGTCGTCGACGAGGAGGTGCTGAAACCCATGGCAGACCGGATCCGCATGCGCATCCGGTACTCCGGTCCCTGACCGGGCGTCACTGCAAACTCCTTCGTTCCTGGGGGGGATTCGTGCCGGGGGACTTCCGGGGGATTCGGGAGTGAAGGACACGTCGATACTCGTCGTCCGGAGCGGGCGAATGTAGGCGATGTGGGTGATCTCCCCCATTCGGCCCGGGGTGGTCCGCCGGGCAATCGGGGGATACGTCCTGCCCTGAGGACGGCTGAGACACCGGGCCCGCCGATGTGCCGACCGCGTCGGTGGGCCCGGGCACCAACTGACGGTGGGTCCATCCACCACCTACGGACCCGTCCACCGCCGTCCGTCCACCACCGCCCGGGTCGGCTGTCCAGCTAGATCGGCGCGGACGCCGTGGCCCGCGTCGGGTATCTCACCGGCGCGGAACTGCGGCTCCACTCGCGAAGGCGTGCCGTGACGCGATACGCGACCGTCTCGGTCCCGGCGGCCGGGGGCAGGAGGCAGACGGCGGGAGCGGGAGTCGTGCGACGGGGGATCCATTCCCCGCCCGCCTCCCGCACGTCGATCGTGTACTCCGCCGGGACGGGCCCGGACGTCGGGGCGATGGGGAGGACGGCGACCTGGCCGTCCTCGCCGCGCACCGAGATGCCCGGTGTCGCGAGGACGGCCACGGTGATCGGTACGGAGGTGATCGCCCGGAGGCTCTCACCTCCTGGACCCAGCACGACGAGGGGGAGAGGCCTGTCGTATCCCTGGCAGCCGCTCGGGGCGGTCGTGGACAGCGAGATCTCCACGGCCGGGAGGGTCTCCCTCTCCAGGGACGGACGTCGGACAACGGTCGCCCGCCACGCGAGCGCCGGGCACTCACGGGGAAGACGTGATCCGTCCGGCGTGACCGTCACCGGCGGACCACCGGGGAAGGCGGGCGCCGCGAGCGATTCGAGCACCGTCGGTCCTCCGTCCGGCTCGATCGTCACCGGGGCGCCGGGTCCGCCGGGGAGAAGTCCCTCCGTCCCGCGGATCGCCGGGGACAAGGACGCCTCGGACCACGGAGCCGCGGGTGCCGCCGTCGATCCCGTCGCCCCGGTGGCCGGGCCGACGGAGCCGCCGAGGGCGGGAGCCACGGCGGCGAGTCCGAACAGTCCCGCCGCCACCACGACGAGCGTGCGCCGCCACACCGTTCTGTTCGGCGGTGCCACGGTCGTCACGGACCGGTCCTCCTCGGGACAGCGAAGCGGTGGGACAGCTACAAACCGTATGAGCACCACTGTGATACGTAACGGTCTGCAATCGGGCCCGTTTGCGTTCACCGAACGGATGATTCACACCACCGTCGTCCGCGGCCGGAGCGGTGGATGGTTCCCCGGAAGCCGGCGGGTCCTCACCTGTGTCGACGGGCGAGCACGATCGCGATCGTCACTCCGGCGGCGGTGAGGACGACGGCCCAGTGAGGTTGACCGACGGCGAGGAGAAGGGCGCCGCTGGAGACGAGGAGGAGGATCCTGGCCGAGGTGAGGGCCGGTTCGGTGAGCCTGCGGCGGGCCCGTGGCGCGAGCCAGGTCCCCCAGAGGAGACCGGTGAGACCGGGCAGGGCGAACACCACGATGAGACCGGCCGGCGCTGAGGGCTTCAGGGTCCAGCCGGCGACCGCGAGAGCGGCGAGCATCGCGAGGTCGGAGGCGAAGGCGAAGATCTCCCAGGCGTCGACCGGGGCCACCGATCGGGCAGCCGGGTCGCCTGACATGACGCGATCGTACGTCCGCCCCGGGAAGGAGCCGGAGAGTGCCTCAGGCTCCGGTGCGGCGGCCCCCCTGTGGAGGAGTGGTTCCGCCGCGTGG
>JAUPKQ010000029.1 GCA_030837345.1 Actinomycetota bacterium | reverse complement strand
GAACGGCGGCATCATCCTGATGCACGACCAGTACCAGGCAACGAGGGACGCCGTCCCGCAGATCGTCAAGAACCTCAGCTCCCGCGGCCTGTGCCCCGGCATGATCTCCCCGAGCACCGGCCGGGCCGTCGCCCCGACCTCCTAGGAACTGCCGGCCCGGTCCCCGGCCACCGGGCCTTGGACATCCGTCGAAGCCGTGGGGGATCGTCGTCCGTCGTGACGCCGGTCCCCCACGGTGTCGTATCGCCCCCAGCAACGTTTGTTCTGTGCGAAGGGGCACGACAACACGCGGACGCCACCCGCGCCAGGCCGGTCCGTCCCGGCCGGTGGCCGGTCCAGACCCTAGACTCGCGGGCGAGAGGAGGCGCCCGTGAAGCCCCGAAGTCTGTGGCGAGCCCTGACCGTCGCCGGATCGGTGGGATCCGTGGCGCTGACGGCGCACACCGTCCTCAACCTGCGCTCCCTGCGGATCCCCCCGGTCGACCCGCCGGCGACGACGGAACGGGTGAGCGTCCTGCTGCCGGTCCGCGACGACGCCGACCAGGTCCCCGAGTGCCTCGCGGCCGTCCTCGACCAGATCGCCGTTCCCGATCTCGAGATCCTCGTCCTCGACGACGGTTCGAGCGACGGTACGGCGGACGCCGTCCGGGCAGCGGTCGGTGACGACCCCCGGGTGAAGGTCATCACCGGCGACGAGCCCCCCGAGGGCTGGCTCGGGGACCCCCACGCCTGCGCCCGGCTGGCCGCCGAGGCGACCGGTTCGGTGCTCGTCTTCCTCGAGGTCGACGTCCGGCTCGCGCCGCAGGCGGTCGCGGCCTCGGTCGCCGTCCTGCGGCAGTCGGGCCTCGACCTCGTCTCCCCCTGCCCCCGGCAGGTCGCCGAGAGCCTGCCGGAACGGCTCGTCCAGCCGATGCCGCAGTGGTCCTGGATCGCGGCCCTCCCCCTGCGCCGCACCGAGAGGAGCCCCCACGCCTGCCTGTCCGCGGCGAACAGCCAGCTGATCGTGGTGGACGCCGCCGCCTACCGCGCCTGCGGCGGACACGCCGCGGTGCGCGACCAGGCGCTCGACGACCTGGCGCTGCTGCGCGAACTCAAACGGTCGGGCGGGTCCGGCGGCATCATCGACGGCACGGGTCTCGCCGTGAGCCGCCGCTACACGGACTGGGCCTCGGTCCGCGACGGGTACACGACGTCCCTGTGGTCCGCGTTCGGCTCCCGGACCGGTACGGCGGCGGCGGGGACCGCTCTCGTCGTGCTGTACGTCGTCCCCCCGGCGGCGGCGCTCGCGGGTTCCGTCACCGGTCTCGTCGGGTACGGCGCCGCCGTGGTCAGCCGCTACCTCGTCGCCGAACGGACCGGTGGACGTTCCGTGCCGGACTCCCTCTTCCACCCGGCGTCGGTCCTCACCTCGCTCTGGCTCGCGGCCGCCTCCTGGCGAGCCCGCCGGAAAGGCACCCTGAGCCGCAAGGGCCGCCCCCTGCGGGACCCGGCGCCGCAGGACCCGTCGCTGTGACACCCGGCGCCGCGCGGACGGCGGTCCGGCGCCTGGCCACCCTTGTCGCGGGCGTCTTCGTCCTCGGGGCCACGGCCTCCTGTACCGGGGAGACCGCCGGAGAGACCGCACGGTTCCCCGGTGCGATCCCGGCCCCGGCGAATGTGTCGGCGGCTTCGGGGCGACTCGTCGGAGGCATCCCGGTCGTCGTTCCCGTCCCGCCCGGGGCGACCGTGACGACGTCCGCCGTCGGGCACGAGAACGGTCTGCTCACGGTCTCCGTGACGGGCACCAGCGGCGAGCCGGCCGCCGATCTGCTCGCCTTCTTCCGCGAGCGCCTCACCCTGGCCGCGTTCACCGCGACGGAGGGGTCACCCCTGCCGGAGGGCGCCGTGGGCGCGGTGTTCGGCAGAGGGGAACGGGAGGTGCTGCTCGTCGCGATCGTCGATCACGGGGTGAGCAGGTCGTGGAGCCTCGGAGGCACCCTCGCCCCCTGAAGGCTGATCTCCGGCCCTGTTCTGCCCTTGGCCTGCTCCGGCCGGAACGACCCCGCCCGGAACGGAACGCGCGGAAGGACGGGGTGATTGCGACTAAACTGCGCTCATCACGCGTCGGCTCCGCTCCACGTCGGTACGGCTGGCCGTGAGAGTGCCGAGGGCATCGGCGGCAATCGACACGAGGGGGAACCGATGCGGGCCACCCGTCGCCACGGGCGGAAGGACCGCCAAGGTGGAGTCATCGGCAGGGCGTCCGGCCTCATGGCCCTTGTCGTCCTGGTCGGTGTGTCCGCGTGCGGGAGCCCGAGCGCTCCGCCCTCACCACCCGGCCCGGTGGCGACGGGCGCCAGCTCAGGGACGACGTCCGCACCGGGTCCGGGAACGGGTTCCCTGACGGGGGCGCCTCCGGCGCCGGTGACGACAGGCCCGGCCGGGGTGACCGGCCCTCCCCCGGTGACCGGTCGGGGCAGTCCCGCCGTCACGGGTGGCGCCGCCCCCGCGATGGCCGAGGTGATGGCCTCCACGACCACGGCGATCTGTTCCGAATCGATCGGGGCGACCCTCCGGGAACGGACGACGGTCACCACGTCGAATCTCGTCACCGTCCTCCCGGGCGGCCTGCCGTGCTCGGGCGGAATCGGCCTGTGGGCTGCGACCTTCACCCTCGACGGCGACCCCGCCCTCGACCTGGTACCCCAGTTCGGCGCCCGGTACACCGGCGCCCAGCAACTCGCCGTCCGGCTGCCGGCGGTGACGGGGCACTGTGCCGCCGCCGCGGTCTTCTTCGCGGTCGACGCCCCCGCGGTGGTCCCGGCCGGGGCCGCGGCGGGGACCGCCTCCCGCGTCCGCGAGGACCTCGCCGGGTGGCCCGCCGACTCGCGCGGCCTGGTTCCGGGAGGGGGGATCCTGCAGGGAAGGTCCTCCGCCGTCCTGGCGGGGAGCGTCGTCGGGAACCCGTCCGAGTGTTCCCCCGGCGAGAGCGTGTCCAGCCCGGTCGCCGCGGTCAACGACTGCTGGACGGCGGTTCCCGCCA
This sequence comes from Actinomycetota bacterium, assembly GCA_030837345.1. Taxonomy (GTDB): domain Bacteria; phylum Actinomycetota; class Actinomycetes; order Actinomycetales; family Kineosporiaceae; genus JAUPKQ01. The sequence continues at coordinate 22,775 of JAUPKQ010000029.1, read as the reverse complement.
CGGGTGCGGGAGGTGCCGTTTCCCCGGCCGCCGCCGGGACCGTCGACTCGGCGACCCGGTTCCGGCGCGCCACCTGCACGGCCCCGCACACCCACGAGGTGTACTGGGCCGAGAACCTCGCTCCCGCGCAGTACCTCGCCGACGGAGGTCCCGGGGAAGCGGGGGCGGCCGCCGCCTGGGCACGGCTGCGGGCGGAGAAGGCCTGCGCGCGACGCAGCAGCGTCGTCGACCTGGCCGGTGACGTCAACCGGACCGAGGTGTTCCTGGAGCTGCTGTGGCCGTCCACACTCTCCTACCCGCCTCCGAGCGCGACAGGTTGGGCCAAGGCGCAGATCGTGTGCCTGGCCCGCTGGAAGAACGGGACCTCATCGGTCCGGCAGATCCTCCACCGGTGACCCGGTGAACGATTCGTCATCGGTCACCCGGTTCCTCCCGGACGACTTCGAACGGTAGAGCGCGTTGTCGGCCCACTTCAGCAGATCCTGAAGGCCCGCCTCCGGGTGCACGTCGGTGCTCGACGACCCCAGGCTGATCGTGACGGTGTGCTGCCGCAGAGCCCCGACCATGAACGGCCGGTCGCCGACGGCCCGCCGGAGCCGCTCGGCCGCCGTGCGGGCCTCGGCCGCGCTGCAGGGGAAGAGGACGCAGAGGAACTCCTCACCGCCGTACCGGCCGAGACCGTCGCTGTCGCGCAACTCGGAGGCCAGGCGGTCGGACAGCTCGCGCAGGACGTCGTCGCCGGCGAGGTGGCCGAAGGTGTCGTTGACGGCCTTGAAGTCGTCGACGTCGAGCAGGACGACGCTGAGAGGCTCTCCGGTCCGTGAGGCCAGGGCGAGGTGGCTGCCGAGCAGGTCGAGGATCGCCCCCCGGTTCGAGAGCCCGGTCAGCTCGTCCTTCGAGGCCTTGCTGATCAGCGCCTGGGTGGTTTCCTGACGCTCCAACAGGTCGGACAGACGGTCGACGAAGTGCCGGCCGAAGAGCCGGACGAACCGGCTGTCCAGCTCGTCGAAGGGCTGGCGCCGCGCGCCGACGCTCAGGACGCCGACGCAGCGGTCGCCGCGCAGGAAGGGCAGGACCTCGATCTCGCTGATCAGCGACAGGGTGAGGTGTTCGGGCGGGGGCGGGTCGTCACCGAACCGGTCCGGTCGGATCAGGCGGGGCCGAAGGGACGCCCAGTGCTGGGCGTCCCAGGCGGGGAGTGTCTCGAGCTGCTGGACACGGGCCTCCCCCCAGGCCCCGTCGACCACCTGGAAGCCACCTTTCCTCGACCTCGACACGACGACCCGCCAACTCGCCACGTTGGCGAAGTACTTCCACTGGGTGGCGACCCTCGTGGCGATCGCGCCGAGGTCCTCGAGGACCTGGATGTCGTCGAGCAACCCGAAGAGCGCCTCGTACCGAACCAGCTGCTGGGCAGCGAGATCGTTCCACCGGGAGGTCGACGTCATGTGATCCGGACCAGCCCCCGGCTCAGAGAATCGCCTGGTAGTCGGGATCGAGGTCCAGGCGGAGGGAACTCGTGTAGATGTTGAACATCGTCGCCATGTCGATGACGGCGATGATCTCGCAGATCTCCGACTGGCTGAATCCCTCGTCCGAGAGGCTCTCGAAGTCCTCGTCGCTCAGGGCGTTCGCGTCGTGAACCGCCTTGATCGCGAACTCGACGACCGTCCGGTAGTACGGCGGAAGATCGGCCTTGCCCCCGGGCCGGAGGAAATTCTGCAGATCACCGAATTCCAGGGACTTGTCGAGGCTGAGCACATTGTGGGCGTGGCAGGCCGAGCAGTACCGGGCGCCGTTCTCGGCGGAGACCGTGAAGACGATCATCTCCTTGAGGGGCAGCGGGAGGCTGCCGCTGAAGAGCGTCCCCTTGGCCCGTTCCCAGTACGCCCTCGCCAGCGAGGGACTGTGCCCAAGGCTCTCGATCCACACCGGCACGGAGGTCGAGCCCGTCGTCCGCATGAAGTCGTCGTAAACCTCCCGCGTCGCGGGCGAGGCGTCGTCGTACTCGGTCAGGGTGTATCGACGCATCCGATATACCTTCTCTACTGATCGTCCCGATCCGTCCCAGATGTCGCATAGCGAACGCTGCACAGCGTAGATCGTGCAGTGCCCCAGCGTGCACCCCTAACGCCCATCGTCCTCCTCACGTGCGGTCCTCACCCCTGGGCCGCGGTCAGCCCCAGGCCGGCGAACACCTCGAGCGTCGCCGTCGAACGGTTGAGGGTGTAAAAGTGCAGACCCGGCGCGCCACCGTCCAGGAGGACGCGGCAGATCTCCGTCGCGATCTCCACCCCGACGTGTCGCACGGCCTCGGGCTCGTCCCTGACGGCGTGCAGACGGTCCACAAGCGTGGGCGGCAACGGAGCCCCCGAGAGAGCGGCGAAACGCTCGATCTGCCCGATATTGGTCACGGGCATGATGCCGGGAATGATCGGGATGTCGCAGCCGAGCGCGGCCACCCGCTCGACGAGCCGGAAGTAGGAGTCCGGCCTGAAGAAGAACTGAGTGATCGCGAACGAGGCGCCGGCCTCGGCCTTGGCCGCCAGGACCCGCGCGTCCCGGTCGAGGTCGCCGTGCTCGGGATGGCCGTCGGGGAACGCCGCCACCCCCACGGGGAACCGGCTGACCTCACGGAGGAAACGCACCAGGTCGACGGCCCGGTCGAGGCCGTCCGGATGCGGGGTCCACGGCGCCGTCGGACCGCCGGGAGGGTCACCCCTCAGGGCGAGGACCGCGGCGACCCCGCCGTCCGCGTACCCGCCGATCACCTGCCGGAGCTCGGCCCGGGAGGCTCCCACGCACGTGAGGTGCGCCACCGGGGTCAGGGTGGTCTCATGGGCGATCTTCGAGGTGATGCGGGTGGTGCGGTCCCGGGTGGAGCCTCCCGCGCCGTAGGTGACCGACACGAAGGTCGGCGCGAAAGGCTCCATCCGGCGGATCGCCTCCCAGAGCACCGCCTCTCCGGCGTCGTCCTTGGGGGGGAAGAACTCGAAGGAGAAGGAGCGGCGGCCGCTGGCCAGGCGCTCGCCCAGGTCCGTGGCGGTGGTGTCCGGCATGCCCCCAGCCTAGATCCTCAAGGCCGTCGCGGTTCCGGTGCGGGGCCGTCGGGACGACGGGTCCGAGAATTCCCGCCCGGGTTTCCCGCCCGGGTTTCCCGCCCGGTGTGCCGGAGGACTCGCGTCGGCTTAGGCTCTATACCCAACCCCCCACGATCGCGCAAGAGCGCGGACAGGAGCCATGGTGAACCCGCTGGACGTTGAGGACCTCAGGGTTCGGGTCCACAAGGTCGTGGAGAACTTCCTCTCCCGGCAGCTCGACGTGCTCGAGGCGATGAGTCCCGACTGCGGGTCCATGGCCGAATCCGTCGCCGACCTGATGCGCGGCGGCAAGCGGCTGCGTCCGGCGTTCTGCTACTGGGGCTGGCGCGGGGCCGGGGGCCGCGACACCGAGGAGATCCTCACGGCGGCGACCGCCCTGGAGTTCTTCCAGGCCGCCGCCCTCATCCACGACGACGTCATGGACGACTCGGACACCCGGCGGGGAATGCCCGCCGTCCACCGCCGTTTCGCGACCCTGCACCGGGGGGCGGGATGGACCGGTGACGGGGAGCGCTTCGGCATGGCGGGCGCCATTCTCGTCGGCGACCTCTGCCTGTCCTGGAGCGGCGAGCTGTACACCGCCAGCGGCCTGACGGACGCCGAACTGGCGCGCGGACGCGGCGTGTTCGACCGGATGCGCACCGAGCTGATGGGCGGGCAGTACCTCGACATGCTGGAGCAGGCCGTCGCCGCCGGACGCACGTCCGGCGCCGTCGAGCGGGCCCGGCGGGTCGTGCGGTACAAGAGCGCGAAGTACACGATCGAGCATCCCCTCCTCATCGGCGGCATGCTCGCCGGGGCGGGTCCGGACCTCCTGGCGGCCTACACCGCGTACGGGCTCCCGCTCGGCGAGGCCTTCCAGCTGCGGGACGACGTCCTCGGGGTCTTCGGCGATCCCTCCCAGACCGGCAAACCGGCCGGTGACGACCTGCGCCAGGGCAAGCGGACCGTCCTCGTCGCCAAGGCCCTCGAACGGGCCACCCCGGCGCAGGCCGCGGCGGTCCGGCGCCTGCTCGGCGACCCCGGCCTGGACGCCACAGGGATCGAGATCCTGCGCGAGATCATCGTGACGACGGGGGCCCTGGAGGCCGTCGAGACCCTCGTCCGCGAGCTCGTCGCCGCCTCCCGGACCGGCCTGGACACCGCCAGGGCGGCGGGCCTTCGCGAACCGGCCGCCGGGGTCCTCGCCGATCTCGTCGTCGCCGCGACCGCGCGGGACACGTGACGATCCCGTTCACCGGCCGTCGCCCCGTGCCGACCCTCGATCACCGGACGCGGACCTGGCCCCGAGAGGCGGAGTCGATGTTGCATCGGATCCGGGACAATGGCGCGGTGGGTAGCAGCGCACAGGCCCTGAGAGCGGCCGGAATCACCGATCCCCAGCTCCGCGACGACTTCGAGGTCTGCCGCAGACTCCACGCGGAACACGGCAGAACCTTCTACCTCGCGACCAGGCTGCTACCACCGGAGAAACGTCCCTATGTCTGGGCCCTGTACGGTTTCGCGCGGTACGCGGACGAGGTAGTCGACCCGAAGACCTCACCCACCTGGGGCGACGACTTCCTCGAGGGGCTCTCCCGCGGTGAGGCCACCGATCCGGTCGGCCGGGCGATGACGCATACGGTGCGTCGATGGGACATTCGCTACACGCACGTCGAGGCCTTCTGGAGGTCCCTGACGGCGGACGTCGCGGTCACCGGCTATGCGACGTACGCCGACCTGGAGACATACCTGTACGGTTCCGCCGCCGTCATCGGCCTCCAGGTGCTGCCGATCCTCGAACCACTCGCACCGGAGGCCGCGGCACGGGCACGGACGCTCGCCGAGGCGTTCCGGATGACCAATTTCATCCGGGATGTCGGGGAGGACCTCCGCCGGGGCCGCGTCTATCTGCCGCAGGAGGACCTCGACGCCTTCGGGGTCACCCGGGAGACGCTCGAACGCGGTGTCGTCACCGCCCCCATCCGTGAGCTGCTGAGGTTCGAGGTCGCCCGTACACGCTCGCTCTACGCCTTCGCCGAGCCGGGTATCAACATGATCCATCCGACGAGCCGTGACGGCGTGCGGGCCGCGTTCGTCCTCAACAGCGAGATCCTCGACGCCATCGAGGCCGCGCACTACCAGGTGCTCACGCAGCGGGTCTCGGTCCCCCTCTCCCGCCGCCTCGCCGTCGCCCTCCCCGCCTGGCGGCACGCCCGCTCCGTCCGCCGGGCCGAGGGCCCGCAGACGACGAGCCACGAACCCGTCCCCGCCGCCGGCCCACCGTCCTGACCCCGCGCTGGAGACCTCGCCGGGGTCCGTGTCCGACGAGGGCCAGCAGGGCGAAGCGGGAGGCGTGGGTCAGAAGGCGAGGGCTTGGGCGCGGCGGCGGATCTCGGTCTTGTGGCCGGCGCGCAGGGCCTCGATCGGCGTGCCCGGCAGGCTGTCGTCGGGGCTGAACAGCCAGTGCAGCGCCTCGGCTGCCCCGAACCCGGCGTCGGAGAGGACGGACAGGGTGCCCCGGAGCTCGGGAAGCGGCTCGCCGTCCTTCAGGAGGGCCGCGGGCACGCTGAGCACGTTGCGCTCCCCGCGACGGACGGCGACGAGGCCGCCGTCCTGGAGGAGCCGCCGGACCTTGCCGACTTCCAGATCCATCCTTTCGGCGACGGCGGGCAGGGTCAGCCATTCGTCCACGAGATCGTCAAGGTCGTTCACCCCCGTAGTTAATCAGTCCGTCGCGGGCTTCGCATCGAGGCGGTCGGAGCGGACGCCCGGGCCCGAACAGGACAGGTCGGGACGGCCCCGGTGAAACCGGAGAAACAACCGCCTGACATGGGATTTCGCGGCCACGTCGGAGGCCCGTCGAGGAGGTCGCCCGTACACTCCGAGTGTGGACACGACGCTCCAGGACCCTCTCGTCGGGCGTGAGCTCGACGGCCGATACCTGGTGCGGTCGCGCATCGCGCGAGGGGGCATGGCCACCGTCTATCTCGCCCTCGACCGGCGGCTCGACCGTGAGGTCGCCGTCAAGGTGATGCATGCCCATCTGGCGGACGACGAGCAGTTCACCGCACGGTTCATCCGTGAGGCCCGGTCGGCGGCCCGCCTGTCCCACCCGAACGTCGTCCAGGTCTACGACCAGGGCTCGGACGGCGACCTGCTGTACCTCGCGATGGAGTACCTGCGGGGGCGGACCCTTCGGGAGGTCCTCATCGACCGCCGGGTGCTCACCGCCCGGGAGGCGCTCACGGTCGTCGAACCGCTCCTGGACGCCCTGGCCGCGGCCCACTCGATCGGCATCGTGCACCGGGACATCAAGCCCGAGAACGTCATCCTCACCGACGACGGCCGGGTCAAGGTCGCCGACTTCGGCCTCGCCCGGGCCGCGACGACCGGGACCTCCGCGACCGGCACGTTGATCGGGACCGTCGCGTACCTCGCCCCGGAACTCGTCCTCCGTGGCGTCGCCGACGCCCGCACCGACGTCTACGCCGTCGGGATCATGCTGTTCGAGATGCTGACCGGACGCCTCCCCTTCGTCGGTGATGTCCCGATCCAGGTGGCGTACCAGCACGTCAACGACGTGGTCCCCGCGCCGTCGAGCGTCACCCCGGAGGTCGACGCCAGGCTCGACTCCCTCGTGGAGACCGCGACCACCCGGAACCCCGACGACCGTCCGGCGGACGCCGGGGCGATGCTCTCCCTCGCGACCGCCGTCCATGAGCAGCTCTCCCCGGCGGAACTCGACACCCGGCCGGCCCCGCCCGCCCTTCCGTCCGGAGGGGAGGGCGCGCCCTCCGGAGAGACCCCACTGTCCCTCGTCACCGAGATCTTCGTTCCGCCGGTGACGCACCACCCCACCCAGGCGCTCCCCGACCTTGAGGTCCTCGCCCCTCCCCGCGGCGGCAAACCCTCCGGCAGGGATCTCCGCCTCCCACCGCCGAACGGGCGGACGCGCCCTCCGGCACTGTCGCTCCCGGGGCCGGAGGTCCACGGCGACCGTGAACCGGTCGACACCGAGGACGCCGCGCTCGCGGTCCTGCTCCGGCGGCGCCGGGTGATCGGGATCTCCGCGCTGCTGTCCGTGCTCGTCCTCGCCCTGGGGCTCGCGGGCGCCGCCTGGTACTTCGCCATCGGTCCGGGCGCCTTCACGACGACCCCGGCGGTCACAGGCATGAAGGCCCCTGCCGCCGCCGGAGCCCTGCGCGGCGCTGGCCTGCGCAGCACCCAGAGGGAGGTCTACGACGCCGCCTCGCCCCCCGGCACCGTCGTCTCGACCGACCCGGACGCCGGGGCGCCCGTGCGCAAGGACGGGTCGGTCGAGCTCCAGGTCTCCAAGGGACCGGAATTCGTCGTCGTCCCGAAGGTGCTCGGGCAGTCCGAGGGCGACGCCCGCCAGGCGATCGACTCCACGCACCTGTCGGTCAGCGAGGCGGTTCAGGAGTTCGACGACGCCCCCAAGGGCCAGGTGATCGCCGTCCGGCCCGACGCCGGGCAGCGGGTGCGCAACGGGTCCGCTGTCGCTCTGACGGTCAGTAAGGGTCCCGAGCCCGTCGCCGTCCCCGACGTCGTCGGCCGTTCGAAGGACGACGCCGAGCGGCAACTCATCGACGGCCGTCTGGAGGCCGCGTACGGACCAGCGGTGTTCGACGGCGAGGTCGCCGAGGGATCCGTCGTCTCCCAGAGTCCGAAGAACGGCACGCTGGGCGCTGGACAGAAGGTCACCCTCGTCCTGTCCAAGGGACCGGAGATGGTCACCGTCCCGAACGTCGTCGGCAAGCAGTTCTCCGAAGCCCGGACCGCCCTGCGGGAGGCGGGGTTCGACGTGAGACGGGCCAACGTGCTGGGAGGCTACTTCGGGACCGTCCGCATCCAGATTCCCGGCGGAGGATCGACGGCGCCCAAAGGGTCGGCAGTCGTGGTGACGGTCGTCTGACGATGCTTCTCCGGCGCATGGCCACCGGCCCCATGCAGGTTTGCGTGTCGGTGGCCGTGAGCCTGGGGCTACTGCTAACCGCCTGCGGCGGCAACTCGGCCTGCGATGATGGCGAGGTCGTCGCTCGCCGAGCGGCGAACGGACTGGCTGCGACCTTTACCAAAGTGCTCGAGGGCTCTTCCACGGAAGCCGGGGCTGTCAGCGGGTTGCGCGCCGCGATCGACGCGCGCAAGACCGCACACTACGACAGCGAGTCCAAGTGGTTCGTCCTGGGCGCATCCAGCCTTCCGGGCCGCGCCGAGGTCACGGTGGCGATTTATGCTCATGGCGAAGGGACTCTGGAGGGCTCCCCCAACGGCCAGGCGACTGTCCTGCTCTGCGTCAAGGTCAGTGGAGCGCCTGCATCCAGCTCTCCCGCGGCCCTGACCGTCGTCACCTGCCCATCCAACCTCCCCCCGGACGCACCGCGGGTCGTCCACCGCAGCGTCCAGCCTGAGCCGTAGCGATCTGCTGACGTCGTTTGTATAGGGCACCGCGCTTCCGACAACACGGCCACCGCATGATCAAGCGCCCCACAAGCGATCACCGCAGGTCATCGGGCCGGGGAGGGCCTCCCCAGTTCCCGCCGTCACCGTGTGAACGTTCCGCGCCCCCTACGCCGAGGAGTCCTTCGCGGCTGCAATCCAGGGTCTTCACCGCTTCCCGTTTCCAGACCAGGCCGCCAGCCTGCTACCGGGCCTCCTGGCAGCTACCCGGACCGGACTCACACCGGCAGGCGACGATGAACTAACGAACCAAGATCGCCTACAAGAGGCCGTCTCCGCTCTGCTAGGCGCACGATCCACTCAAGTTACAGCGGTTCAATTGGTGATGGCGGGAGTGTTGCTCAGGGTCATTCCATGACCGATCCGATTCGATTCGATCTGCTGGCCTGGTCGCGCCTAACGGTGCGGGGCGGCCGGATCCTGAAGTGCGTAGTGTTGGTGTTGATTCGTTGGTGGATAGGTAACACTCCGCGCTTCCTTCGGTCAATTCTCCATCGCTTCTTCGAATATGTCACCGGTTTCGAACGTGTGCACCACCACGCTGACCGGAATTGAAGGGTCATGGAGTGGGAGTGGTGGAGACCGAAGGCGGCAATACTGATGATCCTTTCGCTACTGAGATGAACGGCTGGGCGATGACGATCGATGACGGCGTCGAAGTGGTCGCGCAGCAGGTCCTTCAGCTCCTCGGCTGTCGGATCCCCTGCCGAGGGGACTGGTAGGTCAGGGTCTTGGCGAGGTGAGCCGGAACCACTACATCGAGCTGGACTGGTGTTCCGTCACCACCTACCACCACCTCCGTCGTGCAGTGTTAGCGCAAGAATGTCCCTGGGTTTGCACAGGAGCATTAGCTCTTCCATGATTTTCGTAGGCAGCGAACCTTTCCGCGTACCGGTTCATTACCCTGGGTGACTGGGCGTCTGATCCGGTGAGGCAGCGACGCCATTGCCGGGCCGTCAGGGGCAGCAGATCGCGGCTCCGGGCGATGGCGAGTCGAGAATCGGGTACCTGATCCGGTAGGCAGGCCAGGGGGAATCAGTGTGTGCAATCACCGTCGTGATCGCGACGCTGATTGCACACGCTAATTCCCCACTGTCCGGGAATCGGGTCCACGACCCGGTACCCGACTCCCCATCATCCGGCATGGTGATTGCGAGGAGAGTCCGTCATGTGATCAAGAACCTGGGTGGCGGATCCGGCAAAGGATCATCAGATCCGTCACCTTCACGTGTCGACCACGCGCCGCCGACGCCAGCCTCGGCGCCCTGAACGGTTCACGTGCCCGGTGCCCGCACGCTTCACCCGACAGCTTCACCAGGAACGCCCTTCGCTGCCTACGAAAAGCTTGCAAGAGCCGGAGCATTGCCACCGGGGGTTCAGTACCGCTATTCGAGCAGCCTGCTCGGCCCCGGTGGGGGGCCACATCAGTCTCTATCGAAAATCCCGGGTTCTCGAGATACCAGGTGAGCATGAGTATGAGCATCCGAATAGGAGCTCTTCATGAATCCAGCCGTACCGAACGCCAGGAGTCAGCGGCACGTCACTACCATCATCATGGTAATCGCCATCCATGCCATCCTGTCGGATCCCGTTGAAGATCATTGTCGGCACCATTGTTGCTGTTGCGCTGATGGTGTACATAGTTCTGCATCGCAAACACTTTAACGAGTGCAGCGGATCAATGAGCGGTGGTGGTGCCGATTGCGTGCACGGTAGCGGGGCCCTTCGGTCCCTCAGAAGGAAGAGTTTCAAGTGCGTAGTGTTGGTGTTGATCCCGTGGGGAGTAAGTGCTGATATACGACACCTATCCACCAACGGATCAACACCAACACTACGCACTTCAGGATCCGGCTGCCCCGCACCGCTTGGCGTGGCCAAGCCGACGGACCGAATCGGACCGGACTGGACTGGACTGATCATGGAATCACCCTGAGCAGCACTCCCGCCATCACAAATTGACCCGCTGTACGTGGCATTGGGGTCGGGGTTGCGTCACTCCTGGTAGGAGTAGCGCTCCTCGCGCCAGACGTCGCCGGTCAGGTGGTGTCCCCGTTCCTCCCAGAAGCCGCGGACGGGCTCGGTGAGGTACTCCAGGCCCCACATCCACTTGGGGCCCTTCCAGGAGTAGAGGTGCGGGACGATCAACCGGACCGGGAACCCGTGCTCGGGCACGAGGGGCTTGCCGTCGAGAGCGGTCGCCAGGATGGCTGACGGAGAGGCGACGTCCTCCAGCCGGAGGGTCGCGGAGTAGCCGTACTCCGCCCAGGCCATCACGTGGGTGACGTCCGCGGCGGGCGGGACGAGTTCGAGAATCGTCCGGGCCGCGACACCGCTCCACAGGTTGTCGAGGACGGTCCACTTCGTCACGCAGTGCAGATCGGCGAGGACCGTCGTCGTCGGCAGCGCGGAGAACTCCTCCATGTCGAGGCGGCGTTCCTTGCCGTCCTCGGTCGCTCCGTTGATCGTCAAGCGCCAGGAGTCGGGCCGGAAGCGGGGCACGGGCCCGTAGTGCTGCACCCGGAGCTCCTGCACCAGATGCTGCCCCGGCGGGATAGCACGGGGAGGCTCCGGGGCGGGGTCCGTCACGGGTTCATCCTCCCATCTGCCGGGAGCGCTCCTGACACCGCCCCCACGGGAGCCGTCCCCGGGCCGATCAGCGCTCGGAGAGCATCTCGGCGACGAGGAACGCCATCTCCAGCGACTGCTGGTGGTTGAGGCGGGGGTCGCACAGGGTCTCGTAGCGGGTCGCGAGGTCGCCGTCGTCGATGTGCTCGGCGCCCCCGAGGCACTCGGTGACGTCGTCCCCGGTCAGCTCGACGTGCAGGCCCCCGGGCACGGTGCCCAGCTGGGTGTGGACCTCGAAGAAGCCACGGACCTCGTCCATGACGTCCTCGAACCGGCGGGTCTTGTAGCCCGAGGCCGACTCGAAGGTGTTGCCGTGCATCGGGTCGCAGATCCACAGGACGTTCGGCGCGACGTTGTTCACGGCCTTGACGATCGGCGCGAGGGCCTCACGCACCCGGCCCGCCCCCATGCGGACGATGAACGTCAACCGGCCGGGCTCCCGCTCGGGGTCGAGGCGCTCGACGAGGGCGACGGCGTCCTCGGGCGTCGTCGACGGGCCGAGCTTGACCCCGATCGGGTTACGGACACGGGACATCAGGTCGACGTGGGCGCCGTCGAGCTGACGGGTGCGCTCCCCGATCCAGACGAAGTGGGCCGACACGTTGTACGGCAGCTGGGTCCGCGAGTCGATCCGGGTGAGGGGACGCTCGTAGTCGAGGAGGAGGGCCTCGTGGCTGGAGTAGAAGTCGACGGTCCTCAGGGTGTCGAAGTCGCCGCCGCAGGCGGCCATGAACCGCATCGCCCGGTCGATGTCCTTGGCCATCGCCTCGTACCGGGCGTTGGCCGAGCTGGCGATGAACCCTCGGTTCCACTCGTGCACATGCCGCAGATCGGCGAAACCGCCCTTGGTGAAGGCACGGACCAGGTTCAAGGTGGCGCTGCTCGAGTGGTAGACGCGCAGCAGGCGCCGGGGGTCGGGCACCCGGGCCTCGGCGTCGAAGGAGTAGTCGTTGACGGCGTCGCCCCGGTACGCGGGCAGTTCGACGCCGTCACGGACCTCGACCGGCTTGCTGCGCGGCTTGGCGTACTGCCCCGCCAGCCGGCCGACCTTGAGGACCGGCATGCTCGCCCCGTAGGTGAGGACGACGGCCATCTGCAGCAACGTCTTGATCTTGTTGCGGATGCGGTCGGCGCTCACCTCGGCGAACGTCTCGGCGCAGTCCCCGCCCTGGAGGAAGAACGCCTCCCCACGGGCGGCGGCGGCGATCCCCGCCTTCAGGTCGTCACACTCGCCGGCGAAGACGAGCGGGGGATACGACGCGAGTTCCGCCGTCACCCGGCCCAGCAACTGCTCGTCGGGCCAGCCCGGCTGCTGAACCGCCGGCAGGTCGCGCCACCCGTCCAAGCCCTCGGTCAGGGCCGCGTCGGGGGTTCCTACCGTCACCTCGTCCAGGGTCGAATGCACCCCGCCAGGGTAGGCCAGTCCGGCGAAAGGTCAGCGACCATTCCGGAGTCCGGACGCCGGCAGCCGCCGAACAGGTGACGAGGAGGCGACGAACCCGCCCGATTCACCCAGATTCCCGTGCGCGGGCGGTCACGAACCGCTGTCGGCCGCCGGTTCGTCGGCAGGGACGGCGGCAGGCTCGGCGTCGTCGAAGGCCCGGGACAGCTTGACCTTGCGGGCGGCCGACAGGCGTTCCTTCATCGTCGAGGCGTAGACGTCGACGTACTCCTGGCCCGACAGCTCCATCAGCTCGTACATGATCTCGTCGGTGATCGACCGCAAAACGTAACGGTCGTCCTGCATCCCCTCGTACCGGGAGAAGTCGAGCGGCCGGCCGATGACGATGCCCACTCGCCCGAGGTGCGGGACGATCCGGCCGATCGGCTGGACCTTGTCGGTACCGATCATGGCGACGGGGATCACCGGGACCTTGGCCTCCAGCGCCATCCGGGCCACGCCGGTCTTCCCTCGGTACAGGTGGCTGTCCGGGGACCGCGTGCCCTCGGGGTAGATCCCGAGGAGGCTGCCCTCGTCCAGGACCTTCAGACCGGTCGCGAGGGCCGCGTTGGACCTCTTCCCGCCGGACCGGTCCAGCGGCAACTGGCCGACTCCCCTGAAGAACCCGGCCTTCAAACGGCCCTTGATCCCACGACCGGTGAAATAGTCCATTTTCGCCAGGAATGTCACCCGGCGCCGGAGCATCAACGGCAGGAAGATCGAGTCCGAGAAGGACAGGTGGTTGCTGGCCAGTATGGCCGCGCCTTCCGCAGGGATGTTCTCCTCGCCCCGGATCCACGGGCGGAACACCGCACGCAGGATCGGACCGAGAAGGATCCCCTTGAGCAGCCAGTAGAACACCACTCACCTCCCTGGTGCGTCGCGGGCAACTCTAGAGAGTCCCCGAAGCCGTCCGGGCACCGCTCCCCCGCGAAGCACCTGGTCGAGCGTCCGGCGTGCCCCGTGCACTCGACCGGGTGACGGCGGGCGTGTCACGATGACCGGACGCCGGGGACGTCTCCCCGCGCTTACCGCACCATCCCAGAGGAGACCGCTGCCGTGCTCCCCGGAGCCGAGGGATTCAGCCATGCGGGTGCCGATGTCGGCGTCCTCCTCTGTCATGGTTTCACCGGATCGCCGCAGAGCCTGCGCGGCTGGGCCGTTCGGCTCGCGGCCGCGGGGTACACCGTGGAGCTGCCGCTCCTGCCCGGGCACGGGACAACCTGGCAGGAGATGAACCGCACGACCTGGCACGACTGGTACGGCGCCGTCGACACCACGCTGACCACCGTGCGCGCGAAGTGCTCGGCCGTGGTCGTCGCCGGGCTGTCGATGGGCGGCGCGCTGGCGTTGCGTCTGGCCGCCGAGCGTCCCTCGGACGTCGACGGGCTCGTTCTCGTCAACCCCGCCCTCAGCCTCAACGATCCCCGGCTCGCGTTCCTCCCGCTGGCGCGGCGCCTGATCACCTCGGTCTCCGGGGTCGGCGACGACATCAAGAGACAGGGCGTGACGGAGCTCGCCTACGACCGGGTCCCCCTGAACGCCCTGGCCTCCATGATCGCCCTGTTCGCGGACGTCATCCCCCGGCTGGGCGCCGTCAGACAACCCCTCCTGCTCCTGCGCTCGACGAACGACCGCGTCGTCCCCGCGAGCAGCAGCCGGCACGTGATCGACGCCGTCGCCTCGACCGACGTCACCGAGATCCTCCTGGAGGACAGCTACCACGTCGCGACCCTCGACAACGACGCCGACCGGATCGTCGAGGAGTCCCTGGCGTTCCTGAGCAGGCTGAGGGCGGTGAAGCCGCGGTGAACGAGTCCGGGGGATCGGGTCCGGGCGACGCCCAGCACCCCGGCGAGCCCGGGGACCGTCCCGATCTCGACGTCGACAGCGCCTTCGCGGCGATCGTCGCCGGTTTCTCCGACTCTGTCCCGCACGGGATCGGCCCCTGGCCCGCCGCTGAGGACCTGACCGACGACGAGGACGAGGACGACGAGGACGAGCGCCCCCCGGCGAACTCCGTCGAGGCCGCCGGTGACCTCCGGGAGAGGCCCCGTCCCCACCCCAGCGGCGAGGACATCGGGGACGGCGAGGACATCGGGGACGCCGAGGACGGCGAGGACGGGTTCGTCCCGCCGATACCCCCTCCGCTCCCCCGGGGCGACGTGGTCTCGCGGCTGGCCTGGAGCGCCGTGATCGGTGGCCCGCTCTTCCTCCTCCTGGCGGCCCTCGCCTGGCGGAACCTTCCGTCGAGCCTGCTCCTTCTCGCCCTGGCCGCCTTCGTCGGCGGCTTCATCACCCTCGTGGCCCGCATGCCCCAGGAACCCCCCGACGACCCGGACGACGGCGCGGTCGTCTGACCGCGACGCGAGTCCGCCGATCACACCTCGCGGTCGGTCTCCCGTTCGAGGACGGCGAGCACCGGGAGGTGGTCGCTGGCCCTCAGGACGTCGGCGGGCTCCCCGGGGCCGGGCTCCACCCGCAGGGCGCGCAGCCCGGGGGTGACGAGGACGGCGTCGATCCGCACGGTCGGGGAGGACGCCGGGTAGGTCGGTCCCGCCTCCGGCCAGGGATCGGACGGGCCCGACGCGGAGGGTCCGGTCTCCCAGCACGTCCAGGCCGGTGCCCCGGCGGGCTCGTTGAGGTCCCCGGCGACCACGGCGGTGCCGCCCCGCCATGCGAGCACCCGGGCGACGCGCCGGGCGTGGTCGAGGCGCGAGGCCGCGTCGAGGGGCAGGTGCACGCTGGCGACGGTCACCTCGCCCAGCCCGGGCACGTCGAGATCCGCGACACTCGCCCCCCGGGTCCGGGTGAACCGTCCCCGTGTCGGCAGCCGGAACGCGGCGGCCCACCGGACCTCGACGTCCGGCCCGACGAACAGGGCGGTTCCTCCCGAGCGACGTCCACCGGCGACGCACCGAAGCCCCGTACCCCGTCCGAGCAGCGCGAGCCGCACGGCCGCCCCCGGACGGCGCGGCGCCTCCTGGAAGCACACGACGTCGGGAGCGGCGGACCGTACGACCTTGTGGACCGCGAGGGGATCGCCGAGCAGGTCACGGATGTTCCAGCTGAGCAGGCGCACGCGGGGAAGCCTGGCGGACCGGCCCGTCGACGCACCGTCGACGCACCGGCGATGTCACCGGTAGGCGGCCGCCTGGAGGCCGTAGAGCTCGGCGTACAGCCCCCCGGTACCTATCAACTGGTCATGGGTGCCGATCTCGCTGACGCTTCCCCCCTCGACGACGAGGATGAGGTCGGCCATCTGCACCGTGGAGAACCGGTGCGACACGAGGACGGTGATCCCGCCGTTGCGCAGGGCCGCTCTCCGGGCGCCCTCGGCGTACCGCTCGAACAGGACGTGCTCGGCCTCGGCGTCCAGGGCTGCTGTCGGCTCGTCGAGCACGAGCAGCAGGGGGGTCTCACGCATCATCGCCCGGCCGAGCGCGAGTTTCTGCCATTGGCCGCCCGAGAGCTGGGCGCCGTCCCGGTGCGAGATCCCGAGGGGGGTGTCGAGGCCGTTCTCCAGACGGTGGACGACGTCCGTCGCCCGGGCCCGCTCCAACGCCGCCGTCACGGCCTCGACGGAGTCGATCGACGCCAGCTCACCGACGCCGACGTTCTCCCGGGCGAGGAACTCGAACCGGACGAAGTCCTGAAAACCCGCGGCGATCCGGGACCGCCAGCTGTCGAGGGGCAGGCGCCGGAGGTCGGAGCCGTCGACCTCGAGGGTGCCGGTGGTGGGCTCGTAGAAGCGGCAGAGGAGTTTCACGAGCGTCGTCTTGCCCGCCCCGTTCTCCCCCACGATCGCCACCGTGGAGCCCGCCGGGAGGAAGAGGTCCACGGCCCCGAGGATCTCCCGGTCCGTACCCGGGTAGGTGAAGGAGACGTCACGCAGGCGGATGCCGTGCCGGATCCGGTCGGGGACGGCCAGGTCGGGCGCGGGGGGCTCGTCCCGGGCGACGAGGGCGGCGGCCCAGTGAAAGGTGTTCATGGCCGATGCGGTCCGCTGCAGTTCCTGCACGAGGGCGACGGCGGCGGTGACCTGCTGGTTGACCTGGGAGGCGAGGGTGACGACGAGCACCACGTCGCCCGCCCCCCGCCGCGCGGTCACGACGTCCCGGACGACGACGAGCGTGGCGGCCACGTAGCCGGCCGCGAACACCAGCTGCCCCAGCACCCGCAGCCCGGCGGCCCGGCGTTCGGCCCGGTCGAGGATCCGGCTCGAGTCCTTCCACAAGGCCGCGTGCCGGGTGAGCAACTCGTCCCGCAGGCCGCACACCCGCAGTTCCTTCGCGGGCCCGCCGTCGGTGGCGAGGCGGAACAGGTGGCGGGCGAGGCGCCTGGTCCCGGCGGCCTCCTCCCGGGCCCGGGAGAGTATGACCTCCGCGTACCGGCCGGCGACCAGCGGAGGTACCGCCGCGAGCGGCAGCAACAGGAGCCAGCGGTCGACGCCCGCGAGAAGGATCCCGGTGAGCACGATGGCCACGCCCAGGCCGAGGATGCTCAGCATCGCCTGGATACCCATCCACCCCAGGCGGTTCATCTCCTGACGCAGCACGTGGAACCTGTCGGCGTACTCGGGCCGCTCGTGGTGGGCGAGCCCCGCCGAGCCGTTGGCGAGGTCGATCAGCCGCCGGTCCATCTCCACGGAGTTCAGCTCGCCCAGCTCGAAGTAGGCGATGTAGGCGAAGTGGCCGAGGGTGAGGGAGGTGATGGCCAGCACCCCGACGAAGGCTCCGGCGACGACCGCGCGGGCCGGGTCACGGGCCAGGGCCGCGTCGGTCAGGGCGGCCAGGGCCGGGGCGCTGAGGGGGAGCGAGACCGCCTGCCCGAGCATGAGCACGACCGACAGGACCATCCGGCGGGGATCGGTCCTCCACACCAGCCGGGCCAGGCCGAGGCACCCGCGCAGCGTCGATCCCATCAGGCGTCCCCGGGGTCGTCCGGCCCGCCGGTGAACCGTCCGGCCTGCAACCGGAAGAGCTCCGCGTAGCGGCCGTCCCTGGCGAGCAGCTCCTCGTGCGTACCTTGCTCGCTGACCCGGCCACCGTCGAGGACGACGATCCGGTCAGCCCGTCGCACGCTGGAGAAACGATGGGATATCAGCACGGTGGTCACGCCCCGGGTCAGTTCGACGAACTGGTCGAAGAACGCCGCCTCGGCCCGCACGTCCAGAGCGGACGTCGGCTCGTCGAGCACGAGCAACCGGGCGCCGCGGCGCAACGCGTACAGGGACCGCGCGATCGCGACCCGCTGCCACTGGCCGCCGGAGAGGTCCGTGCCGCCCCTCTGGGCCCGGCTGAGCGGGGTGCCGAGTCCGAGAGGCAGGTCCTCGAACACGCCGAGGATCCCGGAGCCGGCGGCGGCCGCGCGGACGGCGTCCTCGTCCGGGGCCGCGTGGGCGGCCCCGAGCAGGATGTTGTCCCGGGCGGACAACTCGTACCGGATGAAGTCCTGGAAGATCACGCTGATCTGCCGCCTCCAGGCGCCGGCGTCGAAGCGGCCGATGTCCAGACCGTCGGCGCGGATCGTCCCGCCGGTCGGTTCGTGCAACCGGGTGAGCAGTTTGACGAGGGTCGTCTTCCCCGCGCCGTTCACACCGACGACGGCGGTGCACTTCCCGGCGGGCAGTTCGAGATCGAGGCCGTCGAGGACCGTCCGCCCACCGGGGTAGGCGAACCGTACCCGCTCGAACCGGACGGATCCGCGTGGCAGGCCCGCCGGTGAGACCCGCGGGTCGACGAGGGGCAGATCCTCCCCGGCCCGCTCGACGAGGCTCCCGACGCGCCGGAGCCCGCTGACGGCGAGCATGCCCCACTGGGTCTGGACATCGGCCTCGGGGTAGAACTCGCCGAGCAGCAGGGCGGCGACGGTCGCCTGCATCGCCAGGGTCAGCTGGGTGAGGGTGATCCGTCCTCCGGCCGCCGCCGTGGCGACGGCGACCGCGACGGCCACCGCGGTGAGCAGGCCGAAGGCGGTGAAACCCAGGAACGGGCCGAGGAAGATGCGCCGCCGCTCGCGCCAGACCAGCGCGAGCCCCTCCCGGGCGACGTCGGCGTACCGGTCCGAGAGCCAGCCCGCCAGGCCGAACACCCGGATCTCCTTGGCCGCCGCCCGGCCGGTCGCCAGGTCACGCAGGTACTCCTCACGCCGGGTCAGGGGGATGATCCGTTCCCACACCTGGGAGTACCGGCGCATCCCCCCGCGCTGGCCGGTCCGGAACAGCATGGTCGCGGCGAACAGGGCCAGCCCGGCCGGCCAGGAGACCGCCAGGGCGACGACGGTGACGTAGCCGAGCAGGCGCAGGTAGCGGGCGATGAGGGCGGCCATCCCCGCGACGGCGGTCCCCGGCGTCTCGGTGTCCTTGACGAGGCGCAGGGAGGCGTTGGACAGGGCGTCGAGAACCGCCTGGTCCTCCATCGGCCCGATGCCGGTGCTCCGCATCGCCGCGGAGATCACCAGCTGGTGCGCGTGGCCGTCGACCCGCCGTCGCACCGTCTCGCCGAGCCATACCTGCACGGGTGTCAGGGCCTGCTGACCGGCGAAGGCCGCCGCGGCGACCAGGAAGGCGGTGACGAGCGCGTCCCAGGCCGTGGACCCGAGGCCCGCCTCCGCCGCCGCCGGGACCCGGCCGACCAGAACGCTCGTGGAGATCACGAATCCCACGGGCAGAAGACCGAGAACCACATTGACGCCGAGGAGGGCGGCGACGGGCCGGGCTCCGCCGGAGGGCAGCATCCCGAGTACCGCCCACCGGGGCCGGACCGCCTCGTCGAGCACTCTCCTCGCAAGGGTCACCGAGGAGCTCCGGTGTCCACCGGCGCCAGAACCGTCACCGTGCCGTCGGGCGATGAAAGAACCGTCAGCCCGGTGAGATCGGCGATGACGGCGTCGGCCTCGCCGAGGTCGACGGCGTCGTGCGTCGTGGCGACCCCGAGGACGGCCGCGCCCGCTGCCCTGGCCGCCCTGACACCCGCCGGGGCGTCCTCGACCACGAGCACCGCCTCGGCCTCCAGCAGCCGGGCCACCCGGCGGAAACCCTCCGGCTCAGGCTTGGGACGGGTGACGTCCTCGAGTCCGACGAGGACCGTCGGACCCGGCAGGCCTGCCGCCGCCAGCCGCGCGAACGCGACGTCCCGCGGGCACGAGGTGACGACGGCCCAGCGGGCGCCCCGGAGCGCCTCGCACAGCCGCGCCGCCCCCGGCATCGCTGAAACGGTGCCGAGCGCGGCGCGCTCCAGGTCGGCGATCCGGGCTGCCTCCGCCTCGGTCGCCAGGCCGGGGGCCACGGCCCGAAGATGATCCAGGGTGGACAGCCCGTGCCCGAGGGCGAAGGTCGCGAGGGGGTCGATGCCGTGGGCGTCAGCCCAGTGCGACCAGGCTGCGAAGACAGCCGGTGAACTGTCGACCAGAACGCCGTCCAGATCAGCGACGAGGCTGACCGAACCTCTCGGTAACGACACCAAGAGCCCCCCGACTCCAGTTCACCTTACGTGTCACTTACGGCACTATCTATGTGAATCAAAACATATCGCACTAAGCACTAATTCAACTCATACTGCGACTCATGCAACCCCTCCACCACGGTGCGCGACGAAACGGCGGAACCCGTCCCGGGTAGTCACGTCGCGGTTGCCGCCAGAGTCGTCGGACCATCAGGGGGGTCAGTTGTCCACCGGCGTCATGCCACCGGCGCGTCGACGCGTCCCGGACGGTGACCCGGGGCCCGGCGAGGGCCCTCCCGGCCCGGCACCCCGCCCGCCGGCGGGATCCGAGCAGATTCTCGGCCTGCTCACCGCGGACGACACGCGGACGCTGCGCCTGGCCACCTCGACGGACCTGCTCGACCCGGACGACGTCACGCTCGCGGACCTGCTGGCGCCGGCGCGCAGGCTCCTGGTGATCACCGGGGGACCGCACCGGACGAGGCTGCTGAGCTACCTCGACGCCCTGTGCGACAGCGGCCGCCTGGACGGGTATCACGTGGCGCCCGACGAGCTGCTGCCGGAGGGGAAGACGCTGACCGTGGCGGCGCGGCTGGCCGACGCCGCGCAGCGCGCGGGCCTGGCCCGCCGGGACGCCTTCCTCGTGCACGGCCCGCACCCCGGTGCGGCCCCGGCTCTCGTGGCGGCCGCCCTGTTCCGCCGCCACACGACCGCCGTCCGGGTCGTCACCGATCCCGCCTGGCTCGCCACGGCGCTGTCGACCGGTCCGGTGACCCTCGGCGGCGCCGTCGGGGTCCTCCCGCGTCAGGTGACCGTCGCGATCGACCTCCAGGGCTTCGGCGCCGCCTCCCCCTCCCCAGGAACCCCCCTCAGCCCTCCCCGTCCGGGCGCGGGACTCGTGAAGCACTACACCGAACGCACCCTCACCTACCCGGTCGAAGCGGTCACCGACATCTGGGGGCTGACGGCCGGTCCCCGTCCGGACGACCGGCTCAGGGCGTGGTTGCCCACCGGGTCCCGGGTCCTCGCCGTCGTGGACGCCTTCTCCCCCCGGGTGATGGCTGACGTCAGGCGGTCCCTGCGCTCGCGCCACGACCGCCGCGAGATCGCCGGTTTCGACGTCCACGCGATGACCGTGTCCCCCGCGGTCAAGAGCCTGACGGGGCTGGACGACCTGCTGCGGGTCCTCGACCGGGCGCGCCTCGGCCCGCGGGACCGTGTCCTCGCCGTCGGCGGAGGGACCCTGCTCGACCTGGCCGGAGCCGCCGCGCTGACATACCGGGGCCGCACGCCCTACATCAGGATCCCGACCACCTTGGTCGGATTCATCGACGCCGGAATCGGGCTGAAGGTGGGTGTCGACACCTACCAGGGCAAGAACCAGCTCGGCGGTTACCACCCGCCTCTCGCCTGCCTGGTCGACCACGCCTTCCTGGACACGTTGCCCGACGTGGAGATCAGGTGCGGCCTCGCCGAGGCCATCAAGATCGCCGCCGTCGCCGACGCCGAGTTGTTCGACCTGATCGAGCGCTCACACGGCGACCTGGAGGCACGCAAGGACACACCGGACACCCGGCGTGTGATCGAGCGTTCCGTCGCCGTGATGCTGCGGGAGCTCTCCGTCAACCCGTTCGAGCACGACCTGCGCCGTGTACCGGACTTCGGCCACGAGTTCGGCCATCTCCTCGAGTCCCACTCCCCCCGGGGCCTGCGCCACGGCGAGGCGGTGTCGGTGGGAATGGCCGTGTCGGGACAGCTCGCGGTCCACACCGGCAGGCTGGACCCCCGCGAACACCGGCGCATGATCACTCTGCTGCGGCGCGTCGGGCTCCCGGTTCACGACCCGCTGTGCACCCCGGCCCGGCTCGCCGGCTGGCTGCCCGACATCCGCGCGCACAAGGGCGGGTCACCCCATCTCGTCGTCCCCACCTCGATGGGAACGAGCGACTTCATCGACGACCCCGACGAGTTCACCCCCGGTCTGTTCGCGGCCGCCTGTCGCGGGCTCGCCGAGGACGCGCGATGAGTTCCGGGATCGTGGTCGACGTCGGGGGGACGTCGACCAGGGTGGCGGTACACCGGGACGGGATCCTGGCCGGCACGCCGGAGCGGTTCCCCACGCCCTCCCCCCGCACCGATCCCGCCCGTCCGGCCGACGATCTGCGGGAGGAGCTGTTCGACAAGATCGCCGACCGGGTCCGGGCCCTGGCCGCACACGAACCGGCGGCGGGGCACGAACTCGGCGTCGCGTTCGGCGCCGTCGTCAGCGACGCCGGGATCGTCCGCGACGCCAGCGTGCTGTGGCTGTGTCCCGGCACCGGTTTCGACGTCCGTGCCGCGTTGCGGGCCCGCCTGCCCCGGGCCCGGGTCAAGGTCCTCAACGATGTCTCCGCCGCCGCCTGGCACTACCGCGGCCTCGGCCGCTTCGCCCTGGTGACGGTGAGCACGGGAGTCGCGGTCAAGGCCTTCGACGCGTCCTACCCGCCCGGACGGCGCGTCCTGGTGGACCGGGACGGCCTCGGCGGGGAGACGGGCCACACCGTGGTGGCGCCGGAGGCGGTCTCCGGGCTCCCGCCGGGGATCGGGCGCGCGGCCGCGGACGGCGACGCGACGGCCCGGGCGGAGCTGGAACGGCGCGGGCTGCCCTGGTGCGAGTGCGGCGCCGTGGCCGACCTCGCCTCGTTCACGAGCGGCCCGGCCGTG
>JAUPKQ010000194.1 GCA_030837345.1 Actinomycetota bacterium | reverse complement strand
GGGCGGGGACGACAAGGACGGTCGCGCAGACGGTGATGACGGCCAGAACGTCCACGAGACGTCGGGGTCTTGCCATGGATCGGACTCCTCAGCGAATCGCCCGCAGGCCGGGCGGCGGACGTGACGCCGAACGGGTGCTTTCACCGTTCGACTCAGGAGGCGACCAGCGACTCCAGGGCGTCGGCGACGGCGGGGGCGCCGCCGCCGTCCCCGGCCCGGGAACCGAAGGCCGCCGCGGCGTCGGCGTAGGTGAGATCGTCGCGGATCTGTCGGACCGCAGCCCGGAGGGTCTCGGGGGTCACCTTCGCGGGCGGGAGGTGCACACCGAGGCCGAGGTCGGCCACGCGGCGAGCGGTGGCCTCCTGCTCGGGCATCTGGGGGACGACGACGAGGGGCACCCCCAGCGTGAGTGCCTCCATCGTGCTGTTCATACCACCATGGGTGACGAAGACGCTCGTGTGCCGGAGGACCTCGAGCTGGGGCAGATGAGCGTGGACCTCGCAGTGCGGCGGTAGCGGGCCGAGATCCGCCGGATCGATCACGGTGCCGATGGACATCACCAGATGCAGGTCCTCCTCGGCGAAGGCGGCGAGGGCCTCCCTGAAGAAGTCGGGGGACGAGACTCGCAGGGTCCCCAGGGAGACGTACAGCACCGGGCGGCCGGAATGCGGTGGGGTCCACGATCCGTGGCTGGAACGCCCGGTCATGATCGGGCCGACGAAGTGGTACCCCGATCCGAGGGCCTCCGAGTGGGGCTGGAACGCCGACGGCAGGAACACCAGGTTGAGTTCTTCCTCGGCGAGGAGGTCGTACGACGATTCCTCGACCGGTAGCCCCAGGCTGCGCTGCACTGCGGCGGCCTTGTTCCGGGACTCGGGCGACGCCGGGCCGGACTGCTGGTTACCGGAGGCCGGGAAGACCTCCGCGAGCGGCAACGCGTCGGTGATGGCGTACGTCGGGAAGTAGCGGGCCGCTCGGCCGCCCCAGTACCGGGCCAGAGTGCGGCCGGCGAATCGCTCGACGAAGTTGTAGAGGACGACGTCCGGACGGTCGTCGCCGAAGGCCTTCACCGCGGTGGTGACCGTTCGGCAGTCCCGCGCCAGGAGGAGGTTCCGTATGGATGCCAGGGCGCTGCCGGTCGTGCCCGTGGCCGAGATGGTGCGCTGCGGGATGGCGGGGACGGGCACGACCCTGGCCCCCACGGCCTGGAGGGCGGGGGCGAACTCCTCGCTGCTCAGAAAACTCACCCGATGCCCTCGGGAGGTGAGTTGCTGGACCACCCCGAGCGTCGGGGTGACGTGCCCGTGCAGGGGCGGGGCAAGGACGGCGACATGCACGAGAACTGCCTCTTTCAGTCGGTATCGGGGGGATTGTACAGACGGTTTGACGGTGGCAACGGTTTGCTCGTCACCCCACCGAGATGTCTTGTCTGGGACGGAGAGGCAGGAGCCTGCGGTGGCGGTGTTCAACACCGTGGAGGTCGCCGTGCGCGTCCGTGCACTCACTGGTTTCGCGGACGTTGGTTAGGTCTCCTGCCGTCTGCTGGATCCGACATGATCGTTCCGTTTTCAGTGGAGGGGCGAAACGATTCGGGACCGCGAATGATCTGTGGGTATTGTTGCGTGAGAGTACACGTGCATCTCTACATGGCAATGTCGGTTATTTCATTGCATTGAGATAGATGAAACGTGGGCCTTGACACACGGGCAGGCAGGGAAGATTGTGTATATCGGCCGTGTTGATCTGTCGCCAGGGTATTCCGCCTCGTGTGATGTTCTGGGCGGAAACACCGTCATCGGGTCCTGACTCGCGGCCCTAGCTTGTTCGCTGGGGGACCCGTCGTCCTGTGAGAAAAGTGTCAGAAGGAGATCGTGCCATGAGTGGTATGCGTTCTGTTGTTCGCGGCGCCGTTGTCGCCGTCGGGGCACTCGGTCTGATGTTGACCGGTTTCGTTTCACCGGCGAACGCGCTGGCTCCGGTTTTCCAGGCCGAAGATGTCTCCGTCCGGATCGTCGGAGGAGAAGCCACCGCGTTGAACCAGTGCATCAACGACGCCCAGGACGGTGTGATCAACACCCAGACCAACTCCTGCGAGCAGGTCGCCACGGGCGGCAACTCTGTGATCCTGGACAACGTCACCGCCATTGTGATGCCGAAGAGCGGCGTCGGCGCCCCCCTGTTCTACGGGAGCAACGTGACGGCCGAGGTGTCGGGCGGGCTGATGAGCGCGATGAACCTCTGCCTGAACGACTCGAAGGACGGCCTGATCAACACCCAGCTCAACGCCTGTAAGCAGTCCGCGACCGCGGGCAACACCCTCATGCTCACCGGCGTGGCGGTCACGATTTCCCGGTGACGCTTCGGCGGGTTGGGTGAGGTGCCGGGTGTCGCGGCACGGGGACAGGTCCCGTGCCGTGGCACCCGTTGTGGTCGTCAGACGGCGGCCTGCGGGTGCCCGGACTCCGACGGGCGGTCCTGCCCTCGTGCGGACGCGGTGAGATGACACATCGCCCGGCCCTCCGTCGCGCCCCCGGCGCGCAGACGCGAGGCCGTGTCATCGACGCATTCATTCATCTCGGTGACGGCCAAGCCGTCGACAGTGATGGTAATATTCGTGCTCCCCATGACGTAGATACTTGTCACCTCGACGGCGTTCCCTGCTGTCGACGTCTGGCGGCAGGTGTTCCGCTGGTTGCCCACGGTCCCGCCGCCGGCGTCGTTCAGGCATTGATAGATCGCCGTCGCCATACCTCCGCGAATTCGGATCGTCACGTTGTCGCTCGCCAGGATGTCGATACTCCGGACCGTGACCAGGTTCCCCGCGGTCGCGGTTTGCACGCAGGAGTTCTGTTGGTCGCGCACTGTTCCCCCGGAAGCGTCGTTCGTGCACTCGCTTCCCGCCGTCGCGACTCCGCCGTCAATATCGATTGATACGTTCTTGCTCGAGGAGATAGCGATCTTCTCGACGATGACCGTATTGCCGGCCGTCGCCGTCTGGTCGCAGGCGTTCCGTTGGGTGGTGACGGTGCCGTCGGCGGCGTCGTTGACGCAGGCGTCGATCGCCACCGCGACACCGCCGCTGACGACGACGGAGATGTCCTCGCTCTCAAGGACCGAGATGCTGCCTTCGGCGACCGTGTTCCCGGCGGAGGCAGCCTGCGCGCAGGCGTTCCGCTGGGTGGTGACGGTGCCGTCGGCGGCGTCGTTGACGCAGGTGTTGATTGCTTCAGCGAGGTCACCGCGTATCTCGACCGACAGGTCCTTGTCCGCGAAGACGAGGATGTCCTCCGGGGCGTCCGCCGCTGTCGCGCCGGTCGCGACGACGGCCGCCACCGGGACGGTTGTCCCGGTGAGGTACTGCGCCGGTCCGTGTCCGGATAAGGGTTGCGCCAGCAGGAGATACCCCAGCATGAGGCACGGTGCGTTGAGTCTGATGCCCATCGATGAACTCCTTATGTCGGATCGATCTCCTCAAGGAGAGACCGGTCCGACGGCGAACGGACAGAGATTCCGCTCCAGAAGTGAGCTCCTCGTCGAGCCGGAGACGCTTACCGGGACGGCGTCCGTATCCCCAGGTACGAGGTGAGCCCGGGGTCCGCGACGGGGATGTCGTGGAAGCCGTAGCGGTAGTAGAAGGCCAGGGCGCTGGCGTTGACCGTCAGCGGTGTGATGTGGAGGGCCGGGACGCCACGGGTGGCCAGCGCGTCCAGGAACACGTCGATCAGCCCTCGTCCGTGTCCCCCGCCCTGGTACGAGGGCAACACGTTGATGTGCAGATGAGCGGGGTAGTCGCGAAGTTCCGGGACCAGCAGCCGTTCGGGGTCGTGGTGCAGGGCGAACGCCTGCTCGTCCCGGGTCGTGGACGTCGGCGGCGGGGCCGGGTACTTCGGGGTGAGCCGGGGGATCCAGACGCGACGGTAGGCCTGGACGAACCGTGGGGTGTCTGCCGTGCCGAGGACGTACCCCACCGCACGGCCTCCGTCGTCGAGGACGAAGGCGAGTTCGGGTTCGAGATGGAGGTACGGGCCTGCGAACAGGTCCGGCATCAGGTCGTCGTCGCAGTAGATGCCTCGCGCGTCGCCACCGGCCTCGGCGGTACGGACCGAGATCTCGTAGATGTCGCGCAGATCGGTCGCACGGTACGGCCGGATTGTCGTGCGCACGGGGTCGAGGACCGCCGCTGATCGGATCACGTCATTGTGGATCATTTTGGAACGGTAGGCCGTCAGGGGCACGGAACTCACGGATCGCCGCCCCTGAGCGCCTGACGCGTGCCGTCGCACGGGCCCCGGGCTGCGGTTTCTCCGAAGGATCTTCAGTACGAATTTCACACCGGGGGACCAGGGGAGCCGAGGGGACCAGGGGAGCCGAAGGGACCTGGACGGCCAGGGGTGGGCCGGGCGCCCCCTCAGACCAGGGTCAGGTCGCCCGTGAACGCCCGGAAGACCTCGCCGGGGCCAGCGAGGGTGATCGGCCCGGCCGTCGCGCCGACGAAGGCGGACCGTCCGGGAGCGAGGACGACGTCGTGGCCGCCGCACGAGACCCGGGCGGTACCGGCGGTGCAGAGAATGATCTGCGGTCCGGCGATCTGCGGGTAGGCGGTGATCGCCCGAGGCTCATGGAGCCAGATCCGGGAGAGCCGGAACTCCGGTACCCCGGGGGACCAGATCACCTCGTACGGGCTCACCCACGACTCGGGAATGTCCCGCTGGGGACGACTGCCCCCGTGGACGATCCGGAGGAGCTCCTCGACGGCGATCGGCTTGTGCGTCAGGCCCGCTCGCAGCACGTTGTCGGAGTTGCCCATGATCTCGACGCCGAGCCCGTGCAGGTAGGCGTGCGGTGCGCCAGCGGGCACGAACAGCGTCTCTCCGGGTTGCAGCTGGACGAGGTCGAGCAGGAACGGCGCCGCGACGAGAGGGTCGGCCTCGTGCTGGGCGGTGAGACGGCTGGCCCAGGTGAGGGCCCGGCGGTCCTCGGGGGTGATGCTCCGGCCCGGGCGCTGGGGGCCGGCCTCGGCGAGGAGTTCACGGGTCACCTCGCGGATCTCGACGACGAGGGCGGCGCGGTCCTCCACCGGCCAGGTGACGAGCTTCTTGAAGGCGGCCTCGATACGGTCCCCTTCGTCGCCCCGGCCGCGCAATGGCTCGGCGACGGTCGCCGTCCGCTCACCACCGATCAGGTCGAGCAGGCGGAGGGCGTCCGCCGCCGGACGGAAGCCGCACATCGCGTCGATCGGTTCGAGCGCGTACAGCAGCTCGGGTTTGGGGAACGGGTCGACGTAACAGTGCGTGCCCTCGCTGCCGGCTTCGCCCTCGAACGCGGTGCGTGCCCGGTCTCCCGTCGGATGGACCTGCACGGACAGGGGCCGGGAAATCGCGAGGATTTTCAGGAGGAAGGGGAGCCGAGGTCCGAAACGGTCGAAGACCTCGCCGCCGAGCAGATCCAGGGGACGCCGCGTCACCAGGTCGTCGAGCGACCGGCCCTGGCCCGGGTCGGTGACGCCGGGAGGAACCAGCCGCGACGGCCCGCTCGGGTGGGCTCCCATCCACAGCTCGGCCTCCGGCCGTCCCGAGGACGGGCGGCCCTGGAGCCTGGCCAAGGCGATGGTCGATCCCCACTCGTAGTCGCGGATCGGGTTCTCCATCATCTGGGGCCACGGACCGAGAGCGGCCGAGGTGGCCACAGCGCCCGCATCGCCGGCCGACTGCCGGTCCGAGACTGGCGTTCTGACCGGATTCGTCACGTGAGTCCGTCTCCTTGTGCGCGTCGCCCCCCGGCGAGAAACCCCTGCCGATGACCTCTGGTGGATCTTCTGCCGGGCATCAATGGCCCCGCCATCGTCGAGAACAGTACCTCCCGAACCGGTAGCTCCGAGTGTCGCTCGACGCTTCGGGGCCATGTCGTGACCGACTCGTCCTGGATGTCGTGACAGTCCGGTCAGCTCTCCCGCAGGCTCCACTCCACGCCGTCCGGGGTGTCCCGGACGTCGACCCCGGCCGTGGCCAGGTGATCACGCACGAGGTCGGACGTCGCGAAGTCCCTGCCCTCCCGGGCGCGGGTGCGAAGGCGCAGCGCCAGTTCGACGTACGGGCGGAGGACGTCGCGCGGGTCACGGGCCCCGATCGCGGCGAGCTCCCCCAGCCGGACGATCATCGCCCGGAGAGTCCGGTGGGCACGGTCGGCGTCGTCGTTCTCGTCGGTGTCGGCGCTCCAGGCGACGATGGCGCTCTCCAGGCCGAGGACGGCCGCCACGCACCCGTCGGTGTCCCTCGCCGCCACAGCGGTGTCGAAGGCGGCCCGCAGCGCGGTCGTCTCCGCGCCGAGCGAGGGCAGGGCGCCGGGTCCGCCACCGTCCGCGGAGGCAGCGGCGTCCGCCGAGGTGTCGCCGGAGGTTCCGGCGCCCGCGGAGGTGCCGCCGTCCGGGGTCGAGGCACGACCGGGTGACGCCGCGGTCGCCTCCCCGCGCAGCAGCGAGCCCAGTTCGCCGAGGGAGAGCTCGCTGCCCGCACCGAAGCGTTGCGTCCGGCCCCGGCGGCGCACGCTGAGGTGTCCGTTGCCCGCGACCTTGACGGTCCGGTCGGTGAGCTCGATCAGGAGGGCGGTGTGCTCGTCGATGCCGAGCACGCCGATCTCCTCGGGGAGCTCGTCCTCCAGAGCGGCGAGCCGGGGCTCCCCCAGGTAGCAGAACCGGGAGTCGTAGGCGGTTCCGCCCTCGGTGTTGTCGAAGTGCGGGACCAGCGCGGCCTTGATCCCGGTGACGTGGCCGAACAGATCGAGACCGGGAACCCAGTGCGGGTCCGCGCCGACCTTGTAGATCTCGTAGACCGGGACGGCGTGGGTTCCGAGGGTGCAGGCCGCCGCCGATCCGACGACCAGGGTGCCGCCGCGTCCGAGGAGGTCCGTCAGGGCGCCGGGGATCCCCGTTCCGGTCCACTGCCGCAGCGCGTACGTCGGGCTGCCCGGTCCGGCGAACACCCAGGACGCCCGGGACAGCAGTTCGAGCGTGCGCTCGGCGTCGGCGACCGGGGCGTCGCCGCGGCGCCAGCGGGCGGCCTCGACCCGGGTGCCCACGGCGTCGGCGAAGTACCCGATCGTCTTCCTCACCAGATGGTCGGCGTTGAGCTGGAAGCCGAAGGTGGTGTCGAGCATGACGGCGGGACCGTCACCGCGCGTGGCCTCGAAGATCTGACGATGCACCTTGATCATGGCCGGTGCTGTCTCGCCCGACCCCATGATGGCGAGAAGGCTCAAGAAGAAACCGCCAGGACCGTGCGCAGCGCGGCGACGAGCTCGGCTGCGGTCGGGGCGTCGTCCGGGTCGAGAAGCCACTGGACGCTGAGACCGGAGACGATGGCGAGGACCAGTGAGCCCACGGCCTTCGCCACTCGCTCATCGGACGGCCCCTTCTCGCCCGGGGCCTCGCCGAGGGTCATCTGCGCGAACCACGGCCGGCTCTCCCGGTAGGCCTCCTGGAGACGCTCTCTGAGTTCCTCCTGGTGGAAGGCCTCGGTGTAGATCTCGGAGCTGGCCGTCCAGAGGGTCGGGTTCTGGCGAACCGAGTCGATCACCCCTGTCCAGATCGCCTCCATCCGGCTGAGGGGATCGTCGCCCTCGACGTTGTGGGTCGCCTCCCGGAGGGCGTCCCCCCAGTCGCCGAGCGCCTGCACCATCGCGCTGGTGAGCAGGGCGTCCTTCGAGCCGTAGTGGTAGCCGATCGAGGCGAGGTTGGTGCCGGAGGCGGCCACGATGTCGCGTGCCGTCGTCCGGGTGTAGCCGCGCTCGTAGAGGCACTGGATCGCCCCGCGGAGAAGCTGTTCTCGATGACCCACCCCTGAACGCTACCCGGGGTCTCCTGGTGAGTCATTCGGTTGCGCTGGACGAACGAAATATACGCGCGTATAAGACGGATGTATGATTTCTGATGTGGACAGGCGCCGCCCCTCCGCCGCCCCTCGCCTCCGGGAGATCGACGCCCTGCGGGGGTTCGCCCTGCTCGGCATCCTCGTGGTCAACATCGCCTTCTTCGCCACGGCCTGTCCCTGGCACGGCGTCGACGATCCGGCGTACGGCTCTCCGCTCGACACAGCGGTCCGCGCCGTCGTCGCCCTGCTGTTCGAGCTGAAGTTCTACCTGCTGTTCTCGTTCTTGTTCGGCTACAGCTTCACCCTGCAACTCGCCTCGGCATGGCGGTCCGGTGCGCGGTTCGTCCCCCGCTTCTTACGCAGGCTCTCGGGGCTGTTCGTGATCGGAACCGCGCACATGCTCCTGTTCTTCCACGGCGACATCCTGACGACGTACGCGGTCCTCGGCCTCGTCCTGCTCGCGGTGCACCGGATCAGGCCCCGGACCGCCATGATCGTTGCCGGGACGCTCGTCGCCCTCGTCGCGATCCAGCTCCTCGTCGTCGCCGTCGTCGAGGGTTCGCCCCCGGCCGACCCGGCCCGTGCGATCGAGGCCGGGATGCGGTCGGCCGAGGCGTTGCGCGGCGGGCCCGGTGACGTGATCGTCGAGCACCTGCGTTCGCTGCCGAAGATGCTCCAGGCCCTCGCCGCCTTCCAGGCGCCCCTGGCCCTGGCCGCCTTCCTCGTCGGTCTGGCCGCCGGGCAGGTCGGCTGGCTCGCCGACCTCCCACGGCACGACCGGTTCCTGCGCCGCCTCCAGACGGCCGGGTTCCCCGTGGGAATCCTGGGATCGATCCCGTTCGCCCTCACCGGGGGGACCACCCGGCTGAACCTCGGCGCCCTGGCCCTGACCGTGGTGACGGCGCCTTGGCTGTCCGCCGCGTACGCGGCGACGGTCCTTCGGATCTGTTGTTCCGGGCGCTCCGGCCACCGGCTGACGGACGGCCTCGCGCCCGCCGGGAGAATGTCCCTGACGAACTACCTGGGCCAGTCCGTGATCTGTGCGGTGATCTTCACCGGGTGGGGATCCGGGCTCGTCGGAAGGACCTCACCCGCGGAGGCCCTGGCCACCGCTTTCCTGATCTTCTGCGGCCAGCTGCTGTTCAGCGCGTACTGGATGTCCCGGCATCCCTACGGTCCGGCGGAGTGGGTGCTGAGAACGGTCACCACGATGCGACGCCCGGCCTGGCGTGTCCGCTGACCCGGACCGCCGCCGGGCCGGTCACCGCCGGGCCGGTCACGGCGAGGGTCCTCAGTCCGGACGGCGGCCGAGGGCGCGGCTGGGGTCACCGAGGGTGCGGTAGGCGTCGCCCAGGACGGCGGCGAGCTCGGCGCCGCCGAGGACCGCCGGCGGCCCGGGAAGCTGCCGCAGCAGGAGATCGGAGGGCGTGTCCGGCGCCGGGGCCGGCTCGGGCAACGGCACGGGCGACACCCAGAACCGGTCGAGCTGGTCCTCGACGGCCAGGGCCGAGAGGCCGGACAGGGCGGTGGCGGCACCGAGCGGGCCCGGGACGTCGTCCGGGGACCCGTCGTCCCGAACGCCACCTCCCTCCCCGGCGGACGGCGTGGCCGGGGGTCTGATCCCCGCCAGCAGCTCCTCGCGGGAACGGCCGCGCCAGAGCAGGATGCGGAACGGGTCGTCGTCGAACGACTCGGCGAGCAGGTAGAACGCCGCCGCCAGATGCTTGCAGGGCACGGCTCCGTCGGGACAGGTGCAGCGCATCACCAGATCGCCGAACGACGCCGGGAACAGCACACCTCCCGCGGACGCCACGATCCCCTCCAGCTCGCCGGGCAGCTCCCCGCCGAGCAGCTGCGCCGCGAACAAGGCCTGGCTCGCGATCGCGGCCTCGACCTCGGACCACACCCGTCCCGGCAGGATCGGCATCGTGATCCAGACCTCGTACGGGGCCGGCCGCGACCCCTGCACCGTCCCGGTGACCACTCCCGGGACGACAGCGAGCGACAACACCTGACCCTTGCGCGCGTAGGCGCGTCCCCGGGTCAACCGGCTGCCCGCGCCGAAGGACTCCAGATGCGCGATGAAGCGCTTCGACCACCAGGACGAGCCGATCGACCCCCGCGTGCTCCGGGCGGTCAGGCCTCCCTCGACGGACAGCGGGACCGAAGGCTCCCAGCCGGGATTCCAGCTGTTCCAGCTGCTTCCCCGGTTCTTCCGGCGACCGGCCATCAGTCCGTCACCGCCGACGTCTCCAGGCGCAGCAGATCCCGCAGCTGCTCGGTGCGGAGCCCGGTCAGCCACCCCTCACCGGTTCCGACGATGCGGGCGGCCAGCCCACGCTTCTCGGAGATCATCGACGAGATGCGTTCCTCCAGCGTCCCCGCGCAGACCAGCTTGCGGACCTGGACCGAACGGGTCTGGCCGATCCGGAAGACCCGGTCCGTCGCCTGGTCCTCGACGGCGGGGTTCCACCACCGGTCGACGTGGATCACGTGGTTCGCCGCCGTCAGGTTGAGCCCGGTCCCACCGGCCTTGAGGGAGAGGACGAACAGCGGCGGAGCCCCGTCGTCCGGTGCCGAGAAGCGTGCCACCATGTCGTCCCGTTCGGCCTTCGGCACCCCGCCGTGCAGGAACAGCACCTCACGGCCGAACCGGGCCGTCAGATGGGCCCGCACCATGCCGCCGAACTCGGCGAACTGGGTGAACAGCAACGTCCGCTCCCCGGCCGCGAGGATCTCCTCGACGGTCTCCTCGACCCGCGCGAGCTTGCCCGAGCGTCCCGCCAGCCTGCTGCCGTCCTTCAGCACCTGGGCCGGATGGTTGCAGACCTGTTTGAGCTTGGTCATGGTCGCGAGCACCAGTCCCCGGCGCTCGATGCCCTCGCTCGCGTCGATCCGGTCGAGCATGTCGTCGACGACCGCCTGGTAGAGGGCGGCCTGCTCGGTCGTCAGTGAGCAGAGCACCTCCATCTCCAGCTTCTCCGGCAGGTCACTGATGATCGACCGGTCGGTCTTCACCCGCCGCAGGACGAACGGCTGGGTCAGCGTGCGCAGCCGTGCCGCCGCGTCGTCGTCCCCGTCCCGTTCGATCGGGACGGCGAAGCGCCGTTTGAACCCGCTCGCCCCGCCCAGCAGACCCGGGTTCACGAAGTCCATGATCGACCAGAGGTCGGCGAGCCGGTTCTCGACGGGCGTCCCGGTGACGGCGATCCGGTGCTCCGCCGGCAGGGCCCGCACGGCCAGGGCCTGCTTCGTCGCCGCGTTCTTGACGGCCTGCGCCTCGTCGAGCACTATCCGCCGCCAGGTGACGGCCGCGAGCTCCTCGGTGTCCCTGGCCGCGACGGCATAGGTCGTGATCACCAGATCGGACGCCGCGACCGCCGCCGCGAACACCTCGCCCTTCGCCCTGTCCCCGCCGTGGTGGACGTGGACCCGCAGACCCGGGACGAACCGCGCGGCCTCCCGCTGCCAGTTGCCGACCAGGGACATCGGGCAGACCAACAGCGTCGCCGGCGCCTTGGAACCCTCCGTCGTGCCGGACCCCTTCGATGTGCCGGACCCTTTCGTCGTGCCGGGGCCCTGGGGAAGGTCCCGGGCGACCAGGGCGAGGAGCTGGACGGTCTTGCCCAGGCCCATGTCGTCGGCGAGCACGGCGCCGAGCCCCAGATCGTCGAGGAAGGCGAGCCAGGCGAGCCCCCGCTGCTGGTAGGGGCGCAGGACGCCGGTGAACCGCTCCGGGGTCGGCACGGGTTCCAGCCGCTGGTCGGGCGCGCCCGCGAGCAGATCGCCCAGCCAGCCGTCCGCGTTGACGCCCACGACCGGCAGACCGCCGGGGCCCGCCTGCTCGTCGACGAGCGTGCCGAACAGTTCCGCGATGCTCATCCGGCCCTCGCCCCGCTGCTCCAGCGCGGAGAGCGCGCGCCGAAGGCCCGCCGCGTCGACCTCGACCCATTGGCCACGCAGCCGGACCAGAGGCTGCTGGAGCCGGGCGAGCGCCGTGAGCTCCTCATGGGTGAGGACATGGTCGCCCAGGGCGACCTCCCAGCGGTAGTCGACGACCGCCGCGCGACCGAGGGCCGACGTGCCGGCGACGAGACCGGGCTGGCTCGGCGTCCCCGCGGTCAACCGGACCCCGGGTTTCGCGGCCGGACGCCCCCACCAACCGGGTACCTCGACGGCGAACCCCGCCGCCGACAGGATCGACGCCCCCTCACGGAGGAAACGGTGCGCGCCCTCGGAATCCAGTTCCAGGGCCGTCGGACGCGCGGAACGCAACGCGGCCCCGAGCTCGGGCATCAGGCGCCGGGCCCGGCCCAGCTCCGAGAGAAGGGCCTCGTGGGGCTCCTCGACGTAACGGCGAAGGACATCTCCGTCCGGGTCCGCGGACCACACGGTCCTCGCGTCGACGACGACGCTGGGCTCACGGGTCGCCTGGAGCGCGAACTCCAGGCGCCAGGGCTCATCCGTCTCGCTGACCTCGGGTGGTTCGGGCGGTTCGACCAGCCGGAACCTCGCGCGGACCGCCCGGCCGAGGGCGTCCTGCTGCCAGACGGCGAGGTCGGACGCGAGCCGCGTCACCTCGTCCGCCCGAGCCTCGAAGTACGCGTCCTCGCGCAGGAGGGCACGCCGCCACTCCATCGCCGTCGCCGCTGCTCCCCGGGACGCAGCCCCCTGGGAGGCCGTGCGCCGGGACTGCGTCCTAGGGGAGGCCGTGCCCCGGGACCTGGTTCCGGGGGACGCCGCCCCGGGGGAGACGGTGTTCGTCAGGCGCTCGCGGGCCGCCGCGTCGGTGAGGTCGTCGAGAGCCGCGACCACGACGTCCCGGGGCGGAACGCACACCCCGTCGTCGTCCGTGGCGGCGGCCATCGCCGGAGGTGTGGCGAGAGCGAGCGCCCTGGCCCGGTCGCCGTCGCCACCGGTCAGCAGCGGCCGCCAGCGAGCCGCCGCGCCCGTCGGTCCCGTCGGTCCCGTCGGTCCCGTCGCGCCCATCGGAACCACGGTGGGTAGCACGCGTCCTCGGGCGACCAGGTCGTCCACGAAGTCCGCGAGACGTCGAAGGTGCCGCCAATCCGTTCCGGTGATCACGTCTCCGGCCGGTTCGGTGCCCAGCAGTGCGGCTGCGTGGCGCGTCGCCACCCGCACAGCGGGTACCTGCCAGCGTGCGGAGGTGGGAATTCCTGTCGGTGACGGGATATCGACCGGGAGTTCGGCGCTGGGGAGGGGGACCCCGCGCACGGTCGGCAGGAGAAGCGTCGCCTCAGTGCTTCCGGTATCAGTGCTTCCGGTATCGGAGGGATCGACGGCGCCGAGACCCGGGACGACACGGCGTAGCTCCTCGACCGTCACGGCGAAGGGGTGGGGACGAGTCCTCGGCGGACGGCCGCCGCGGCGGGGAGCCTCGATCGCCCCGGCCGCCTTCTGCGCGTCCTCGGCCCAGATCACCAGCCCGCAGACCGCCCACAGGGCATGGACGACCAGCATGTCCCTCCCCGGTGTCGCTACTCGCTTCGCCGATGTGCTCGAAGAACCACGACTTTACTGTCGCGCCGGGAAGGGCCCGACCACAGCGCGATTCCGTCTGCTCAAACCGACACGATCGTGTCGGTTTGAGCAGACGGAACGACGGTCTCACCCGGCGGGCAGCAGCATCCGCCACATCGGCGGTGGTCCGTCCGGGGTGTGCACCTCGCCGAGACAGCCGTAGCCGTGCCGGGCGTAGAGACCGCGGCTGCGGAGCGTCGTGGCCTCGAGATATCCCGCGACCCCGGGGAGACGGTGGCGGCCATGGGTCAGCAGCCGGCTGCCCAGACCGTATCCCTGGATGTCGGGATGGACGCCGAGGGCCATCAGGTACCAGTGCGGTTCCTCCAGATGGGTTCGGGTCATCAGGCCGTCGAGGAGGTGCCACCGAGGGGCGTCGGGTCCGAACACCTCCTCCCACCGGTGATCGCCGGAGCCGGCGGGGTCGGGGCGGGACGCCGTCAGGTCGAACCACAGGGCCGCCGCCAGGGGATTGCCCGCTCCGTCGACGACGGCGTCCACAGCTCCCCCGGCCAGCGCGTCCTCGGCGATCGCGGTGAAGAAGCGGATCATCGCCTCGCGGTACCGGGACGGTTCGGTGACGAGCCACCGGGTGACCGGGTCCTGGTCGAACGCGGCCGCCAGGACCCATCCGACCTGCTTCAGCCGGATCCTGCCGGGCAGGTCGTCGTCCGCAGCCAGGTCGTCCACGCCCAGAGTGGTCGTCGTCAGGGAATCGGGGATCATCGCAGGCCTCCTGTCCCGGGTTCGCTTGTCCGGGGTTCGCTCGTCAAGGGGGACCGCCGGCGTTCGAGGGCGCTCTTGCCGCCGAGCCCGATCGCGCGGAAGACCTCCGGCTGGCGGACGCGCAGGACGGCGGCGTACACGCAGCCGGCGACGACGGTGAGCAGGTAGGCGACGGGGACGCCCCACCGCAACGGGTCGTCCTCAGCGACCCCGAGCAGGGTGCCGAAGTTCGCGAGGACGAGGACCAGGATGACCATGAGCGCGGTGAGGGAGATCGAGGGCGCCACCCGGGTGCGCCAGATGCCTTCGCCACGGGAATCCCGGGCGAAGAACCCCAGGACCGACATCGCGGCCCCGACCAGCAGGATCAGCACGCCGAGGGAACCGCTTGTCGAGAAGGTGTAGAAGAGGCGGACGACGGGGTCCGCACCGCCGGCGGCGAAGCCGGTGATCACGGCGAGGCCGACGAGGCTCTGGGCCGCCGACCCGGCGACAGGGGCACCCGACCGGGAGGTACGTCCGAAGACGCGGGGGAGGACACCCTCCCGGCCGAGGGCGTACACGTACCGGGCCGTCATGTTGTGGAACGAGATCATGGCGGCGATGATCGAGGTGGCGAACAGGACGTGCCCGGCGGTCGCGGCGAGCGGGCCGAGCCGCCCACGGATCAGGTCGAACACGAGGTCGGTGCCGGATTCCGTGGCGGCCGTCACGATCGCCGACGTCCCGGTCGCAGCCGTGATCGCCCACGCGGACACGGCGTACACGGCCGTCGTGACGGCGATCGCCGCGTACATCGCGACGGGGATCGTCCGGCGTGGTTCCCGTGTCTCCTCGCTGAACACGACCGTGGCCTCGATCCCGACGTAGCCGAGGACGGCGATCGCCAGGAGGGCGCCGAACCCGGGGTCGGACAGCCGGTCGACGGACCACACCGACCACGCCGGTCCTTCCACGGGCCGGGTGAGGAAGGCCGCGTCGAAAACGATGATCAGGGCGACCTCGCACACGAGCAGGACGGCGAGGACGCCGCCGTTCAGGTCGACCCGTGCCATGCCGAGCGCCGCGACGAGGGCCCACGCGGCGATCGCGTACACGGGCCACGGCAGTTCGACCCCCACCCAGTTCTCGACCAGGGGCGAGACCGCCGCGCCGATGGCTCCGTAGAGCGAGCACTCGATGGCGTTGTAGGCGACCAGGGCGACCCAGGCGGCGCCGACGCCCGGGGCCCGGCCGATGCCGTGACTGACGTAGGCGTAGATCGCACCGGCGTGCGGCAGATAGCGACCGGTCGCGACGTATCCGACGGCGAACACGGCGAGAACCGCCGCGACGGCGGCGAAGGCGATCGGCAGACCGGTGTTTCCGGTCACGGCGTACGCGGTGACGAGGACCCCGGCGACCACGGTCAGGGGCGCGGTCGCCGACATCACGAAGAACACGACGTGCGCGACGCGCAACCGTCCCGTCGCCAGGGCGTCGTTGAGACCCTGACCTGTCTGGACTCTTCTGATCATCACTTTCCCCGATAGGTCTTCCGGATGGTTCACGAGCGGTAGGTCAGGACGCCGTCCGCGAGCGCCGACTCGGTGTGGGCGAGCAGGGCCGCCAGCACCGGGGGCAGGCCGTCCCGGACCGCCCGGGCCCGGGAACGGCCGAGTTCGGCGTCGACCTCGTCGCGCAGGACGTGGTGCAGCAGGTCCATCGCCGCCACCAGCCCGGTCAGGACGGCGTCCTCGACGGTCAGTTCCCCGCTGCGGGAGAGCGTCCGTGCCAGGCGGATCCCCGGCCACGCCGCCACGTTGCCGTCGGCCGGGGGATACCTGACCCGCCACCCCGTCAGCAGGGACGGCCGTCTCACGGTGGTCAGGACCCCGGTGCGCAGCAGGCGGTCCCGGATGTCCTCGACGGCGTCCTGCGCGAGGAACCGTGTCCACGCCCCGACCCCTTGGGGCGGTTGGGAGGCCACCGTCGCCAGCACCGTCCGCGACAGCGGGCCGGACGGGGGAGTCCCGTGACCGGCACGGCCCGGCACGAGGTAGAGCCGTTCGTGCCGGATCGTCAGATGGCCGGAGACGAGCAGTTCGGCGATCAGGCCCGCCGCCAGTCCGAGGCGGACCCGCGATCCCGGGACGCGGGGGTTCCCGGTTCTGTCGTCGTGGGTCACGAGGTAGAGGTCGTCACCGATGGTGCTCATCGTCACCGTGCGGCTGGCCGGTCGTCCTGGCGATCCCGGCGACGATGGTGACCGGACGGCCCTGGTAGGTGAGCCGCTCCAGACCCGGCGGGATCAGCTCGCACGGTCCGAACAGGGCGCCGACCTGTGCCTTGTCGCGGACCCTGAACGGCGTGACCGCCGCGGAGTACTCGGCCGCCGCCTCTCTGGTCGCCCGGCCCCGCGCGTCGTTCTCGGCCGAGGTCTGGGAGATCACGATGTAGGAGCCCGGGCACAGGTCAGCGGCGAACGTCGCGACGATCGCCGCCGCCGACACGTCGTCCGTCACGAAGTGCAAGATGGCGACGAGCAGGAGGGCGACCGGGCGGTCGAGGTCGATGCCGGGGAGCTCCGCGACGTCTTCGAGGATCTCCCGCGGGGACCACAGGTCTCCCTTGATCACCGATACCCGGTCGTCGGGAGCCATCAGGGCCCGGGCGTTGGCGAGGACGACGTCGTCGTTGTCGACGTACACCACCCGCGCGTCCGGACGGACGGCGTGGACGACGTCGTGGACGTTCGGGTCGACCGGCAGGCCCGACCCGATCTCCAGGAACTGGGTGACTCCTTCCTCCGCGAGGCGCCGGACCGAGTCCAGCAGGAAGGCCCTGTTCGCGCGCACGCTCCCCACGATCCAGGGAGCCGTCTTCTTGAGTTTCTCCGCGAGTTCCCGGTCCGCGGCGAAACCGTCCTTGCTGCCGAGCAGGTAGGCGTACACCCGCGCGAGGTGGGGGTCAGGCCTCTGGACGGCACTCCTCCAGATCTCTTCCATCATCGACATTCACCGATCCGTCTCGAACGGTCCGTACCCCATCGGCGACACGACGACCGGTTCGTGCGGGGACGACCCGGGGCCTGGACGTGTCACCGATGGGGCCGGATGCCCCTAAGGCACTGTCGATGTTACCGAGAAACCGTCACGAAATCGAACACTGCGACCGAAAAACAGACAACGAGAGGAAATATCTGACGCGACGGTGGTTTATGGTGCGCTAGGTACACATATCGAGCGGCGCGTATGATATTCCCGCTTGCGGTGCTCTGACTGGTCAATTCACCGGATCGGCTGTGCAGGTCGGTCACGAATTCGCCGATGCTGACCGCATGTCGGACAGATTCGCCGTGGTCCTGAAGGAAGCCGTCTGCGCGGAGCGGGGACGACTCAACATCACCCAGCAGGCGCTCGCCGATCGCATGGGCTGGAGCCGAGGCCAGGTCACCTGCGTGGAGAGCGGGGCCCGGCGCATCCACGCCCACGAGCTGCCCGACCTCTGCCGGGCCCTTGAGGTGCGGCTCTCGGATCTGATCGGGAGGGCGTCCCCCGAGGATCGCTACTGGCTCAGCTGACCTCGGTGGGACAGCACTCCGGGGGCGAAGACGTCCGGAGGGAGGTCGAACTGCGCGGTGAGATTGACGCACCCGTGGCAGGGGTCACCCGCCGATCCCGCGGGCAGGTAACCGGTCCCGTTGACGAGGGCGATACGGGTCCCCGCCAGGTTCACCGGTTCCCCGGGCGTGAGGGGCCGCTCGTGTTCGAGGTCGGTGAGCACCTGCGAGAGCGCGCCCGTCGTGGCGCAGCGGCGCACATCCCACCAGATCCAGGGGCCGAGGTCGCGGACCGAGGCGTCCAGCCAGGTCGTGTACCAGGCCGTGAAGGACGCGGCGACCTGCGCGTAGGCGCCGTCCGCACCCCGCGCGTCGACCCAGACCGTGCCGTAGGCGTCGGCGTCGAGGCGCAGGACCCAGGCGATGCCGCATCCGGCGTGGGCGAGCGGGATGACGTCCCCGCGCCGTTCCGGGGGGACGAGCCCGTACCCGGGGCCCGCCCCCGGACCGGCCACGCAGGCCAGGAAGTGGATGTAGTCCGGCGGGAGGGTCCCGGTCCCGGACTGGACACGCCGCACCTCGTCCGGGGTGAGAACCTCCCCCAGCCGGCCTTCGTGGGCCGCCCAGCCCGGCCACCCCGCCGTCTGCCGGGGGGAACGCCGCAGGGCCAGGCCGTCGAGGGTCCGCCGGACCGCCGACCGTCGCAGCGAGGGGGCGGGTTCGAGCGGCGTCAGGACGGCCAGCTCACGCAGCAGCACCGCCATGGCCGGGCTTCCGCCCGCCCGGTCTCCGCCGGCGTCCGGGGGGCCAGCGCGGGGAACGTCGCCGCAGAGCGGTTCCCAGTCGGCACCGTTGACCTTCACCTCGGCGAGGCCGCGGGCCGGGGTCTCGGAGCGGAAGACGCTGATCACCGTCGTCTCCCGCTCCGGGAGGAGGGGGAGGAGTCCCGACGACAGGACCTGGGAGGTCAGCCACCCCTGTCCGGCGAGGCGCTCGCGGGCCTCGGTGATGTGCTGCGCCGGATCGTCCGTAAGGCCGGGACCCGGGGGATACGTACCGGGGGGATACGTTCCCGGGGGGTACAGGAAGGCCCGGTCGACGCCGCCGACGACCATGCGGAACCGGCGTCCGTCGAGAGTGATCGCGACGTCGTCCGTCCCGGCGTCCGCCGGGAGCCGTGTCCCGGTGACGCTCGCGGCCAGGACCGGACCGAAGGTGGACGCCCAGGCGTACCCCCCGTTCACGATCGCGCCGTCCGTGGTCTTCTCGTACCCGCTGATCGAGGCGAACACCGGCTCCCGGCCGAAGGGGCCGCCGGAGATCCTGAAGAACAAGGACGCGGAGCGGAGTTCGCCCATGTCACTCACCGAAGCGACCTCACAGTCCACCTCGACACCCTCAAGACCCAGACGAGCGACTCTGCCGACGACGTCGGAAGAGGGGAAGTGCCGTGCGATCGTCCGGGCGAGCATCACGTCCTGTCCCGACGCGGCCGGGGCGAGGACGTCGGTGGGCGGGGCGCCGCCGCGATTCCGCCGGGTGCGGTGTCGCCTGAACACCCAGCAATCATTGCGCATGTCGACATATTCGGGACACATCCACCCTCGATGGGGTGAATCTTGCCGGGGGAGAGGGCTTCCGGCCCGGGGCGACCCCTGTGGTGACCCCCCGGGGGACCCCCCGTGGTGAAGGGTCGCCGAGGTGGTGCGATCAGGCACCTGACGTCACCACGCAGTGTGATGATCCCCACTTGTTGGGGGCTCCGCCCGTGCTCAACGCGGGACGTCATCCCAGGTTTCTCGGGAGTTAGGACTATCCGCCTGCTGACGCTGTGTGGCTCGCCCTAGAGTGAGGCCATGGCATTTACCCTCTGGCTCAGTGCCGAGGAAGAGCAGATCCTTGAGAGGATCATGCGGCACGAGGGCTCGCGCAACAAGGAACAGGCCGTGATCAAGGCCATCTACGACAAGGGTGCGGCGCTCAACGGCGAGCGGCAGACCGGGAGCGTTCTGGTACCCACAGTCTGATCACCATATCTGTTCACCACGACAACGTGAGGGCCTCGAGGCGGTCGCCTCGGGGCCCTCGGGCTTTGCCCCGCCGCCGTCCGGGGCAGGCTGACGATCGCCGTCCGGGTCAGGCTTGACGTTCGCCGTCCGGGTCAGGACGAGGCCCGGAGGGCCGCGAGGGTCGTCGCGACGGCGATCGAGTGCTCCGGTGGGACGAGGAACGCCTCATCGCCCCGGACCCGCGCGGCCATCGCCTCGATCATCAGACGATAGGGATCGACCGGGGCGAACTCCTCGACCCGGACGGCCCGGTCCGGAGTGGTGATGCTCAGGGCGGACGGCGCCTGACGGTTGGTGAACGCCGCCCCGGTGGTGAACCGGACCCGGGCGGCCTCCCCGGCCACCTCGACCGCCTCGCGGTCACGTCCGGCGATCCCGCAGCGCAGCGACGCCCTTCCCCCGGCCGTGAGACCGGCGGGCGCCGTGACCCGGGCGGCCGTGTCGAGATCGACTCCGGTCGGCCCGACGACGGTCTCGACCCGGTCGACGCGCAGGGAGGGCCCGAGCACGAGATGGGCCAGTGAGACGGCGTAACAGCCGACGTCGTAGAGGGCGCCTCCGCCACGGGCCGGGTCGAGCCGGTAGTTGCCCGTCATCCGGGCGTCGTCCGACCCGTCGAAGGAGAACTCGGCGTCCACCTCGTGCACCGGACCGAGGGCGCCTGCCGCGAGCAGCTGCTCCAGCCGCCGGGTGCGGGGGTGCCAGCGGTACCAGAAGGCCTCGACGAGCAGCCGTCCGGCGGAGCGCGCGGCATCGGTCATCCCCCGGACCTCCTCAGGGCCGAGCCCGAGGGGTTTCTCGCAGAGGACGTGCTTACCGGCGGCGAGCGCGGCGAGCGCCCAGGGAGCGTGCTGGTCGTTGGTGAGGTTGATGTAGACGACGTCGACGTCCGGGTCGAGAAGGAGCGCGGCGTAGTCGTCGTAGCAGCGGCCGACGGGTTCCAGCTGCTCCGCCCGGGTGGTGTCGCGGGCGGCGACGGCGTGGAGGACGGCACCGTTCGCGGCGTGCACCGCCGGGGCGAGAGCGCGCCCGGCGATCCATCCGGCGCCGAGGAAGCCGAACCGGACCGCGTCAGGGATGGCCGTCACCCGCGCAGGTTAGCGGGAGGAGGCGCCGCGCTGGGGGAGGCAGAACGGTGAGCCAGTCTCAACCCCACAGTCCAGCAGTTACGAGAGGCTGCCGGGATGACCCAGGCTCAGTTGGGTGAGCGGCTGGGGCTACGCAAGGACCAGATGAGCAAGGTCAGGCTCTATTGCCGCGCAGCTGCTGATGCTCGCGGACGAGCTGCGATGGGTGGTCGCAGGCCGATCGGGGCTGCCACGTGCGCGTGTCGATCCACAGCCAGGTCGGGACGGTCACCATCCGGATTAGGGCGACCGGTGAGGGGCTTGGTCCTGCTCCGGAGGGTGCTGCCCCCGAGAGTGATGTCCTCGGTGGGGATGTTTGTGCTGATGCCGGGTAAGCGACCCGTCATCCCGGCAGGAAGGAATCAGCGTGTGCAGTTGCTGTCGTGTTCACGACGGTGATTGCACACGCTGATTCCTCCTGGTCTGCGTAGCGGATCAGATACCCGATCTTCGACTCGTCATCACCCAGAGCCGTGATGTGCTGCCCCTGACGGCTCGGCAGGGATGTCACCGCAGCCCGGTCCTCCTGCTCCACGAGAACCACCGCACCACCTGACCAGACGTTGATCACCCAGTGCGCTGAAGCGTGACGCGGACAGGCGTCAGTGATCGTTCACAGCGCATCGAATGATCAGTTGAGTCCCGCACCGGCTGGGCAAGGTCGCAGGTCGTCTCGTGACCATGACGCGTCTCCAGCTGTCTTTGGGTCGTGGTGGTCGCGTTATTGCCGGGGGGAAGTTGCGAGTGTTCTTGGAACAAGTAGCGGTCATTGGATGGGGCGTGGTTGGCGTGTTGTGTCGTGGGGTGGTGGTTGGGGTTCTTTCGGGGGTGTGATGTGGGTCGCTGTGGGTGGGTGGTGTGGGTGTGTGGCGTGTTGGTGTCTGGTTGTGTTAATGGCGGGGTGTTGTTTCGTGGGTGAATTAACTGGGTGTTGTGGGGGTGTTTGCTGTTGGTTAGGTGTGCTGTTGGTTAGGTGTGCTGGTGGATGGTGGGGTGGTGGCTGGGGGTGGTCTGGGGGTTGGTTGGGGCGGGGCTATTGCTGGGGGGCAGTGGGGTGTGGTCTGATTCGGTTCGCTCGTCTGGCCCGGCGAGGTGTGTGTCATTGGCCGGCTGATGGTGTGCCGGGCGAGTCCTGGTCTTCGCGTGGTGTGCCGTGTCTTTCTTGTCCGGGTTTCCCGGAGGGGAGGGTGCGGTGTGTCGTGCTGTCCTTCGGGGGTTTCGATGCCTGTTGGTTCGAGTCGTGTCATGGCTTTGTTCGCGCGGTTTCGCGCTCACGTGTCCGGTCGTGGGTTGGCCGTTGTGGTGGCGGTGGCCGTTGTGGTGGCGGGGTTGTCGTTGCCGGTGACG
Organism: Actinomycetota bacterium; assembly: GCA_030837345.1. Classification (GTDB taxonomy): domain Bacteria; phylum Actinomycetota; class Actinomycetes; order Actinomycetales; family Kineosporiaceae; genus JAUPKQ01. Next base: position 1,740 of record JAUPKQ010000194.1, on the reverse strand, counting down.
CGGTCGTGGACGGGGGCCCGTGAGGGTGCTCGGGGGTTGGTGGCCTCGACGGGGCCGGTGGTGCGGGTGGGTAAGGGGTCTGCGGGGCGGGTGACGGCGTTGCCGCAGGAGCGGGATGCGCGGTTGCGGGCTCCGTCGGCGCCGAAGGTGGGGTCGGGGACGGTGCGGCCGGGTGAACAGTTCCGGGCCCCGGAGGGGCTGGTCGTGGCGGTGGCTGCGGCGGGTGTGGGGGAGCGGGTGCTGGGCCCGGCGCGGGCGGCCGCTGCGGGGTCGGGGGTGTGGGCACCGCCGGTGGCTGGTAGTCCGGCCGGTGAGGAAGCGGTGCCGTCGTCGGCGAGTGTGGATGAGGCGGAGCTGGCCACGGTCCGTCGTGCGGTGGGGGTGCCGGTCAGTCGTCCGGCACCGGCTCCGGCGGATCCGGAGAAGGGCTCGTATCAGGTTGTTCCGTTGCCGCAGGGGTCGCAGGCCGTGCCTGCCCCGCCGTCTGCCCCGTCGTCGTCTGCCTCGTCGTCGGGTGGGTCGGTGGATGCGGCGGTGACGGTGACGACGTTGGATCCGGCGGTGGTGGCGGGGTTGGGTGGGCAGTTCGTGGGGTTCCGGGTGGCGCGGGCGGATGAGGGGAACGCGCCGGTGGCGGTGTCGGTGGATTATTCGGGGTTCGCGCAGGCGGTGGGTGGGGGGTTCGGGGCGCGGTTGCGGTTGGTGTCGTTTCCGGGGTGTGTGTTGACGTCTCCGGGGGAGGCTGCGTGCCGGAAGGCGACTGAGGTGGTGTCGGTGAATGATCCGGCCACCCAGAAGATCACGGCGGTGGTGACGCCGCAGGGCCCGGCCGTGTCCGGTGCCGTGCCGTCGGGGTCGGGGTCGGTGAGCCCGTCGGCTTCGTCCTCGGTTGCAGGTGCAGCGTCTTCGTCCTCGGGGATGGTGGATTTGTCGGGGCGGGTGCGGTTGGCGTCTGCGGTGGAGTCGGCGGTGTTCGCGGTGGAGTCGTCGCCTTCGTCGAGTGCGGGGTCGTATACGGCGACGGGGTTGCAGGAGTCGTCGCAGTGGTCGGTGGGGCAGCAGTCGGGGACGTTCTCGTATGGGGTGCCGTTGCCGTTCGTGCCGTCGCCGGCGGGTGATGAGCCGGAGTTGGGGTTGGAGTATTCGTCGTCGGCGGCGGATGGGATGACGTCGACGGAGAATCCGCAGGGTGGGGAGTCGGGGATCGGCTGGAGCATGAACACGCCGTTCATTGAGCGGCGGTACAAGCCGTGTGCGGATAAGTCTGGGAATTTGTGCTGGACGACGGACAACGCGACGATCCATTTGGAGGGTGCGTCGGGGACGTTGGTGTTGATGGGGAAGAGCGGGGACACGAAGACGTGGAAGGTGGAGAACGACCAGGGGTGGAAGGTGGAGCAGGTCCAGCCCGGTAATACGGAGAATCCGAACGGGGATGCGAACGGGGAGTATTGGCGGGTCACGGACACGGAGGGGACGAAGTATTACTTCGGGCGGGAGGATTCCTCGTTGGGGGCGGGGACGAATTCGACGATGTTGTTGCCGTTGTATGGGCAGGAGGACGGTGATACGTGTTGGCCGCAGGAGGGTCACAGGTGTCGGAAGGCGTGGCGGTGGAATCTGGCGTATGTGGTGGATGGGGATGGGAATGCTCAGCGGTATACGTGGGAGAAGGATCGCCTGTCGTACGGGGTGACGGATTCGGCGTCGGCGCAGCATTATGACGCGGTCGCGCGGCTT
>JAUPKQ010000193.1 GCA_030837345.1 Actinomycetota bacterium | reverse complement strand
CTGGGCGCCCGCTGGTCGGACGCCGAGCTGCTGTCCCTGGCCATCGCCTTCGAGAGCGCGACCCGGGCCCGCTGCACATACCAGACAGTGCCCAGTGACGTCGATCTACAGAATTCGGGGCGACGAGGGGGAATCTTCTCCTTGTAATGTTCACCGGGAAGGTACCTTCACTCCGGTGCGGACAGGGCCTTCGGTAAACCCTGTCCTTCCAGTTCAGCGGCATGTTCCTCACGAGAACGATCACACCAGCCGTTCAGGCGGAAGCCTCGGGTCTGTACTCCTCCCCGGGGTGGGCGGCACGGTCGGGCTACCTCGACTTCGGAGCTGATCCCATGGCGCTTTCCCTCCCCCGACGCGTACACCGGGTACTTCTCGGGCTCGGTGCGCTGGTCGCGGTCGCGTCGTCCGGTCTCCCGGTGCTCTCCGCGCAGGCGGCTGCCCAGGGACCGTGCGATCTCTACGCGGCCGGCGGCACGCCGTGCGTTGCCGCGCACAGCACCACCCGCGCGCTCTACGGCTCGTACACCGGGGCGCTGTACCAGGTGCTCCGCGCCTCCGACAACGCGACGCGGGACGTCGCGCCCCTGTCAGCGGGCGGTGTCGCGAACGCTGCGGCGCAGGACGCCTTCTGCGCCGGCAGCAGCTGCGTCATCAGTGTCGTCTACGACCAGTCCGGGCGTGGCAACCACCTGACCCCGGCACCGCCCGGCGACTTCTCCGGTCCGGCGGCGGGCGGGTACGACAACCCCGCCAACGCGATCGCCGCGCCGGTGTCGGTCGGCGGCCGGTCGGCGTACGGCATCTTCGTGACCCCCGGCACCGGCTACCGGGACAACTCCACCAACGGCATCGCGACGGGCGACCGACCGGAGGGGATGTACGCGATCCTCGACGGCACGCATCACAACAGCGGCTGCTGCTTCGACTACGGGAACGCCGAGACCAACGCTCGGAACAACGGCAACGGCACCATGGAGGCCCTCTATTTCGGGACCAGCACATCCTGGGGCTACGGCTCCGGCAACGGTCCCTGGATCATGGCGGACATGGAGAACGGTCTGTTCTCCGGCGTGAACCAGCGGTACAACGCGAACGATCCCAGCATTTCCCACCGCTTCCTCACCGCCACCCTCAAGGGGGAGCCGAACCACTGGGCCATCCGCGGCGGCAACGCCCAGTCCGGCGGGCTGTCGACCTTCTACGACGGGGTCCGGCCCAACGCCGCCGGTTACAACCCTATGAAGAAGGAGGGTGCCATCGTCCTCGGTATCGGTGGCGACAACAGCATCAGCGCCGCCGGGACCTTCTACGAGGGCGCCATGACCTCGGGCTACCCCTCGAGTGCCACGGAGAACGCCGTCCAGGCCAACATCGTGGCCGCCGGGTACGCCACCCGGAGCGTCGCCGGCCCGTTCACCGCGGGGGCCCGGATCTCCTTGCAGGCCACGACCGGGTGCTGCGCCACGGAGTACCTCCGGAGCTCGGCGAGCTCCGACGACGTGCGCATCGCCCGGGTCACCGCGAGCAGCCCCGCCGCGGAGAAGGCCGACGCGACGTGGATCGTCCGGCCAGGGCTCGCCGACAGCTCCTGCGTGTCCCTCGAGTCCGCGAAGGCCTCCGGCCGCTACCTGAGGCACTACGACTACCGGATCCGCCTCGAAGCGAACGACGGCAGCTCCGTCTTCGGCCGGGACGCCACGTTCTGCCCGACGGCCGGCAACAGCGGACAGGGGTACTCGTTGCGGTCGTCGAACTACACCACCCGGTATCTGAGGCACTACGACCACGCCGTCTACATCGCCAGCAACGGCGGCTCCGGATCCTGGAACGCCGCAGCCCACTGGGCGGACGACTCCAGCTGGCTCGCTGTCGGCCCCTGGTCCTGAAGTCCGGTCGGTGCCCGCTTGTCGAATCGCGTCGGGACGGCCTGTCGTGACGGAGGGGCTCGACCATGACGCGATCCTTCTGTCCGGTTCCCTGCCCCGCCATGACCGTCTCGGTCCCGGTCCCCTCCGGACCCTGCCCCGGGACCGGGTCACGGGGACAGGGCTCCGGGGGCGGCGGCCGGGGCGAGCAGGTCCGACAGGCCGATCCGGTGCAGGAAGTCGGCACGCACGCGGTCGGCCACCGCGCTGACCTCCTCGCTGCCGTCGTCGATGGGGTCGACGTGGACGCGGAAGGGACGCCGGCCGTGCGGGAGGTCGACCACGGCGGCGATGGCATCGGCGACCAGAGCGGCGTCGGTGCCGGGCGGGGTGAGGTCGGCCAGGACCCGGCCGACCCGGTCCGTCAGGTCGGGGTAGCGCCGTTCGTAGGCGTCCACGGTGGTGGTGTCGGCGGGACGGCTGCTGCGGGCGAAGTGATCGGTGCCGGTGGTGAAGGCGCCGGGCACGACGATGCTGGTATCGATGCCGAAGCGTGCCAGCTCCGCGGCGTAGCTGACGGCGAGGGCGTCCGCGGCGGCCTTGGCGGCGAAGTACGGGGCGAGGTAGGGCGGGGTCCCGCCGCGGGTGCTGCTGCTGCCCACCCACACCAGCAGGCCGTGCCCCCGCGAGCGCAGGTGCGGCAGGATCGCGCGGTTGACTCGCTGGGCGCCCAGGACGTTGGTGTCGTAGACCGCGGCCATCTCCTGTGGGGTGAAGGCCTCGGCCGGGCCGGTGACCAGGTGCCCGGCGTTGTGGATCACTACGTCCACATGTCCCTGGGCGTCCAGGACACCGGCGATGGCGGCGTCGACCGACGCCTGGGAGGAGACATCCAGCTCCACGGTGCGCAGGTCTGCACCGTGGGTGGCCGCGTGTTCCGCGGCCGCGGCGACCGCGGGGGCGTTGCGGCCCGCGGTGTCGCGGATCCCGGCGTGGACGGTGTGTCCGGCGCCGGCCAGGGCGCGGGCTGCGAGCGCGCCGAACCCGCTGGACGCTCCGGTGATCAGGATGACCTTGTGACTCATGGCAGGATTTCCTTTCCTCGTTCCGGTCGGGGAGGCGGTTCCGGCGGCGGGGAACGACGCGCGCTGGCGTGCTTCGCCCGGGCGGGGGATCAGGCGATCCCGCCGTTGGCGCGGACGATCTGGCCGTTGATCCAGCGGCCCTGACCGGCGAGGAAGGCCACCACGGCCGCGATGTCCTCGGGAGTGCCCAGTCGCTCCAGTGGGGCCTGGGCAGCCAGGCGGGCCACGGTCTGTTCGTCCTTGCCGTCGAAGAACAGCTCGGTGGCGGTGGGGCCGGGGGCGACGGCGTTGACCGTGATGTCCCGTCCCCGCAGCTCCCGGGCGAGGATCATGGTGAGGGCCTCGACCGCGCCCTTGCTCGCGGCGTAGGCGCCGTATCCCGGCAGGGCCAGGCCCAGTACCGAACTGGAGAAGTTAATGATCGCGCCGCCCGGGCGCAGTCTGCGGGCGGCCTGCTGATCGACCACGAAGGTGCCGCGCACGTTGACCCGGAGTATCCGGTCGAGGTCGTCGAGGTCGAGGTCGGCCGTGGGAGCGAGTGTCATGATCCCGGCGGCGTGCACCAGGACGTCGACGCCTCCGAAGGTCCGTTCCGCGGTGTCGAACAGTTCTGTGACTGCGGCGACGTCGGCGACGTCCGCCCGTACCGCGGTCGCCCGGTTCCCGGCGGATCGGATCGCGGTGACGACGTCGTCGGCCGCGGCGCGGTTCCCGGCGTAACCGATCACGACGGCGAGGCCGTCGGCCGCCAGCCGCTGGGCGGTTCGGGCTCCGATGCCGCGGGAACCGCCGGTGACGATCGCGACGCGGTCGGGGTGAGGGGTGGTGGTGTTCATCGGGTCCTCCGTGCGGGCAGGTTGTGTACGCTGTGTCCACATAAGCAGACTGAAGACACACTGTCCATTTGAGAGGAACCATGGCCCCCCACCTCACCCGGCCCGCCGACGAGCAGCCGCCGATCGGAACACCACTGTCCGGTACGGCGCCGGTCGGGTCACCTCCGCTCGGCTCCCCGGAGGACGACGCGCCGCCTCCCCGGCGCCGGGGACGTGGCCGCCGCCCTGCCGGCCAGGTACGTGCCGAGATCCTCACCGCCGCCGGGAACCTTCTGCTGGCCGAGGGGATGGCCGGTTTCACCATCGAGAAGGTCGCCGCCCGCGCCGGGGCCAGCCGGATGACCGTGTACAAGTGGTGGCCTTCCAAAGGCGCCCTCGCCCTCGACGGCTACTTCGCCGTCGTCGGCCCGACCCTGGTGTTCCCCGACACCGGCGACATCGTCGCCGACCTGACCGCCCAGCTCACCGCCTTCGTCCACCTCGTGCGGGACACCCCGGCCGGAAGGGTCGTGGCCCACCTCATCGCCCTGTCCCAGACCGATCCCGACCTGGCCACCGCCTACCGTGAGCGGTACTCCGGCCCCCGCCGGGCCCTGGCCGTCGAGGCCCTGACGAAGGCCGCGGCCCGTGGGCAGCTGCGCCCCGACGTCGACCCCGAGTCCGTCGTAGATCAGCTGTGGGGCGCCTGCTACCACCGGCTGCTCGTCCCGGACCAGCCTCTGACCGAGGACCTCGCGCGGACCCTCGTCGACAACCTCGTCCGCGGCCTGCGATGACGGCCGTGTCCCCGGGCCTGCGATCAGGTTCCTGCCTGGCGGGCACGGTCGAGGATCCGGCGGGTCAGGGTGCGCCACCGGGTGAGGTCGGAGCGGTGCTGGTCGAGGTGCTCGGCGTAGGCACGTTCCCAGGCCGACCGGTATTTGCTCTCCATCCCGGTCCGTTCCTCGCAGGCGGCTGCGGCAACCGCGAGTTCCCTCTCCCCGGCCTGGCCGGTGAGGGTGTCGGTCCGCCCGGTGGGATAAAAGCGTTCTCGCGCCTTCTTGCGCAGGGTCACCGGATCGGTCATGCCGTCGAAGCCCTTGTCGGACAGACAGTCCTGCCAGGCGGAACGGGCGGAGGCCACCTCGGGGGTGCGCCACGCGGTCGCGTTGAGGGACAGGTCGAGTTCGGTACCGGCGGCGACGTCCCGCAGGGTCAGGTAGGGCACCAGATCCGCGCCGAAGACCTGCCGAGTCGCCCTCGCGCGGCAGCCGTCCCGCCCGATGATGGCTGCCGCCTCCCGCTCGGCCCTGCTGCTACCGGCCGGTTGCACCGTCGGAGGCGTTCCGTTCCGGGCTTGGAAGTAGCGTTCCTGCTGCGCTCTCGGCAGACGGTGGAAGGCCGAGGCGGAGTTGCCCGTCGGCGTGGGGGCGCTCGCTCGGACGCCGATCCCGAGTCCCCGCTGCTCGGCCTCGGCCGGGCGCGGCAGGCTCTGTTCCGGAACGAGCAACCGGTAGGGCACCGGGTTCGGGTTGTCCGGATGGACGGTGAGACCGCCCCGCTCCAGGCAGCCCTGGATCAGCGAGTCCAGGGCACGGTCCAGGGCGAGAGCCTCGGCCGAGGCGAGATCCAGCGCCACGACACCCGGTGAGCTGTGGCGGGAACCCTCCCCCGGATCGACGTCGCAGCCCGCGAGCGCGAGCATGGTGCCGACCGCTGCCGCGGTCCGCCAGGATCTGCGGGCTCTACTGGCCGTCACAGCGCACTCCGTCCTCCACGTTGCTGTTCCCGATGGGCTTGTTCCCATGGACCTGCCGGGGCTGTTCCCGCTGGGCCTGCCGCCTCCGGGCGGCCGTGGGGCCGTCCGGAGGCGGGACGGGCCAGGACGTCAGTTGACCCACTTGTGGGACTCGGGCTTCAGATCGTTCGGGAACCAGTCCACGTGCTGCTGGTTGTTGAGCCGGTAGGAGGGGATCCCGGCGCAGGTCTGGTACTTCGTACAGGGATAGAAGATGACATCGTCGTAGGACCCCGGGACGCCCTTGTTGATGGCGGAGCGGGCCACGTTCCCGTAGGCGAGGTCACCCACGTTCCAGTTGGGGTCGTCGTAGTAGAACCCCACCCCGCTGTACTGCATCTGCGCGTCCGCGTGGGCGCACACGTAACCGGTCGGGCAGTTGCCCGCGATCCAGGATTCGTAGACGGCGATCCTGGCCGCGGGAGCCGCCAGGGCCCTGACGTCCGCACTGGGATTGGCCAGTGCCGGGGACCCGATGACGGTGGCGGCCACCGCGACGGCCACCGACGCAACGACACGATGGACCTTACGCATGATCATCTCCTTCGTTACGCGGAAGCGGTCTTCCCGACGGGTGCCGGTCACCGCCGTCCGCCGTTCGCGCGAGGACACGGTCCGGGTGACGGTGCCGGTCGTCGCGCACCCCCCGGAACCCCGTCGTCGAGCCCGGACCGCCCCCAGCCAAGCCCGGACCTATGCTGAAAGGGAACCTCTGCGGTGAAACCCGCACAAGATCGCACAAGCTCCGGGTACCGCCGTCTTCCCAGATCGGACGGTGGCCCTGGGCGCGGAACGGGGGCCGCGAACGGCGTGTCTGAAGAACCACGGGCGGCCGGCCAGACTCCGGACGGCCAGGGGCGGGACGGCCAGGTTCCGGCCGGTCAGTTTCCCGCCGGCCAGGTTCCGGACGACCGGCCCCGGCCGTCATCCGCAGGAGCGCAGGACCCCGACCCCGAACGGATCACCGACCGTTCCGGCTTCGGGCGTGAACTGACTGCTGTCCGCGAGCGCGCCGGTCTGACGATCCGGGGGCTCGCGGACCGGGTGGACGTGCCGTACGGAACCCTGGGCGGGTGGTTCCGTGGTGCGAATCTGCCGTCGGTCTCGCAGCTGGGTCTCTTCGAGACGCTCCTGGTCGAGTGCGGTGTCGGGGAGGTCGGCGCTCGCGAGGAGTGGGGGCGTGCGCTGTTGCGGATTCGGCGTGCCCCGGGCCGCAGGCCGTCCGGCGCGCCTGTGCCCTACCGCGGGTTGGAGAGCTACCAGCCCGAACACGCCGAATGGTATTTCGGCCGCGACGGCCTGGTCCGTCTGGCTGTGGAACGGCTGTTGGGAGGCTGCGGCCCTCTGGTCGTGGTCGGGCCCTCGGGCTCCGGCAAGTCCTCGTTGCTGCGGGCCGGGGTGATCCCGGCGTTGCGCGACCACGTCCCCGTGTTGTTGTTCACACCGGGCGACCGCCCGGTCGGGGCGTTGGCGGCTTGCTGGGCGGCGCACACGGGCCGGGGCGGGCAGGAGGTCGAGGCGTCCCTGTGTGCCGACCCGGACGGGTGGCCGGGCCCCGACGGCGCTGGCCATGTGGTTGTCGTCGTCGACCAGTTCGAGGAGGTCTTCACCGCCTCGGACGAGGGTGAGCGGCAGACCTTCCTGCGTGCGTTGAGCGCGTTGTCCGGGACCGGTGCCCGGCCGGTCGGGCGGCCTCCAACAGTCGTCCTGGGTTTGAGGGCGGATTTTTTCGCGCAGGCCGCCCGGCATCCGTGGTTGGCGGAGGTGTTGCAGGACAACCAGCTCGTCGTGGGGCCGATGAGCAGGGACCAGTTGCGTGAGGCCATCGTCGGGCCGGCGCGCAGGGCCCGGGTGGACGTCCAGGACGCCCTGGTCGAGATGTTGCTGCAGGAGTTGGCGCCGCGGGGTTCCTGTCGGGTGGAGCAGGCGCACGATCCCGGGGCTCTGCCGCTGCTCTCCCATGCGCTGCTCACCACGTGGGAGAAGGGTCGTCAGGGGGTCATGACGGTCGAGGACTACCTCGCCACCGGTGGGGTCGAGGCTGCTGTCGCGCGTACTGCCGAAGCTGTCGTCGCCGATCTGACCGAGGAGCAGCAGGCCGAGGCCCGCCGACTCTTCCGGCGTTTGGTACACCTCGGAGGGGACACGGCGGTCACCCGCCGGAGGATGCGGCTCGACGAGCTCCCGGGAGGGGGCGAGGGGGCCGTTGTGCACGAGGTGCTCGACAGGTTCACCGCCCAACGCCTGATCACCGCTGAGGCGGCGACCGTGGAGATCAGTCATGAGGCGTTGCTCGCGGCCTGGCCCCGGCTGCGTTCCTGGGTCGAGGAGGACCGGGCGGGCCTGCGGGTGCACCGGCGGATCACCGAGGCTGCGGAGGCGTGGCGGGACAGCCGTTTCGATCCTGCGGTGCTCCACCGGGGTGGCCGTCTGGCCGAGGCCCGCGAGTGGGCCGCTGATCCGGCGAACCGGGCCGACCTCAATGCGGTCGAACGTCGGTTCCTCGACGCCGGTATCGCGCAGGACGAGGCCGAACGGGAGGCCGCACGTCGGCGCACTCGCCGGTTGCACCGGCTCGTGGCAGCGCTGATGGGGTTGCTGGTGCTGGTCGGTGGTCTGTCCGGTTACTCGTCCTGGAAGAGCGTTCAGGCCGATCGGGCGCGTGACGTGGCCGACTCCCGTCAGGTCGCCACCACTGCCGATCGGCTCCGGACCAGTGACCCGGCTCTGTCGGCGCAGCTCTCGCTGGCCGCGTACCGGATCTCCCCCAGTGCCGAGGCCAGGGCCGGTGTGCTGACGGCTTCGAGTGCGATGGAGGTCACTCGGATCGTGCGGCCGAGCCGGACCTGGCAGGCAGTGGCGGTCAGCGGCGACGGGCGTCTGATGGCTGCCGGCGGTGCCTCGGATTCCGATCCCACGGTGTTGTTGTGGAGTCTGGCCGACCGGTACCGTCCGAAACGGTTGGGCCCGCCCCTGCGCGGGCACACCCGCGGTGTGTTGACCGCAGCGTTCAGCCCCGACGGGCGCCTGCTCGCCACCGCCGGTGAGGATTCCGTGGTCCGGTTGTGGGACCTCACCGATCCGGCCCGCCCGAGACCGCTGCGCGGGCCCGCGACCGGTCTGCGGGGACGGGTGCTGTCGGTGCAGTTCAGCCCGGACGGCGGCCTGTTGGCCGCAGCCGGTGCGGACCGGGTCGTCCGGCTGTGGACGGTGAAGGACCCGGGTCGTGTCACCGAGGTGTCCGCGCCGGTCACGGGCGGGGCCGGCGCGTTGCAGTCGGTCGCCTTCAGTCCGCGCGGACGCAGCCTCCTGGCTGCCGCGGGCGAAGCCGGGCAGGTGCATCTGTGGGACGTCGGTGAGCCGGCCCGGCCGCGCAGGATCGGTCGGCCCTTGTCGACCGGCAGCAAGGTGAACGCCGTGTCCTTCGGCCCGGACGGTCGCACGCTCGCTGCCGGGAGCAACGACGGCGCCGTGCGGTTCTGGGACGTGGCGGGTCCGGGGAGTCCCGAGCCTTCCGGTGAGCCCGTGGTGGGCGAGATCGGTATGTGGGTGAACGCCGTCGCCCATCACCCCGACGGCCGTCTCCTGGCGGTGGCCGGGGCGGACGGCACCGTCCGGGTGTGGGATCTCGTGACCCGCCGGCCGATCGTGACCCTGCCGCATCCCCAGCCGGCGACCGCGGTGGTTTTCCGCGGCCCGCAGGGCGACCTGGTCACCAACGGCGCTGACGGCATCGTCCGGGTGTGGTCGTTGCCCGGGCCGGTGGTCGCCGGCACCGGACATCCGATCACGACGATCGCGTTCCGCCCGGGCGGCGCGGTTCTCGCGGCGGCCGGGGGCGACATCCGGCTCTGGGACGTCACCGACGCCCAGCATCCGGTAGCCCTCGGCCCGGCGCTCACCGCGCAGGTTCCCGGCGACCGGCTGAACGGGAACGTGGCGATCAGCCCGGACGGGCGGTTGCTGGCCGGTGCCACCCGTGCCGGTGCCGACGTGCTGTTGTGGGATCTGGCCGATCCGCGCAGGCCGGTGCGGGTCGGCCCGCCGATGGCCGGCGCGAGGGCACTGATCGAGAATCTGCAGTTCTCGCCCGACGGCCGCACGCTGGCCGCGGCGGGTGACGACGGGGCCGTCCGCCTGTGGGACGTCGCCGATCCCCGGGCTCCGGTCCCGCTGAGCACGCTGCGCCCCGGGGCCGGTTTCCTCTACATGCTCGCTTTCAGCCCCGACGGGCGGCTGCTCGCTGTGGCGGCCCAGTCGGGGGAGGTCCTGCTCTGGGACGTCGCCGATCCCCGCCGGCCCGTCCCGGCCGGCGTTCCGCTCCCGGTTTCCCGGGACCTCGTCTACTCCGTCGTGTTCAGCAATGACGGCCGCACCCTCGCCGCGGGCAGTTCCGACAGCATCGTCACGCTCTGGCGGATCGACGGCAGCGGCAGACCGGTCCGGCCCGGCCGCACCGTCACCGGTTCGGACGGTCGCGTCCACTCGCTGGCCTTCGCCCCCGGCGACCGCACGCTCGCCGCCGGAACCGGCACCGGTCAGATCTGGCTGTGGGACACCGGTCCGGGCCACGACCGTCCGCGACTGCGGGCGGTCCTGCGCCAACCGGACGTGACCCACTGGTACCTGGCCTTCGGCCCCGACGGCGCGACGCTGGCAGCGGCCGACGGCGACGTGCGCCTGTGGAACACCGACCTGGACCGCGCCGTCACACACCTGTGCGCCCGGCTCGGCGACCCGTTGACGTCCGCGGAGTGGTCGAGGCTGGAGCCCGGTATCGCCTTCCGTCCACCGTGCGAGCGGTGACCGGGGCCCTGGCGCCACCGGTTCGACCGGCTCACTACCCAGGTCGAGCATTTCCTGTCCCTGCGGCTGCGACAGTTTCCGGGCCCTGGCCCTCGCCCTTGGTCCTCACCCTGGACCCTCAACAGCCCGAGTTCCGGCGGCAGGACCGAAGGGCCGCATGAAAGCCCTCCGTGTCCCGGTTCGAGCGGCCAGGGGCGTAGCATCGGGTTCAGGACCTGTGACCGACAAGCGCAGCGGAGACCCAGATGACCGACTCCCGGATGCTCGGTCGACGTCTCCCGAAGGAACCTGATACGGGCCAGCAGAATGATACGGAGCACGTCGGGGACCACGGCAACGGGATTGAGCTTCCCACTCTCACCCGGGTGTCGCTCAAGAACTACCGGAGTATCGCCGGATGCGTCGTGGACCTGAAACCTCTGACTCTGCTGGTGGGGCCCAACGGCGCTGGGAAGAGCAACTTCATCGACGGCGTCAAATTTGCCTCCGACTCCCTGAGGAACACTCTCGAACATGCGCTGCGTGAGCGTGGCGGGATCAACGAGGTCCGACGCAGGAGCCGCGGTCACCCGACCCATTTCGGAATCAGACTCGAGCTGCAGGTCGACCCCGACACGACAGCCATTTATTCTTTTCAGATCGACGCACGGCGAGGAGGTGGTTTCGAGGTCCGAAGAGAGGAATGCCGTCTCCGTCGGGGAGCGGCGCCGATCGCCCACTTCGCCGTGGACCGGGGAAGACTGATGAATTCTTCCGACGACAGGCTACCGGAATCGATCTCCCCGGATCGTCTCTTCCTGCAGATCGCATCGGCGCGGCCATTCTTTCAGCGCGTGTACGGGCTCCTGTCGAGCTTCGGTTTCTACAATCTGAATCTGCGGGTCATCCGTGAGCTCCAGGATCCGAACGCCGGGGACCTTCTCCAGTCCGACGGCGGGAACTTGGCCGCTGTCATCTCGATGATGCGCGACCGGGACCCGGGGGCCCTCCGGAGACTCGAGGAGTACCTCGGTGCCGTCGTCCCCGGTGTCCGCGGTGTCTCGGCCAGGAATCTGGGGCCGAAGGAGACCATAGAGATCCGGCAGGAGGTGGCAGGTGATCGTAATCCCTGGCGCTATCTCGCGGCGAACGTCTCGGACGGCACCCTGCGGGCTCTGGGAGTTCTCGCGGCGGTGCTCCAGTCCGGGACAACGCCGACAGGCATCCCTCTGGTGACGATCGAGGAACCGGAGATCGCGATCCACCCAGGAGCTTCCATCCGGTTGATGGACGCGCTGCTGGAGGCCTCGCACAGTCGCCAGCTCATCGTCACGACCCACAGCCCCGACCTCCTTGACCATCCCCGGATAGACGTGGATTCCATCCTGGCCGTGGAAGCGGTGAGCGGGAACTCCTTGATCGCCCCGGTGGACGACGCAACGCGGAACGCGGTCCCTGCTCGACACCGAGTTGGCTCGGACCCGGTCCCGTTCCCTTGATAAATTCCTCAGGGAGATCGACCGTATGACGGCCCAGTGATCATCGAGTTCTCGGCCCGGTAGCACAGGCCCGGCAGCCGGGACCGCCCCGTCGGAAAGGTGACGCGCGAGCGGAGCCGGCCGGGGAATAATGGACCCCGCTCAGGGAACGTTCCCACCGGCGAGGGCCAGGCGACACCGGTCCAGCAGCCGGTCCGTTCGATTCGAACAGGTGGCCCTCATGCCCCGAACCGTTCCTCCCCCGCGTCCGTTGCCGTCTCTGGCCGGTGCGGTGTCCGTAGGCACCGGCCGGGTGCTCATCGCGGCCCTCCTCGCGGCGCCGCTGTGCCTGTCCGCGCTGCCCGGCCCGTCCGCCCGGGCGGACATCAGTGGGGGTCCGGCGACGGCGGCCGGTGAGGATCCCGTGCCACCGCCGGTGATCCGGGACTCCTGGCAACGGCGCTGGAACACCGTTGAGGTCTCCGTGCGGTCCGACGCCCCGCACTGGACCCTGCGCTCCTGCCCCACCGCCGAGGACCCCGAGGGGAGCACGGTCCACGCCCAGGGCACGGGCCCCAAGGAAGTCAGGGTCGTGGTGGTGCCTGCCTTCTCCTGGGAGCTCGTGGACCGCACCGAGCCGGTGACGTTCTGCGCCCAGGCGATCTCCGACGACGGGGCCGGGCGCACGAGCCTGCCCGTGCGGACGTCCGTGGACCTCACGATCGCCCCCCGGTTCACGCAGCCGGGCCGGGACCCCGCGTCCCCGGACCACGGGCAGGACATCGAGGCCGGCAGTTGGCACCGGTCCTCGCACCAGGCCGCTTGGGGGGCGCCGTACGGGAACCAGTACGTGTACGAACAGGCCGTCCCAGGGGTCCCCGTGGACGTGCGCCGCCGGTCGTACCCCCGGGGTCCGTGGATCTGGATGGGGCGGTTCACCACCGGCCGGGACGGTGCGTTCACCGCCGGGTACCGGCACGACGGGGACACCGAGATCCAGGTGTGCCGCCCGGAGACCCGGTGCGGCACCGTACTGAAGGACCGGATCTACGGGACGACGGCAAGGGTCCTGTCCTCGGCCCCGGCCACCGTGCGCCGCAACACCACCTTTCCGGTCTACGCGACCATCCTGCCCCGGTACGCCGGCCGTCCCGTGATCCTGTGCGAGAACCACGGCCCCCGCGACTGCCGTCCCCGTTCGACCAGGCGGACCGATGCCCGCGGCAGGGTCGTCTTCTCCGTGGCGGCCGGTTCGAAACGCACCTCCCGCTCCTTCCGCGTCTGGAGCCCCACCCACAACGGGATCTACGGGGAAGGAGGATGGACCCTGGCCCGTACCCGCAACGTCCGCATCCGCTGACGACTTGTCTCACCCTTTTCCGGGTCGGGGAAGCCCGTTACAGCTGGCAGCAGCCCGCCCCCCAGGGAGGCCCCCGATGCGGCCTGAAGACCGCTTGGTCGCAGTCCGGGACGCCGAGGCCAGGGGCAAGCGCGCCAAGATGGTCCTGTTCTGGGGACAGAAGCCGGACTCCGACGGCAGCACCGGCCGCGGCTGTTTCAGCCAGTGGTGGCCTGCGGCGTTCGCCGTCGACGGCGTCGCCTACCCCAGCGCCGAGCACTGGATGATGGCGGGCAAAGCCCGGCTGTTCGATGACGCCGACGGCCTGGCCGCAGTCATGACGGCGAGGTCGCCCGGGGCGGCCAAGGCCGCAGGCCGCACTGTTCGAGGCTTCGACGAGCAGCAGTGGGCGGCAGCCCGTTACGGCATCGTGCTCGCCGGCAGCCTGGCCAAGTTCACCCAACACCCGGATTTGGCCGAGGTCCTGCTGCGCACCGGCAACCAGATCCTGGTCGAGGCCAGCCCCCTCGACCGGATCTGGGGCATCGGCCTGAGCGCCGACCACCCCGACGCCACCCGCCCCAGCCGGTGGCGAGGACTGAATCTGCTCGGCTTCGCGCTCATGGACACCCGCGAACGGCTCCGCGAACAGTCGGCAGCAGGGTGACGGCATGACCCCGCAATGCCGTTGCGGATCATCCAGGTGACATCGTCACATTCCGCGGTCTTTGCGGGTCTGTTCCAGCCACTCGGCGATCGCATCTCGATCGCGCACTCCGGGGACGGCGTATCCCTGCTGGAGCAATTCCTCGGCACGCCCCCGGTCGATCGGCGCTCCCGTGCGCGCGGGCGGAAGGTGTCCGTCGGCCCAGCCGATCCAGCCGTAGCCCCATTGCGGGTCGGCATCCAACCAGTCGCGGTACAGCTGGTCCGCCGTGGCAGTCTCCCCGAGCCAGAACCAGCTCTCGGCGATGGCCCTGCGCCAATTCTCCGCGGTCCGCGGACTGACGTCAGTGAAACGGCGGGCCAACTCCTCGCCCACCACGAGCCTGGCCTGCAGCTTGACAGGGTCGGCGAACCCGGCGTTGCCCAGCTCCATCTCCAGGTCCTGGTTCCAGTTGAACAGTGACTGGGTCAGCGGGAACTGCGCGTCGAACCCGGCGATCGTGGTGATCCCCGCCGCGTCGCACAGCTGCAGTACGCCGGACCAGGCCTGCAGCCACAGGTCGGTCGCGGCGCCGGGGTCCATCCCCGACTTCGCGTAGCCGTCCTGCATCTGGTCATCGATTGTTTCCAGGCACAGCTGATGCGGCAACCACCGCTGCCACAGGGTCAGCACACACAGCCAGATCCAGTCCGACTGCTGCAGATGGGGATCAGCGGCCGACAGGTCCATCAGCCGCACCGCCACCTCCTGGGCCGACAAGGCGTCCCGGCACAACGCCTCCAGAGCGGGCCGGTCCAGGCCGATCCCGAACATCCGCAGCTTGCCCAGCAACTCCTCGTCGCTCAGGCGCTCGGCGTCCGCCCGGTACGGTCTGTCGAGGGCCCCCGGGATCGTGTCCGCCCGCTCCCGGGTAAGCCGCTCCAGCGTCACCCAGGCGATGCCGTCCGGTGCCGAGGCTTCCGGATCGCCCGACACCGCCATGGACCCGATCACTTGGGCGGGCGCGGCGGGCAGCGCATCAGCGGACACGTCGTTCCGCCGACGGACAGGTGACACCGCCCGCCGTCCGACAGGGCCCCGAGCGGACCGGTTCTTCTTGCCACGACCACGCGACACCGGAGACACACGCGGAACGCTAGCAGTCCGTTACCCACCGCAGGTGTGGTGATCATTCATGAGCGCACCGAGGCGAAGGACCGCCGGCTCGGGGGGACACCGGTGACGGCTGCCTGATCTTCGGAGGTTCCACGGTGGCCGACCCTGCGGTCCCACAGCTTCGCCGCCGCCAAACAGAGCACCCACGCCATGAACGGGACCGGTGTGGCCGTCTCATCGGTCGGGTCGGGGCAGAACGGCATGGGGCCGACCTCGGCGAGGACCTGCCCGATCACCTCGTCCGAGAGCAGGATCCGGCGCAGTTCATCAGCCACCCAGACGCAATCCCGTCCAGCGACCGTCCCAGTCCGGTCGAGTCGGCAAAACCCCAGCTCAACCCTTGCGCACCGAATTTCGGGCACTTACGGGGTCCGCGACGCGCCGTTCTGCCAGGCGTACGATTATGCATAACTGTAGTTATGATAGGTGCGTCTATGTAGGGAGGTCCCGTGATCGTCCGGCCTGCGGAGATGTTCGACCGTGACCAGGAATGGCGTGCCCTGTCGGCGTTCGCCACCGACCCCGCCGCTGGTGCGCGCCTCGGTGTGGTGTCCGGGCGCCGCCGCCAGGGCAAGACATTCCTGCTGCGGGCGCTGTGCCAGGCGACCGGCGGGTTCTACTTCGCAGCCGACGAGGCCACCGACCGGGAGTCGCTCAATCGGCTGGGATCCGCGCTCGCGGACCATCTCGACGCGCCCGCTCCGTTCACGTTCGAAACGTGGCACCCGGCTGTCGACGCGCTGCTCGCCCTGGGCCGCGACCGGCGGGTCCCGGTCGTCGTCGACGAGTTCCCCTACCTGGTGCGGGCAAACCCACAGTTGCCCTCGATCGTTCAGAACGCCCTGGCGCCGCTGCGTCCCGAGCGTGAGAACAGCCGCACCAGCCTGCTGCTGTGCGGATCTGCGATGTCCTTCATGGGCGGCCTGCTCAGCGGCAACGCACCCCTGCGAGGCCGGGCCGGCTTGGAGCTGGTCGTCCCCACTCTCGATTACCGCCTCGCCGCAGAGTTCTGGGGTCTCGATGACCCGGTCACCGCCCTGAAAGTCAATGCTGTCGTCGGTGGTACCCCCGCCTACCGTCGCGAGTTCGCCCGTGACGACACCCCCGCCGGCCCCGAGGATTTCGACGACTGGG
>JAUPKQ010000028.1 GCA_030837345.1 Actinomycetota bacterium | reverse complement strand
GACCCGGCCGGTTCGGCCGGTGGACCCGGCCGGTTCAGTCGGTGGACCCGGTCGCCGGTGGTTCGGTCCGGCCGCCGCCGGGGGTCCACAGGACGTCGCCGACGGCGAGGTTCGCGTGGCGGCAGAGAATGAACAGCAGATCGCTGAGCCGGTTGAGGTAGCGCGCCGTCAGCAGGTTGACGCCTCCTTCGGGCGAGTCCCCGTAGGCGTCCGCGGCGGCCCAGACGGCACGTTCGGCGCGGCGGGCGACGGTGCGGGCGACGTGCAGGTACGCCGAGGCGCGCGTCCCCCCGGGGAGGATGAACGACCGAAGAGGTGGCAGCGGCTCGTTCCAGGTGTCGCACGCCGCTTCGAGGTCGTCGACGTACTGCTGGGTGATCCGGAGCGGCGGATACTTCGGGGGCGTGTCGGTCAGGGGGGTGCAGAGGTCGGCCCCGACGTCGAAGAGGTCGTTCTGGACCCGCCGCAGCACCGCGGTGATCCCCTCGGGGAGGACCTCGCCCTCCGCCGCGAGGACGAGCCCGATCACGCTGTTCGCCTCGTCGACGTCGGCGTAGGCGACCAGGCGCAGGTCGTTCTTCGAGGTCCGGCTGAAGTCGCCGAGGGAGGTCGTCCCGTCGTCCCCGGTGCGGGTGTAGATGCGGGTGAG
Source organism: Actinomycetota bacterium (assembly GCA_030837345.1). GTDB lineage: Bacteria > Actinomycetota > Actinomycetes > Actinomycetales > Kineosporiaceae > JAUPKQ01. The sequence goes on along the minus strand of JAUPKQ010000028.1, from coordinate 23,570 downwards.
GTTCACCATGGCTCCACCCTACGGGGGAGGTCACGAGCGTCCTGTCGTCCCCCGTAGGATGCTCCGGTGGAGGCGTTGCGAGTGGTCGGGGGCGCGCGCCTGGAAGGCTCCGTGCGGGTGCCCGGCGCCAAGAACAGTGTGCTGAAGCTCATGGCGGCGGCCCTGCTGGCGGAGGGGACGACGACGCTTGTCGACGTCCCGGACATCCTCGACGTGCGGATCATGGCCGAGCTGCTGCGGCGTCTGGGATGTGAGGTGCATCACGACCGCGTCGGCGGGGTGGTGTCGATCCGTGTCCCCGGCACACCGAGTCACCGGGCCGACTACGAGCTCGTGCGCGCGATGCGGGCCTCCATCTGCGTGCTCGGGCCGCTCGTCGCCCGCTGCGGCCGGGCGGAGGTCGCCCTGCCCGGCGGCGACGCCATCGGATCCCGGGGGCTCGACCTGCATGTCACCGGTCTCGGGGCCCTCGGTGTCACGATCGGCGTCGACCACGGCTACCTCGTGGCGGAGGCCGCGACGGGCCTTCTGGGCGCCACCGTGCGGCTGGAGTTCCCCAGCGTCGGTGCGACCGAGAACCTGCTGACGGCGGCGGTCCTCGCCCGGGGGACGACCGTGATCGACAACGCGGCGCGTGAACCGGAGATCGTCGACCTGTGCCGGATGCTCCGTCGCATGGGGGCCCGCCTCGACGGCATCGGGACCTCGACGTTGCGGATCGAGGGCGTCGACCGGCTGGGTCCCGTGGAGCACCGGGTCGTGCCCGACCGCATCGTCGCCGGGACGTGGGCCTTCGCCGCCGCCGTCACCGGGGGGGACCTGGAGATCCGCAACGGGGAGACCGGCCATCTCGGCATGGTCCTCGACAAGCTCGAGACGAGCGGGAGCGTCGTCAGCGTGCTCCCGGACGGTTTCCGGGTCACCGGCCCGAAGCGCCCGCGGGCGATCGACGTCGCGACCTTGCCCTACCCGGGGTTCCCCACGGATCTCCAGCCGTTCGTCATCACGTTGGACGCCGTGTCCGACGGGGCGGCGATGGTGACCGAGAACCTCTTCGAGGCGCGTTTCCGGTTCGTCCAGGAGATCGCGAGGCTCGGTGCGCAGGTGAAGGTCGACGGGCACCACGCCCTCGTGCACGGGGTGCCGAGGCTCTCCGCCGCGCCCGTCGAGGCGAGCGACATCCGGGCCGGGGCCGCGCTCGTCCTCGCGGGCCTCGTCGCCGAGGGTGAGACCGTCGTCGCCGGGGTCCAGCACATCGACCGGGGGTATGCGGCGATGGACGTCGTCCTGCGCGGCCTCGGGGCCGAGGTGACCAGGACGACCCTCCCGGAGTACACCTACCCGTGATCGTTCGTCGGGGCGAATGAGCCTCGCGGGCGATGGCCGGGCACACTCCGTACTCATCTGGTGAGATCAAGAAGGTTGCGTGGGTGACCGACTGTCATTCGTCTGCGCCGTGTATTAACCTTCAGCAAAGGGCTGTGACGTGAAGTAGTTGTTCCCCGGTTCCGGGTCGAGGAAGCAACCGATATCGCTCGCGAAACGTCCTTGGGGCACGTGGCACACGTGATGCACGGCTTCGGAGCGTCAGGCCGTGGCTGACGGTTTTAGGGGGCGGACCATGAACCAGGAGTTGCGCGTAGAAGTGCTTCGTCCGGGCAGCGAGCTCGTGCTGTCCGGTCGGCTCGACGTCCGGACGGCCACCGCGGCCCGGGCCCTCCTGCGGGAAATGATCGATTCCGGCGATGGCGACATCCTCCTTCACGTCCGTTCGCTGGAGATCTGGGACGCGAGCGGGCTCGGGATCTTCGTGGGCGCCCAGCGGCGTGCCCGGCGGGCCGGACGGCAGATCGTTCTCACCGGGGTTCCGCCACGGCAACTCCGTCTCCTGAGGGCGACCCGCTTGCACCGCCTGCTCACCGTGGAGCCCGCCGTCGCCTGACGCGCTGTGGAGCGGTGGTCCGGGGGGAGTGTCGAGGCTCCTCCGAACGGGGGAAGGGACCCTCGTCCGCCCGGGGGGTCCGGTCGTTCGTTTGAGAAATGTTCTCCAGCCCCTCACTAGCGTCACTCATTGTGGCGGAGAATGATCGTGCAGGTGCGAATGTCACTGACAGTATTTGTGTCGAGGTGAAGCCTCGGATGTCGCTGATCTCCCGGCCTGTGGGGCCCCTGAGGGCGGAGGACTCCCGGCGCGGGGTGATCCCCCGGTTCCGGGACGTCGTCACCGCCCAGGAGGACGCCCTCGCCGTGGCGGACGACGAAGGCGGGCTGACCTACGGGGCGCTCGCCGCGGCGTCCGCCGGGGTCCTCGCCCTCGTCCGGCAGTCCCGTGGCCCGGCGGGCCCGTCAGGGGCGTTTCCTCCGGTCGGTGTCCTGTGCTCGCACGACCCGGGCGCCGTCGCCGCGATCCTCGGCGTGATCGCCTCCGGCAGCCCGCTGATCGTCCTGGACCCCCGGACCCCACCGGCCCGCCTCGCCCAGTGCGCGGAACGGGCCGGGGCCGGCCTGATCGTCGCCGACGCCACCCATGAGGCGATGGCGACGGATCTCGCCGGCAGGGTCGTCGTCCCCGCACGGGACGCGCGCCCGACGGACCCCGAGTCGCTCTGGGCCAGCCCGCCCGACCCCACGGCGCCCGCCGTCCTCGCCTTCACCTCCGGCTCGACGGGCGTGCCCAAACTCGTCGCCAACGACCATCGCCTGCTCACCCGCGACGCCTGGAACAGCTCTCACGCCACGGGGTGCTACGGCCCGGACGACGTCCTCGCCCACACCCTGCCGATGGCGTTCCACGCGGGCCTGACCACGACCGTGATCGGGATGCTCGTCGGGGCCACCATGCGGCTCTACGACGCCCGCTCCCGCGGCATCGCCCCCCTGCCGGAGTGGATCGCGGCGAACGGCGCCACCGTCATGATCACCAGTCCGGCGATCCTACGGGCCTTCGTGGCCCTCGCCCCTGACCCCGTGGCGCTCGCGGGACTGCGGTCGGTGACGGTCGCGGGTGAGGCCCTCCACGGGTGCGACGCCGAGGGGCTGCGATCGCTGCTTCCACCGGGCTGCGTGCTCCGGCACCGGTACGGCTCGTCCGAGACCGGGCTGATCGCCGAGTATCCCGTCGGCTCGGACCATCCGCCCCTGACTGGCTTCGTCCCCGTCGGCCACGCCGTCGGCGAGACCCGTATCGATCTCGCGCCCCTGGACGTCGCCGACGCCACCGAGCCGCCGGCCTCCGGGACGACGCCCGGTGTCGTCACCGTCACCGCGCCGTACGTCGCGCTCGGCTACTGGCAGGACGACGAGGCGACCGCGGCGGCCTTCACCGACAACGCCGACGGCACCCGCACCTACCGCACCAGCGACCTCGGGCGTTTCCTGCCCGACGGGAACCTCCAGCTCACCGGGCGCCGGGACCACAGCGTGAAGATCCGCGGCTACCTCGTCGACCCCGGTGAGGTCGACGCCGTGCTGTTCTCGCTGCCCGAGGTCCGTGAGGCCGTCGTCGTCGGCCGGCGCACGGACGAGGGGCGCATGCGCCTCGCCGCCTACGTCGTGCCGACAGGTCGCGAGGGGACGATCCCCGGGATCAGGTCCGCCTTGCGTGCGGCCTTGCCCGCCCACATGGTTCCCGAGGCGGTGGTGTTCCTCGACGCCCTGCCCCGGACCGAGAGGGGCAAGATCGACCGGAGCAGTCTTCCCCCACCGCCCGAGCGGGGGTCCGACACGGTCGAGGAGCAGTCCGGCTGGGAGGAGCTCGTCGCCTCGGTGTGGTGCGACGTCCTCGGGGTCGAACGTGTCGCCCTGGCGGACGACTTCTTCGCCCTCGGCGGGGACTCCCTGGCCGTCGAGGCCCTCCTCGCCCGCCTGACCGCCGACCTCGACGTCCCCGGTGACGTCGCGACGTCCGCGCTGCTCGTCCAGGCGCCCACCCTCGGGGAGTTCGCCGCCAGGCTGCGGCAGGCGGCCTCGGCGGGCGCGGGCCCGCTCGTCCCCCTCCAGCCGTGCGGACGGCGACTGCCTCTGTTCCTCGTCGCGGGTGGTGGGGGACTCGGGGTGGCCTTCATGCCCTGGGTCGCGCGCCTCGGCAAGGACCAGCCGGTCTGGGCCCTGCAGTCCCCGGCGCTGGAGGGGCGTGGTCTCCCCGACCGCTCGGTGGAGTCGATGGCTCGCCGCTACGTCGCCGAGATCCGGCGCGTCCAGCCCCACGGGCCTTACCAGATCGCCGGTCACTCGTTCGGCGGTCTCGTCGCGTTCGAGGCTGCCCACCGGCTGCGTGACGCGGGGGAAGAAGTCGCCCTGCTAGGACTGCTCGACTCGTTCCCGCCCGACCCCGCCGACCACCCGCCCGGTGAGCCGCAGTCCCTCGTCGCCAGGGCCCGCTCGTTCGCGGGCCTCGCCCTGACCTCGGCCCGATCCACCCCCGGCGGCGAGCACCACTGGAGGTTCTACGACCGGTCCTCGGTCCTCGGACGCCGGTACCACGGCCGTCCCTGGCCGGGCCGCACGCTTGTCGTCGTCGCCCAGACGCCCGAGAAACACTTGCGCGGCCACTGGGAGCCCTGGCTGACGGGGGACTGGTCCCTCGCCGAGGTCAGCGGGGACCATCTCTCGATGACGAGGCAGCCGTGGGCCGACGAGGTCGCCGACGTCCTCGGCCGGTTCCTGGGCGACGACATCCTGGACTTGACCTCCGACGCGACGGTCACCATCCCGTCTGGTGACGGGCCTCGAGCGCCGCGGCGAGTTCCTCGGTCAGCCGCCGCGAGGTGAGGGCGGCGAGGGCGACCTGGGCCGGTTCGACGTTCCTCGCCCAGGCGTCCAGCTCCGCCGCGATCTCGTCACCCATCGCCGCGATCTCGGCGCAGCGGGACAGATACCGGGTCGAGCTGCCGACACGGGTCAGATGGGCCGTCAGGGCCTGTGCGGACTCCAGGAGGTGCGACGTCGGGGCGGCGAGACGCGCGCACATCTCGGCCGAGCCCATGATCATTCCCGTGGTGGGGAGGTCGGTGCTCCGGGACTGCCTCGGAACCAGCGTCGGGCGCGTGCGCGGCGAGATCTCCCGCAGATCCGCCATCAGCAGACCGACGACGTCCAGGTGCCGTGGGCTCAGGGACCGAAGAGGCCAGTCCGTGACACCGAACGGGACGACCGGCAGGTCGAGCTCGCTCCACGCCCGGATCTGGCGGCGCAGCCACCCCGCGTAGGAGGCCCGGGACTCGGTCGCCGTCGACCCGGACAGGTGGGCGACGATCCGTTCGTGGGCGTCGGCGGACGCCTCGCCCAGTGCCGCGGACAACCCGATCCGATTGATCTTCGCCAGCAGGTCCGGGGCTGTGGTCAGGGGCGACTCCAGGGTTACCGCGTCGCCGGTCGGCATGCTCGTCATGCCTCCCTATCGGCCGACCGGGTGGGGAGTTCAGGGCTGCCCGGCGATTTCAGCCGGATGGACGACCCCGATCGGGGCCGGGGAGAGCCCGGGGAAGACCGTCGTGGCCGCCGGACCACCGCACCGTTTCGTCACGATCTCGGCGAGTACCTGGCGGTGGTCGGTGGTGACCGCCAGATCGCCGTCGACGAGGGAACCCGAGGCCAGGGTGGGCCAGGTCCCGTGGACCTTGCCGCCGACGACCCCGCCGCCGAACAGCAGGACGGCGCCGCCGTGGCCGTGATCCGTGCCGCCGGAGCCGTTCTCGGCCAGGCGGCGGCCGAACTCACTGAGAGTGACGACAATCACGCCGTCCAGCTCCGGACCGACCTCGTCGGCGAACGCGCGCAGCGTCGTCGCGAACTCGCTGAGCTGCTGGACCATCCGGCCCCGGCCGGCGGTGCCGATCCCCGAGTGCATGTCCCATCCGCCGAAGTCCACGGAGGCGATCCTCAGGCCGAGATCCGCCTTGACCAGGCGGGCGACGTCGTGCAGCGCCTGCCCGAACACGGTGTCCGGGTAGCCGACGTCCGTCGCGGCCTCCCCCGCGGGGAGGGCGGCGGCCCGGGCCGTGGCGGCCAGCGCCGTCGCGATCGGACCGGCGACGGCCGGGCTGCCGGCCGTGACGGCCGCGAGCGCCGTCTGCCAGGCGGCGACGGGGACGATCATGTCCGACGGCTCGGTCCGCAGGTCGTCGAACGCCCCGGCGGCGACGAGCCGGTGCGTGCCGAGGAGCGAGGCCGGGAGCGAGGGATCACCGAGGTGTATCGCCGTGAACGGATCCGTCGCGGTGACCGCCCGGTCGATCCACCCGGTCCTGACCCCGGGGGAGGGCGAGCCGCGTTCGAGGGCGAGGGTCGCCCCGGTGTGGGAGCGGTTCGGTCCGCTCAGGCCGGCCGCGTGGACGACGGCCATCTTCCGCGCGTCCCAGAGCGGGACGAGGGGACCGAGCGCCGGGTGCAGCCCGAACGTGTCGTCCAGCCGTTTCACGTCGCCCGGCCGGAGGGCGATCGTCGGCCGGGCTGAGGCGTAGGACGGATCCCCCACCGGGGGGATCACAGTGAGCGCGTCCATGCCGCCCCGGCAATTGATCACGACAAGCGTGTCGGGGCGCGAGCCCTTCGCCGGGGCGCCGAAGGCCGCCTCGACCCCGCCGATCATGACGGTGCCGATCCCGAGGCCCCCGATCGCCCCCGCCCGCAGGAGGCCGCGCCGGGTGATCGGGCCCGGCGTCCCGGGCACTGGCGTGGGTGTCGGCGCGGTCATCAACGCATCACGTACGACGGGGAGTTGAGCAGCAGGGTCGCCACGAGCCCGATCGCCTCCTTCTGCTCCCGCCCGCCGGCGGGGAGCGACGCGGGGAGTTTGGCCGCCGAGAGCAGCCCGGTCGCCGCCGTGCGCTCGGCCGGGGTCGGCGCCCGCCGGAGCAGCCGCGACGCCACGGCGTCGATCACGGCGGCCCCGGTCGTCGGACCGGACCGTGCCAGCGCCGCGGGACAGGGGTTCGACAGCCCCTTCGGCCACCAGCCGTGGGCGAGACCCGCGGACGCCGAGAAGTGCTCCAACGCCGCCGCCGGGGACTGCCAGGCGCTCGCGACGTCCGGGTACCCCTCCGGGCCGGGGTGCCCGAGCGGCGCCTGACCGGCCCGGGCGAGCATCGAGTGCAGTTCGAGCAGCGCCTCGGCGTCCTTGCCCGGTCCGATCCCGAGAGCCCGGACGGTCGCGGTGAGCCGCTCCAGGGGGCGACGGAGTTTGCGCCCCTTCGACGCCGCGAACTCCGGCGACGACAGCAGCGCCGTGAGGACCGGGACGATCCGGGTGTCGTTGTCGAGATAGGTCCGTGCCAGGCGGCGGAGCAGCGCCTCCGGGGGGTCGTCGGACACGAACCGGACGGCGAGCTTGCGGGCGAGGTGGTCGGCGGTCGCCGGATGCGTCGCGAGATGGTGCAAGAAAGAGGCGGCGGCGTCCCGCCCACCCTTCGCCGAGTCGTTCGGATGCGAGAAATCCAGGATGTCGACGGCGCCCGTGGAGTGCTGCAAGGGCACGAACCGGGGAACGTGATCCTTGATCTGGAACCCCGTCAGCAGGAGCGAGGCCTGCCGGACGTCCTGGTCGGTGATGTCGCCGAACACGCCCACGGTGTGGTGCTCCAGCAGGACCCGGGCGTAGTTCTCGTTGGGGCGGTCCGGCGTCGAGACGTCGTTGTCGAAGAACTCCAGCATCGCCGGGTGGATCGCGCTCGCCTGGAGCAGGTCCTCGAAACGGCCGAGCGCTCCCCGCCGGATCACGTCGGAGTCGAACAGATGGCGGGTCAGGACGGCCCGGTCCCCGGGACACGGGATGGCGAAGTGGTCGGACCAGAAGGCGACCATCATCTCGAACAGCTGGCGGCTGCTCCAGATCGCCAGGCCGAGATGGGCCGCGGCGAGCTCGCACTGGAACTCCCACTGGTCCGTGACGTTCGCCTCGATCTGGGCCGGGGTGAGACGCAGGCGGGGGAAGAGGGCGGTGACGGCGCCGCCTCCTGGGTCCGGAAGGCTCATCGGCTCCAGCTGCCGCGCCAGCCAGGCGGCGGCCCCCTGGGTGCGTACCTCGTTCCGGAGGGCGTCGGTCGCGCCGAACGTCACACGGCTCAGCAGGTGCTCGACGTCCAGCCCCTTGGGGAGGAGGACCGGGGCGGCGGACGTCCGGGACCGCTGCTGCTCGGCGAGGGTGCCCGCGTCGACCGAGGTGCCCCGCGCGGCCTCGCCCACGGTGGCGGTCAGCTCGGTGACTCCGTCACCGGGGGCGGCGTTCCCCTTCTGGACCATGTCCGAGCCCCGGGCCGCCGCGATGGCCGCCAGGACCGTCGCGCTCACCGCCACGCCCCGGGGGACGCGGGGCAGGCGTGGCCCGCGGCGAACCGGTCGCGTCGCGCGGCCGGTTCGCGCCGTGCGGTCCGCCCGCTCCCTCCGCGCCCGCCGGCGGGAGGGCGGCGCGTCGTCGTGCCCGGGATCGTCGTCGTCCCGGGGACCGCCGTCGTACTCGGGACCGCCGTCGTACTCGGGACCGTCGTCGTCCCGGGGTCCGGCGGGGTCCGGCGGGGCCTGGACGTCCGGGACCGGCGAAGGCGGGGCGTCGTACGGGCTCGGCCGTGGCGGCGGGGCGTACGGGCTCGGCCTGGCGTGCGGATCGTAGGGGCTGGGCGCGGGACCGGCCCGGTACGGGCCCGGAGCCCCGGCCGGTGGCCACGACGAGCCGTACTGCTCGCTCACGGGCCTCCCTCCGGCGGCGTCGATCCCGTCCGTCCGCGCGTTCCCCGCGCCGGGCCTGAAGGACGCCGGTCCGGCGGGCGGTCAGCGGGTGACCGGCGGCCACCAGCAGGGGCAAGGTAGGCCGACGGCCGTGCCGACGGCAACCGGGCGCCGACGGCCGCACAAAAGTACGGCACTCCGGCCGGTGGACGGAGGCGGGTGTCCGATCGGTGGACGGACGGGAGATCAGATCGGCAGGGTCGGCTGGGCGGTGAGCTCGTGGACGGTCCGGACGACGTCCCCGGCGCATCCCCAGGCCAGCGTCACCCCGCTGCCACCGTGGCCGTAGCAGTGGATCCGCACGTGATCGGGGTCCTCGGCGGTCGGGCGCGGTTCGGCGTCCAGCCTCACCGCGGGCCGGAACGGCTTCAGGCCGACACGGTGCCCGAGCACCTCCGCGCCCTCGAGTGCGGGCACGAGCCGGCGGGCCTGGCCGACGAGACGCCGGGCGTCCGTGCCGTCGGGGAGCACGCTCCAGTCGCCGTCGTCCTGGGTGCAGCCGACGACCACGTACCTGTCGTGCGGGAGGACGCAGAGAAGCTCGTCGGGCTCCGCGTCGTACCAGTACCACTCGTCGATGCCCGGGTTCGACAGGACGGCGACCTGGCTCCGGACGGCGCGGACCTCCTGGTCCGCCGCCAGCGCGCGTGCCGCGACGCCCGCGCAGTTGACGACGATCCCCCGGGAGGGCAGGGCGGGAAGGGCCAGACGGGTCAAGGTTCCCCCGGCGGCCCTCAACCTCGACGTCAGGTACGGGAGATAGCGGGACATGTCGACGAGGGGCACGGTCAACCGCACCCCGGACCCGAATCCCGGCGCCGGGCGCGTCACGGCGTCCGGCCGGATCACGTCGGCGAGGTCGTCGTCCCAGGCCGGGTGCCGGGCGGCCTCGGCGCGGAAGAGGAGCGTCCCGGGCCGGATCCGCACCCCCGCCCCCGCCCCCTCCGTTTCCGGTTCCGCTCCGGCCAGACGGCGCATCTCCGTGAGGGTCTCACGGGCCCAGCGGCCCGTGTCACCCGGTCGCGCGGCGATGGCCGCGAGCCAGAGCGCGCCCGCCGCCGCCGAGGTGGTCTCCAAGGGAAGATCCCGGGCGAGCACGTTCACCTCCGCCCCTGACTCCGCGAGGCGGACGGCGCAGCTGAGCCCGACGACTCCTGCGCCCACGACGGTGATCCGGCCTTCCATGAACAGATGATGTCGTGCCGGAGGCCTCAGGTCAGCCCCCGTTCGGACCTTTGGCCATCCGTTGTGGGAAACGAACCGGGGTGAACGGAAGGGACGAAGGGCTCAGAAGAGGCGATGTTCGGAGTCGTCGGTGCCCCGGAGCGCCTGGTAGTCGAGCACGAGGCAGCGGATGCCCCGGTCGGTGGCCAGGACCCTCGCCTGCGGTTTGATCTCTTGGGCGGCGAAAACCCCGGTGACGGGTGCGAGGAGGGGATCCCGGTTGAGCAGTTCGAGGTAGCGGGTCAGCTGCTCGACACCGTCGATCTCTCCCCGGCGCTTGATCTCGACCGCGACGGACGCGCCGTTCGCGTCACGGACCATCAGGTCGACCGGTCCGATCGCGGTGGGGTACTCCCGGCGGACGAGGGTGTACCCCGCCCCGAGGGTGTGCACGTGCTCGGCGAGCAGTTCCTGCAGGTGCGCCTCGACGCCGTCCTTGACCAGGCCCGGGTCGACGCCCAGCTCGTGGTTGGAGTCGTGCAGGACCTCGTGGACGTGCACCTGGAGACGGTCGTCGGTCTTGGCGTGACGCACGGTCCAGGTCTCGACGACACCGGCGGCGAGGGCGTCCTCGCCCGGTGGCGAGACGGTGAGGCGGCAGGGCGGGCTCATCCAGTTCAGCGGCTTGTAGGAGCCGCCGTCGGAGTGCACGAGAACGGATCCGTCGGCCTTGACCATCAGGACACGGTTGGCCAGCGGAAGGTGGGCTGTGAGCCGGCCGTCGTAGTCGACGGAGCAGCGGGCGACGACGAGACGCATCGCCGATGACCTTACGCCACGGTGCCGGTCCAGGAGCAACTCCGTGTGCTCCAAGCCGCCCGGGACGTCACCCGGACGCAGTAGGGTCTGCGCGAGCCGCGCAACATCCGCCCGGGCCGCGGCGTCCTCGGGACATGAGCCCCGCGGAGACCGGGTCCGCACTCCGGCGACAGGCGGGAGTGCCGGTTGTCGTGGTCCCCAGGAGTTGGTCAATGGACGGGGCCGAGGTGGGCGAGGGCTTCCCCGACTTCGCGCTGTCGCGCGGTCCACGCCTCGTGCGGCTCGCCCGGGGGCTGCTGCGCGACCCCTTCCAGGCCGAGGACGTCGTCCAGGACGTCCTCGCGAAGGTCTTCCTCCAGTGGGAGCGGATCGGGCGGACGAACGACCCTGACGCCTACGTGCGGCGCATGGTGGTCAACGCCTGCACGTCGTGGTTCCGCCGGGCGGCCCGCCGCGAGTTCGCCCAGGACGTCGCCACCCTCCCCGAGCGGTCCCTCGCTGATCCGACGGCGGGGGTCGACGAGCGGGACCGCCTCGTCCTGCTCCTGAAACGGCTCCCGGCCAAGCAACGCGCCGTGCTCGTCCTGCGTCACTACGAAGGCCTCCCGGACGCCGAGATCGCCCAGTTGCTCGGGTCGGGGGAGGTCGCGGTGCGGACGAACGCACACCGCGGTCTCGCGACCCTGCGCCGGTGGCTCGCCGAGTCCGATCGAGAGGGGGCGGCGCCGTGAACGACGCGGGCCCGGCCCGGACACGACCGGAGGACCCCAGGGACGACGAACTCGGCCACCTGATCGGTGAGGGCCTCCGCCGGCACACCGGCGGGCTGGTCGACGAGCACCGGCTGCTCGCGGCGGCCACCCGCGGGGCCGCGAGGACCCGGCGGCGTCGCGCGGTGGCCGTACGGGTCGCCGCGGCGCTCGTGGTCGTTCTCCCGGCCGGGGCGGCCGCCGTCCAGATCACCCGGCGGGACACGGTGGCGACGACCTCCACGGCGTCGCGCCAGGAGCAGGCCGACGCCGGCTCCGCCTCGACGGACGCGCAGGTGTCCGCGACGGGCGGTCCCGGGGACCGCGGGCAGGGCTCCGGGGCAGAGGGGGCGAAGGACGGTCCGGCCTCGCTGCTCTCCTCCACCCCGTCCGTCCCCTCGCTGACGGCCGGCAGTGCGACCTCGTCGAGCTCGGACCAGGGAACCCCGGGGCGGCCCCCGGACCGGGAGCGGTTCGCCGCGGGGCTGCTCCCCGTCCCCGACGACGTCATGCTCACCGCGGCGGACCTGCGGGACGGGCCGGCGGGCGCGGTGACCGGCAGGGTGTCGGACACCGCGAACCGCTCGGTCGTCCCGGTCCCGGACCCCGGGGCGACGTGCGGGACCCCGGCCTCCGCGGCGGCGTCCGCGGAGGGGAGCCGGCAGGTCGTCCTCGCACGGAGCGGGGGAGGAGCCGCTCCGTGGCAGGCGTCCCACACCGTGCGCGTGTTCAGGGACGACGGCGCGGCCGAGTACGTCCGGGCGATCGGAGCGCTCGGTTGCCTGACCCCGCTGACGGTGCCGGGGGCCGACGCCGCGCTCGCCGGGCAGTTCCGGGACGGAACCGGACGACGGCACTGGTTCGGCGTCGTCCGGGAGGACCGGACGGTCGCCGAGATCCAGGTGACCGGTTCAGGCACGGACGCTCCGCCGCCGGCCGAGGCCGAGCGCCTGCTCGCGGCGGCGGCGGCCAGGATGCCGGCGTCCTTCCCGGGCGGGATCGCGAGCGCCGGCCCGTCCTGAGCCGGGTCCGGGCACGCCGGAGAACGGGTCCGGGAGAATGGCGGCGTGCCCCGCCGCCATCACCGCCCGCCCGCCGCCTGGGACCGTGATCTCTCGACGGCGGGCATCCAGCGCCTGGAGGAGCACCCTGACGGTGCCTTCGTCGTCCGCCATGTGACGGGCGCCTCCTCCGAGAAGACCTACCGGTGCCCGGGATGCGACCACGAGGTCCGACCGGGGACGCCTCATGTGGTCGCCTGGCGGGCGGACGGCGCGCCCGGTGGCGTCGCCGACCGCCGCCATTGGCACACCCCGTGCTGGGCCGCGCGCGGGCGCCGGGCACCTCGCCGGTAGGCGTCAGAGTGAGCGGATCCGCCGGGCGTGCTGCTGCTGCGCGGCGATGCCGTCGGTGAGGAACCGCTCGATGACCGCGAGGTCCTCGGGGCTGTAGCCACCGAGGTGGCCGAAGGACTCGGACCCGATGGGCGAGTAGACCTGTTCGATCCGGTCCTTCGCGAGCGGGGTGAGGGTGAGGATCGCCCGTCTCCGGTCGGCGGGATCGACCTCCCGGGCGAGCAGCCCGGCGGCCACGAGCCGCTGGATGGCCGCGGTCGTGGCCGGGGCGCTGAGAGCGGCGGCCGTCGCCGCCTCCCCGGCGGTCGTGCGCCCCGCCCGGTGGACGGCGGCGAGGATGGTCAGGTCGGTGCGGTTCACGCGGAGGACGTCCGCCGCCGCGGCGTCCACGGCGTCCGACATCGCACCGAACAAGGTGGCAGCCTCGGCCACCCGCCGGCGTACGGAATCGCTGTCCTGAGGCAGGGGCAGTCGCCCTGCCAGGGTCTGGTTACTCATCTGCAGCATCTGGCTCAACTCACTTCGACGGTCGGGAGGGCTGACTGGCGGGACGTCTCACCGGTTGGTGAGCCGCCCCACCGGGATGCGGTGGGCCGCTGGCCTGACCGCAGGCAGGCCGCCGTCATTCGGGCCGTTCCGGTTCAGGTTCTGCACGGGCGTACCCCTTGTCGCTCGCATGGCCGGTCACCATTGCGCGGTGTCACGATGACCCAGGAGTAATGAAAGTGCTGACTGGTCAGTCAAGGCAAGATTGACTATGGTGGGCGTTGCGCACCGACGAACGCTGGCATCCTGGGCCGGAACCGGCGTCTCTCAGGCTGCGTAGGCGGAGGGCGCGAGGCGTCGGGCCATTGCCTCGCCCCCTCCGCCGTCCAGACCAGGGCAGGAAGGTCAGGAGTGCAGGTACGGGCGGGGTTCTACGCTCGGAGCGTGTCCGAAGCCCTCATCGCCCCTCCGGATCTCGCGTACGAGATCCACGGCTCCCTCCGCTTCTCGCTTCCCGTGATACTTCTGCACGCTTTTCCGTTGGACCGCTCGATGTGGCGGCCCGTGGCGGCCCGTCTCGCGGCCTCGACGGTGCCCTCGGTGATCGTGGATCTTCCCGGGCTCGGCGGGAGCCCGCCGGCCGGCGGGGTGCCGGGACTGGACCGTTCCGCCGCGGGCGTCGTCGGCCTGATGGACCGTGCCGGCATCGACCGGGCGGTCGTCGCGGGAGTGTCGATGGGGGGGTACGTCGCCCTGGAACTCGCCCGGCGGTGGCCCGGGCGGCTCGCCGGGCTCGCCCTTGTCGACACGAAGGCCGAGGCCGACACCGACGAGGCACGGGCACACCGTGAGCGCGTCGCGCGCGCCGTGGAGGGCGACACCGGGACCCGGGCGCTCGCCCCCATGCTCGACGGCCTGCTGGGGACGACGAGCCGGACGACGTGTCCCGGCCTCGTCGAGCAGGTCCGCGCCGGGCTGCTCGCCGCGCGGGCCGACGGCGTCGCGTGGTCGCAGCGTGCGATGGCAGCCCGCCCCGACTCCACGGCGGTGCTCGACGGCGTCCGTTGCCCCGCCGCCGTCATCGTCGGCGAGGAGGACGCCCTCACCCCGGTGGAGACGGCCCGGAGGCTCGCCTCCGGCCTGCCCGACGCCGTCCTGACGATTCTCCCCAGGGCGGGCCATCTGAGCCCGCTCGAGGACCCCGAGGGCGTCTGGGCGGCGATCCTCGCCCTGACGATGCGGGTGAGGAAGCCACGCCGGGCGTGACCGGTGACGCCCGGCGTGACCGGGGTCAGTGACGGGACTGGCGGGGGATCGCCACCTCCTGGATCAGGAGCAACACTCCCGCGGCGACGGGGATCGCGATCAGCGCCCCGACGACACCGAGGATGCTGCCTCCCGCCAGGGCGGCGACCACGGCGACGGCGCCGGGGACCGAGACGGTGCGGGCCATGATCCGGGGGGCGATCACGTAGTTCTCGATCTGCTGGTAGACGACGTAGTAGATGAGGACGATCACCGCCTGCTGCCAGCTGGTGAAGAGCGCGACCGTCACGATGATCACCGCGCCGATCGTGGCGCCGACGAGCGGGATCAGCCCGAACACCGCGACGGTGATCGACAGCACGGCCGTGTAGGGGGTTCCGAGGACGCTGAGCAGCACGAACGTGAAGATGCCGTTGATACTCGCGACGGACACCTGCCCGGCGACGTAGCCGCCGATCCGCCGCAGGATCTCGTCGGCGAGCAGACGGACGCGCGGGCGGCGGGAGAGCGGGACCAGACGGTAGGCGGCCTCCCGCATCGACCGCAGGGACGCGGTGAAGTACAGCGTGAGGACGAGGACCGTGAAGGTGCTGAACGCCCCGGAGATCACGGCCGCACCGGCGCCGAACACCCCGCCGAAGAGCTGGAGGGCGGTGTCCCCGTTGGCGAGCCGCTGCTGGAGCTGGCTCGTGACGCTCTCGATCACGCCGTACTCGCGGTCGAGGGTCTGGACCCAGTGCGCCTTCTGGAAGGACTCGACGATGTTCGGCGCTTCCTTGGTCAGTTCGGTCGCCTGCGTGATGACGGCGGGGACGACTGCCGACACGAAGCCGGAGAAGAGCCCGATCACGACGAGGAACACGATCGCCACGGCCACGCCCCGTCGCAGGCCCCGCTCCTCCAGCCAGGCGACGGCGGGTTCCAGCCCGAGGGCGAGGAACAGCGCCACCACGATGAGCGTGAGCACCGAGGACAGCTGGGGCAACAGGTTGAGCAGCCAGTACGCCGTCAGCGCGCCCGCGGTCGCGACGAAGCCGAAGTAGAACGGGTTCGCCCGGTTGACGGGGTTCCCGGGCAGGCCGAACCGCGACCCGCCGTCCCGCCGTCCGTCGTCCCGCAGATCCGGCACGGCCGCCGGAGCCTGCTCGCGGACGTCACCCGGGACGGTGTCCCCTCCGGGAACGGTGTCCACGCCTGAGGCGGTGCCGACGTCAGGGACGGTGTGCCCGACCGGGACGGTGTCCGCCGGAGGGGTCGTTCCCTCCGGGGGCGTCGTCCCGGTGGTGCTGCGCGGGTGCGGGTCCGGTCGGCCGGTCATCCTCGTCCTCTCCGGGTCGTTCCCTGGTGGCCCCGGCGGCGGGACGGGAACGCCCTTCCGGCGGTTCCGCTCTAACGTCGCGGGGCCGCGGTGTCCGGGAGAACGATCGTACGGTCCACGGGGTTCTCCGCGGTGGCGTCGGACGCCGTGGCGGCCATCTGCTTGTCGGGGAGGACGAGGCCCGCCGGGATCGCTCCCGCCCCCAGCAGATGACGCAGCTGGTCGAGGTGGGCCGTGATGCTGTCGCGCTGGCGGTTGAGCTCGTCGACCTGGCGCTGCGCCGCCCGGCGGCTGCGCTCGGCCTCGGTCTTGGCGTCGGACACGACCTTCTCGGCGTGGGCCCGCGCCTCGGCGACGACCTGGTCGGCGTTGCGGCGGGCGGTGCCCACGAGGCTCTTGGCGTGCTCGTCGGCGTCCCGGCGGACCGACTCCGCCTGCTCGACGGCCTTGGCGGCCCGCTGCTCGGCGGCGGCGGCCCGCTGCTCGGCCTCGGCGACGAGCTGGGTGGCCTGGGCGACCGCCTGCTCGTGGCGTTCGGCGTCGATCCGCTCGGCGTCCTCGCGGCGTGAGGCGAGGGCGAGGTCGAGGTCGGTCGTCATCTGCTCGACCTTCCGGACGGTCTCCTCGTGCATCTGGGCCGCGGCGGTCCGCAGCTCGTCCGCCGCCTTCTTGGCGGCGCCACGGACCTCCTCGGCCTCCCGCTTGGCCGCCGACCGCAGCTCGTCGGCCTCTCGCTTGGTGTGCGCGCGCAGCTCGGTCGCCTCGCGCTCGACCGTCGCCCGCAGACGGGCGAGCTCGCGCTCGACGGTGGCGCGCTTCTCGCTGGTCTCGTGCTCGGTGACGGACCGGAGCTTGGAGGCCTCGCGCTCGGCGACGGCCAGCATCTCCTCGGCCTTGCGGGTCGCGGTGGCGACGATCTCCTCGGCCTCGTTCGCCGCGGTCTGGCGCATCTCGTTGCTCTCGCGCTGGGCCGTCGCCGTCAGCTCGGCGGACTCGTTCTGCGCGGCGGCGCGGACCTGTGAGGCCTCGACCCTGGCGGCGGCCAGCGTCTCCTCGGCGTCCTTCGTCGCCGCGGCGATCACGTCGCTCGCCTGCTCCTCGGCGAGGCGCAGCAGCTGCTCGATGCGGGCGCCCAGCCCGGCGTAGGACGGGCGCTCCACCTCGCGCAGCTGCCGGTGCGCCTCCGAGACCTCTCCCGCGAGCTTCATCGCCCGGGAGTCGGCGTCCTCGGCCCGCGTCCGGGCGTCCCGCAGGGCCGCTTCCAGGGAGCTGAGGCGTTCGATGACCTGATCGCGGTCGAAGCCGCGCATGACGACCTGGAATCCGGTCTGGCTCTGCTCCCCGGCCACTGTGAGACCTCCTCGACCTCTGACTTGAGGTCTAAACGTTCCTGAAGCGATTGATCGCGGTGAGATGACGGTCCCGAAGCTCCGGATCCTGCACTCCGAGGCCTTCACCCGGCGCGAGGCAGAGTACCCCGACCTTGCCCTGATGGAGGTTGCGATGCACGGACAAGGCGGCTTCCGGAGCACGATCGAGGGGGAATGTCCGCGACAGGGTCGGGTGAATGAGTCCCCGTGCAATCAACTCGTTGGCCTTCCACGCCTCGGCGTAATTGGCGAAGTGTGATCCGACGACCCGTTTGAGGTTCATCCAGAGGTACCGATTGTCGTACTCATGCATGAATCCGGACGTCGAGGCGCAAGTGACGACCGTCCCGCCCCTCCGGGCGACGTACACGCTGGCGCCGAAGGTCTCCCGGCCGGGGTGCTCAAGGACGATGTCGACGTCCCGGCCGCCGGTCAGCTCCCGGACGTCGGCGCCGAACCGTCGCCACTCCTTCTGGTCCTGCGTGCCGGCGTCCTTCCAGAAGCGGTAGCCGGCGGCGGCCCGGTCGATCACGAGTTCCGCGCCCATCGCCCGGCAGAGGGCGGCCTTGGCGGGGGAGGAGACGACACAGACCGGTGTCGCACCGGCTGCGAGGGCGAGTTGGGTCGCGTAGGAACCGAGCCCCCCGGAGGCCCCCCAGACCAGGACGAAGTCACCGAGGCGCACTCCCGCGCCGTGGGACGAGATCAGCTGCCGGTAGGCGGTCGAGTTGACGAGGCCGGGGGAGGCGGCCTCCTCCCAGGTGAGGTGACCGGGTTTGGGCATCAGCTGATTGGACTTGACGAGGGCGAGCTCCGCGAGGCCGCCGAAGTTCGTCTCGAAACCCCAGATCCGCTGCTCGGGGTCGAGCATCGTGTCGTCGTGCGCGCGGGCGTCCTCGAGTTCCACCGAGAGACAGTGCGCGACGACCTTGTCCCCGGGTTTCCACGCGTGCACGCCGGGACCGGTCCGGAGCACGACTCCCGAAAGGTCGGAACCCACCACGTGATAGGGCAGGTCATGCCTTTTCGCGTAGGGATTCGTGCGTCCGTACCGTTTGAGGAAGCCGAACGTCGGAACGGGCTCGAAGATCGACGACCATACGGTGTTGTAGTTGATCGCACTGGCCATCACCGCGACGATCGCCTCGCCCGGCCCGAGCCCGGGTACGGGGACGTCGTCGAGATGCAGGCTCTCGCGCGGATCCTTCTCACGGGTGGAAAGGCCCGCGAACAGGTCGGTCTCGTCCTCGTGCACGGTGAGAGCCCGGTAGGACTCCGGGAGGGGCAGCGCCGCGACGTCGGACGAGCTCGCGGTTTCGGACAGGATCGCGTCGATGATCTCTTGCACGAAGGCCTCCTGAAGGGGACGCGTCAGCGAACGCTCCGGGTGACCGTCACCGCGCCGGGAACCCTGGACGGGGCCGAAGCGCGGGCCGGGGTCACCGAGGCGGAGCCCTCGTGATCATACGCTTTGGTGCGATGAAGCAACCCTTGTTGTTTGCCATGCAGGGTGACTGTTGAGGGTTGCATCATCACGGACCAGTGCGTGACCACGAGGGCAGACGTCCCCGGGCGGAGGCCTTCTCCGGTGCTGCTCAGCGCTCCTGAGGCGGTCAGTGCTCGGGCGTCGCCGCGGGCTGGACCAGCTCGACGAGAACGCCACCGGCGTCCTTGGGGTGCACGAAGTTGATACGGCTTCCGGCGGTGCCGCGCTTCGGCTCGGGGTAGAGCATGCGGACGCCGCGCTCCCGCAGCGTCGCGGAGACCTTCTCGACGTCCACGACGCGGTAGGCGACCTGCTGCAGGCCGGGGCCGGACCGGTCGAGGAACTTCGCGATGGTCGAGGCCGGCGTCAGGGGGGCGAGGATCTGCACGCACGAGCCGGACTCCCCGACGGCCATCATGGCCTCGTGGACGCCCTGGTCCTCGTTCTTCTCCTCGTGGACGAGCTCCATGCCGAACGTGTCGCGGTAGAAGGCCACGGCGGCGTCGAAGTCGGGAACGGCGACACCCACGTGGTCGATGGCGGTGAACAAGCCCTGGAAAGTCATGCCTCCACCGTAGGACGTGGCCCCCGTCATCCGACGTCGGCCCCTCCCCGCGGGCCGGTGTCGTTCCGGGGCGATCGGCGTCCGGGGGCGGGAAACCCGTCGTAGGGGTGGGGATAGGGGTACCCCCGGACCGGAGGGTTCGAGGGTCGAACCACCGCGAAACCGGGGTGAACGAGTGTTGATCTCCTTGGAGGTGGCTGCCTATCGTCGGCCGCATCGTCCGGGACCTGAGGCCTCCTTCGAGGCCTTGCCCACCCGGGCGAGCCCGGCACCGTCGTCCAGGAGGTCGTCATGGCTGGTTCCGCTCCTCGTTCCTCGGTGATCGTCGCCGGAGCCCGGACGCCGATGGGACGCCTGACCGGCGCCCTCAAGGGGTTCTCCGGTTCCGATCTCGGGGGGATCGCCATCGCCGCGGCCCTCGAACGGGCCGGGGTGGCGCCGTCCGACATCCAGTACGTGATCATGGGGCAGGTCCTCACCGCCGGGGCGGGCCAGGTGCCGGCCCGGCAGGCGGCGCGGAAGGGCGGGATCCCGCTCGACGTCCCGGCGCTGACGGTCAACAAGGTGTGCCTGTCCGGTATCGACGCGATCGCGCTCGCCGACCAGCTGATCCGGGCCGGGGAGTTCGACGTGGTGGTCGCCGGCGGCCAGGAGTCGATGACCCAGGCGCCTCACCTGTTGCCGCGTTCCCGCGAGGGGTTCCGGTACGGCGACACGACGCTCGTCGACCACCTGGCGTTCGACGGCCTCTGGGACGCCGTGACCGACCAGGCGATGGGCGAACTCACCGAGGCCGCCAACTCCGCCGACCGGTTCTTCACGCGCGAGGAGCAGGACGAGTTCTCGGCCCGTTCCCACCGGCTCGCGGCGGAGGCCGCCAAGAACGGCGTGTTCGACGACGAGATCGTTCCCGTGACGATCCCCCAGCGCCGAGGCGAACCGATCGTCGTCACGGCCGACGAGGGCGTGCGCCCGGAGACGACGGCCGCCTCACTGGCCCGGCTGCGCCCGGCCTTCCGCGAGGACGGCACGATCACCGCGGGGTCGGCGTCCCAGATCAGCGACGGTGCGGCGGCCGTCGTCGTGATGGAGAAGGGTGAGGCGGAGCGGCGCGGGCTCTCGTGGATCGCCGAGATCGGCGCCCACGGCGTCGTCGCGGGCCCCGACTCCACCCTCCAGGAGCAGCCCGCCGACGCCATCGCCGCCGCGTGCGCGAAGGAGGGCATCTCGCCGTCCGACCTCGACCTGGTGGAGATCAACGAGGCCTTCGCCGCGGTGGGCCTCGCCTCGACGAGGAAACTCGGCCTCGACCCCGGGAAGGTCAACGTCAACGGTGGGGCGATCGCCATCGGGCATCCGATCGGAGCGTCGGGGGCCCGGATCACCCTCCACCTCGCCCTGGAACTCGGGCGCCGTGGCGGCGGGGTCGGAGCGGCGTCCCTGTGCGGAGGGGGCGGGCAGGGCGACGCCCTGATCATCCGCGTTCCCCGGGGCTGAGGGGCCGGTGCCCGGCACGGCGGCCTAGGCTTGCTGACCGTGAGCAGAACTGTGGATGTCGCGGACCTGGTCGCGAAGGCCCGCGACGGAGGTCCCCGTGCCGTGGCCAGGCTGGTCAGTCTCGTCGAGGATGCCCATCCCGCCCTCCGGGAGGTCATGGCGACCCTCGCCCCGTTCACCGGGAGGGCGAGAGTCGTCGGGTTGACCGGATCCCCGGGGGTCGGCAAGTCCACGACGACCTCAGCCCTGGTCCGGGCCCTGCGGGCGCGGGAGGAGCGGGTCGGGGTGCTCGCCGTCGACCCGTCGTCCCCGTTCTCGGGCGGCGCGCTCCTCGGCGACCGGGTCCGCATGCAGGAGCACGCCCTCGACCCGGGCGTCTACATCCGGTCGATGGCCTCCCGCGGTCACCTCGGCGGCCTGTCCTGGGCGACCCCGCAGGCGATGCGGGTGCTCGACGCCGCCGGGTGCGACGACGTCCTCATCGAGACGGTCGGCGTGGGGCAGAGCGAGGTCGAGATCGCCTCGCACGCCGACACGACGGTCGTTCTCGTCGCCCCGGGAATGGGCGACGGGATCCAGGCGGCCAAGGCGGGCATCCTGGAGATCGGCGACATCTTCGTGGTGAACAAGGCGGACCGGGACGGCGCCGCCGCGACCGCCCGCGACCTGCGCCACATGATCAGTCTCGGGGAGCGGGGCGACGCGGGGGACTGGCGCCCGCCGGTCCTGATGTGCGTCGCCTCCACCGGGGACGGGATCGACGAGTTCGTCCAGGCCCTCGACGACCACACCGCCTGGGCGAGCAAGACCGGCGCCCTGACGAGGCGGCGGCTGCGCCGTGCCTCCGGCGAGATCGAGGCCATCGTCGTCACGGCCCTGCGGGAGCGCATCGGTGACCTCCGGGAGGGCCGCCGTCTCGAGCAGCTCGCCCTGCAGGTCGTCGAGGGGACGATCGATCCCTACGCCGCCGCCGACCACCTCCTGCGCGATCTGACAGCCTGAGAACGGTCGTCCACCGGAGATGCTCCCGCCCTGCACCGATGCCGGGTAATTGACCCGTTGCCCTGGCGCGGGGGCATCAGCGTGTGCGATTGCTGTCGTCATCACGACGGTGATTGCACACGCTGCTTCCGCGCGGACACGCCACTGAAGATCGGAGTCACTCGTCTAGGGTCGGAGGGTGACTGACTCGGTACCGGCAGTTCCTCCCGGCGGCCCGGGGCTCCGTCCGTGGGTACCCCGTCTCCTCGCCCTCCTGGTGACCCTGGCCGGTGTCGCGCTCGTCGTGTCCGGCCTCCAGCGGACGTCGGTGCTCGGCGAGTCGTCGGCGCTCGTCGGCCGGATGCCCCGGACCACCGGATCCGTCGTCGTCACGGCCCTGGGGATCACCGAGTTGAGCGGTTCCGCCGTCCGTATCCGCGCGGCGTCCGGGCCCGGGTCCGCCCCGGCCCCGGGGACGTCGTCCGGCGGGGCTTCCTCCGGTGGGGCTTCCTCCGCGAGGGTCCCCGTGTTCATCGGCGTGGGCCGGGCGGACGACGTCGACGCCTACCTCGGCGGCGCCGCGCGCGTCGAGATCAGTGCCCTCGACTCCCAGGGGGTTCTCCGGCTGACCGGCCACCCGGGGGAGAAGTCTCTTCCCGATCCGTCGGGGGCCGACATCTGGGCGGCCTCGGTCCGTGTGGACGGCGTGGCGACCCTGACCTGGCCGCGCACCCCGGGGCGCTGGCGGGCAGTGATCGCCACGGACGGCGTGACGCCGCCGTCCGCCGTCGAGCTCACCTGGTCGGGGGTGGCCGGGACCTCCCCGGCGCCCGCGATGCTCGCGATCGGCGCGGTGCTGTTCGTCGTCGGTGGGGCCGGGCTCCTCGCGATGCGGTCCGGGCGCCTGTTCGCCGGCGCCTCGCCGGTCCCGGGGGATCCGGGGGACACGCCGGGGGATCCGGGGGACACGCCGGGGGATCCGGAGGGCGCGGAGGATCCGGCGGGGACGACGTCCCGCGCGGTGCTGCCCTCGCGGCGGGACGTCCGTGCCCGGCAGCGTGGCCGGGGTCGCGCCGCCGGACCGGCGACGGGTCCGATCACGGGTCCGATCACGGGTCCGATCACCGGTCCGCTGCCTTTCCGCCGCCGTCCTGCCGACCCGCCGGAGGAATGATGTTCGCTGTCCGAAGAGCGACGGGTCGCTGGATGACCGTGCTGGTGGCCCTGCTGGTGACGGCGGGCTGCGGTGACGACGTCCGGACCCCGTCCGTGCCGGACGCGGCCGGGGAACACCCCGCCGTCACTCCCCGGCAGGCCGCCCTGATCCTCGGGTCGATCGACGCGGCCCTCGTGCGGGCGGCCTCGGCCCGGGACGTCGCCGCCGCCGGTGCCCGCGTGACAGGGCCCGCCAGGGAGGGGCTGGCGGCCACGGTCCTCGTCGACAAGGCCTTGAACCGTCCCAGCACCGCCCCGCCCGCCCCGACGACGCCCAAGCTGCTCCTCACGCGAGGGCGGCCCTGGCCCCGCTGGTTCCTGGCGGCGGGGGCGACCCCGGCGTCGGCGACCCCGGTCCTCCGGGTCCTCGTCTCCCCCGATCCCCGGAGCCCGTATGGCCTGTGGGGGCAGCTCGTGCTGCTCCCCGGGAAGCAGCTTCCCGAGATGGTCTCGGCGACGACGGGAGCCGAACCGCTGCTCGCCAACGCCCCGGGACACACCAAGACGCCGGGGGAGACGGTCGCCCACTACACGGAGCTGCTGAACCGGGGTGACACGAGTGTCCACAAGGCGGACTT
>JAUPKQ010000192.1 GCA_030837345.1 Actinomycetota bacterium | reverse complement strand
TGGAGGGCGGGTCCGCTACCTGCAAGGACCCCGACTCCGATCCACCGGGCGGGTCCTAGTGCCGTCTGCGGAGCAGGTGTCTGCCGACGGCGATGAGCGCCACCCCGCCTGCCACCAGGGCGAAGAACTGGCCCGCCGTCAGCTTCGGCTCTGCCGAGGAGGTGCTGATCCGGACGATGCCGCCGTCCGGGTCGCCCGGCGCCGCGGCGTGGGCGCCCTCGGCCGCACCGCCCTCGGCCGTGCGGCTGGGCCCCGCCGGGTCGACCGGGCCGGTGACGAGTTCGCCCACGCCCTCCGAGCCGGGAGCGGTCGCGCTGAACGCCCAGTCCATCAGGGCCCTGGACATCTGCCAGGTCTGGGGATCGGCGGCGATCACCGTGGCGATGACGCGGCGGCCACCGCGTTCGGCGGCGCCGACGAACGAGCCGCCCGTGGTCGACGTCCAGCCGTTCTTCACCCCGAGAGCCCCGGGGTAGTTGTAGAGCAGTTTGTCGTGGTTCTGGATCTGGAAGGTCTTGCGGGGCGGACCGATCGCGGCCCCGGCCTCCGGGAACGCGTAGCTCCGGGTCTGCACGTACTTAGTGATCACAGGGTTCGCCAGGGCCGCGCGACCGAAGAGGGCGAGGTCGTAGGCGCTGCTCACCTGGCCGGGTTCGTCGAGCCCGCTGGTGTTGACGGCCCGCGTGTCGTTCGCGCCGAGGGAACGGGCGGTGTCGTTCATCACCGTGGTGGCGGACGCCGTTCCGCCCGCCATCGCGGCCAGCCCGGTCGCGGCGTCGTTCGCGCTGCCCATCAGCAGGGCGTGCCACAGGTCGTCCGCCGTGTAGGCGGAACCCGGCACGAGACCGACACGGGTGCCGTCGACCGCGGCGTCCTCCTGGCGGGCGACGTACCGGGTGGCCGGAGCGATCCTCGGCGTCAGGGCGAGCGCCGTCAGCACCTTGAGGGAGCTCGCCGGCGCGAGGGGGACGTGCGCGTTGCAGGCGGCGAGCACGCGTCCGGTGCTGAGGTCCGCCACGAGCCAGGCGGTGGCCTTCGGCGCGGGCGGGGGCGTCTTCGCCGACGGAGTGACCTGGAGGCCGGGCGCGGCCAGGCGCTCGCCGCCGGCCGAGGACGTCACCGGGGGAAGGGGCCGGGCCGGTCGTGTCTTGCCGTTCACCGAGTAGGCGACGGAGGAGAAACAGGGCAGGGTGGCGCCCATTCCGGGAACGGCGCGTGGGGAGGCCGCGGCGCGTGGCGACGGTTTCGCCGGCCGTTGCGTGTTCTTCGCGGTGGGCGGCCGGGCAGCCGCCGGGCCTGCGGCGAAGGGAAGGGAGGCCGACGGGGACACGGCCCCGAGGAACAAGGTCCCCAGGGACACGACGGTGGCCATCGCGGCGACCGGGACGACACGGCGACGGCGTGGCGGGGGAACGTGAGCGGGGGACATGTCCGGATGAGGCTAACCCGCCGGGGCCCACCGCCGTCCAGGCACCCCGGTGATCCTCGCCGGAACCTCGTCGTGCCGGGGGAGCCGTAGGGATCATTCCGATCCGATAACGACCCGAGGGGCCGCCGCGTCGAGAACGGGCGAGGGACGGCGTGGGGCGGAGGACTCCGGAGGGAGGGGACGGACCCGGCGTGACCCGTCGGTGTGACCGTTGCCACCCGCCATCGGTGTGACGGACGCCGATAGGTGCCCCGAGATGCCCGTCACGTGCGATTTCTCCCCCGGGAGGGTCGGTACGGCGGGGATTTCGACCGTTGATCGGGCCCGGGGACGACGCCGGGCGAATGAAGGACGGGAGTCCCACCCCGTAGGGCACGACATGTGTAGCCCGGCGAGACGAGGGTCCTCCGGGGTCTGGCGGGGCGCGCGATAGCGTGTGCCCGTGTCCAATCAGACTCTGTCACCTGCACTCGTCAAGGCACGCCGGACGACAGTCGCCATGAAGCTGCTCATGGCGGTCACGGGCGCACTTTTCGTCTTCTTCGTGCTGATGCACATGTACGGCAATCTCAAGATCTTCGGTGGGCAGTCGGCATTCGATACCTACGCCCACCACCTCCGGACGTTCGGAGAGCCGATCCTGCCGTACGAAGGTTTCCTCTGGGCGTTCCGGGTGGTGCTGATCCTGAGTGTTGTCGGGCACGCCTACTCCGCGTTCTACCTGTGGAACAAGGCGAACGGTGCCCGTAAGGGCCGCTATGCGGTCCGTCTCGCCGGCGCGGCCGCCTGGCGGTCCACCACCATGCGCTGGGGCGGCGTCGCCCTGATCGCCTTCCTCGTGTTCCACCTCATCCAGTTCACGACCCACAAGGTCAATTTCAACTCGGGTGTGAGCGACGCGACGATCGGCGAGAGCCCCTACCAGCTCGTGGTCGCGAGCTTCCAGCTGTGGTGGGTCGTCCTGGTTTACCTGATCGCCCTCGCGGCGGTCGGGCTGCACCTCCAGCACGGGGTGTGGAGCGCCGCTCAGACCCTCGGCTGCACGACGTCCGTCGCGGCCCGCGTCCGGGCCAAGGCCCTTGCGATGTTCGTCGCCGTCGTGGTCGTGGTCGGGTTCGCCCTGCCGCCGTTGTTCATCCTGTTCGGCATCGTGGAGTAAGGGTCTCGATAACTAATGACTGACGACCTCATCGACGGTCTGTACCGCGAGGGCGCACCGATCAGGGACACCAAGGCGCCCTCGGGCCCGATCGAGCAGCGCTGGTCCAAGCGCCAGTTCGAAGCGAAACTGGTGAACCCGGCCAACCGCCGCAAGCTGTCCGTCATCGTGGTGGGCACCGGCCTCGCCGGTGGTGCCGCGGCTGCGACGCTCGGCGAGCAGGGCTACCAGGTCAGCGCCTTCTGCTACCAGGACTCCCCGCGCCGCGCCCACTCGATCGCGGCCCAGGGCGGCATGAACGCCGCCAAGAACTACAAGGGGGACGGCGACTCGGTCTACCGTCTCTTCTACGACACGGTCAAGGGCGGCGACTACCGCGCCCGCGAGTCGAACGTCTACCGGCTCGCCGAGGTCAGCTCGAACATCATCGACCAGTGCGTCGCCCAGGGCGTCCCGTTCGCCCGTGAGTACGGCGGCCTGCTCGACAACCGTTCCTTCGGTGGTGTCCAGGTCTCCCGTACCTTCTACGCGCGTGGCCAGACGGGCCAGCAGCTGCTGATCGGCGCCTACCAGGCGCTCCAGCGGCAGGTGGCCGAGGGCACCGTCACGATGTACTCGCGGCACGAGATGCTCGAGCTGATCGTCGTCGACGGCCGGGCCCGCGGCATCATCGTGCGGGACATGGTCTCCGGCGAGGTCGAGACGCATCTCGCCGACGCCGTCGTCCTCGCCACCGGCGGGTACGGCAACGTCTTCTTCCTCTCGACCAACGCGATGGGCTGCAACGTCACCGCCACCTGGCGGGCCCACCGCAAGGGCGCCTATTTCGGGAACCCCTGCTTCACGCAGATCCACCCGACGTGCATCCCGGTCGCCGGCGAGCACCAGAGCAAGCTCACGCTGATGAGCGAGTCGCTCCGCAACGACGGGCGGATCTGGGTCCCGAAGAAGGCTGAGGACCGCAACAAGGACCCGCGCCAGATTCCCGAGGAGGACCGCGACTACTACCTGGAGCGGATCTACCCGGCGTTCGGGAACCTCGTTCCCCGTGACATCGCGTCGCGGGCGGCGAAGTATCAGTGTGACGCCGGAAAGGGCGTCGGCCCGGGCGGGCTCGGGGTCTACCTCGACTTCTCCGAGGTGATCGGGCGCGTCGGCCGCGACACCGTGTCGGCGAGGTACGGAAACCTCTTCGACATGTACAAGCAGATCACGGGTGAGGACCCCTACGAGGTTCCCATGCGGATCTACCCGGCGGTCCACTACACGATGGGTGGCCTCTGGGTCGACTACGACCTGCAGTCGAGCATTCCGGGCCTGTTCGTCGCCGGTGAGGCGAACTTCTCCGACCACGGCGCCAACCGCCTGGGTGCGTCCGCGCTGATGCAGGGCCTGTCGGACGGCTACTTCGTCCTCCCGAACACGATTCGCGACTATCTCGCGTCCGGCCCCTACCCGGCGGTCGACGAGAGCGCTCCCGAGGTCGTCGAGGCGAAGAAGTCGGTCACGTCCCGTATCGAGCAGTTCCTGAACTCCAAGGGAACCCGCACGGTCGACTCCTACCACCGCGAACTCGGCCACATCATGTGGGAGTACTGCGGTATGTCGCGTAACCGCGAGGGTCTCCTCACGGCGGTCGACCGCATCCGGACGCTCCGTAAGGAGTACTGGAGCAACGTCAAGGTCCTGGGCGAGAACGAGCAGATCAACCAGTCCCTGGAGCGCGCCGGCCGTGTGGCCGACTTCCTGGAGCTCGGCGAGCTCATGTGCATCGACGCCCTTCACCGGCGTGAGTCCTGCGGGGGGCACTTCCGCGAGGAGTCGCAGACCGAGGACGGCGAGGCGGAGCGTCGCGACGAGGAATTCGCGTACGCCGCCGCCTGGGAGTGGGGCGGCGAGGATTCCTCACCGGTCCTGCACAAGGAAGACCTCGTCTACGAGTTCATCGAGCTGAAGCAGCGGAGCTACAAGTGAAGATCACCGTCAAGGTCTGGCGTCAGACGGGGCCCGAGGCGCCGGGGAAGCTGGTGTCGTACCAGCTGGACGACGTCTCCCCGGACATGTCGTTCCTGGAGATGCTCGACGTTCTCAACGAGAACCTCGCCACCTCCGGCGAGGAGCCGATCGCGTTCGACAGCGACTGCCGCGAGGGCATCTGCGGCATGTGCGGCCTGATGATCAACGGATCGGCCCACGGGCCGCTGCGCACGACCACGTGTCAGCTGCACATGCGGTCGTTCTCCGACGGCGAGACGATCACGATCGAGCCGTGGCGTGCGGAGCCCTTCAAGGTCCTGCGCGACCTGATCGTCGACCGTGGCGCGTTCGACCGCATCATCTCCGCGGGCGGGTTCGTCTCGGTGAACACCGGGTCCGCCCCGGAGGCCCACTCGACGCTGGTGCCGAAGGTCAACGCGGACCGCGCGTTCGACACCGCGGCCTGCATCGGGTGCGGTGCGTGCGTGGCGGCGTGCCCGAACGCCGCGGCGATGCTGTTCCTCGGCGCCAAGGTCACCCACCTGGGTGAGCTGCCGCAGGGCCAGCCCGAGCGTGACTCCCGCGTGGTCAAGATGCTGAACCAGCACGACCACGAGGGCTTCGGCGGGTGCACGAACGTCGGCGCCTGCGCCGACGCCTGCCCGAAGGAGATCCCGCTGGACGTCATCTCCCAGCTGAACCAGGATCTTCGCCGGGCGATGGTCAAGGGTTACTGAGCGCGAGAACTCTCGGTTCGCGTCACGCGCCCGTTCCGCACCGGTCTCCCGGTGCGGAACGGGCGCGTGACGCGTGTCCGGCGGGACGCGGCGGTGCTGAAAGAGGCAGCGAATACACCAATCCGGGCGACGGCGACGACGGGTATCCGCAGCTCGGATACGGTGACCGGCGTGACGACCGATCGTGATCCGGCTCTCGCCGGTTTCCATGCCGTGGTGCCCGCAGGGGGCGCCGGGACGAGGCTCTGGCCCCTGTCGAGGGCAGCCCATCCCAAGTTCCTGCTCGACCTGACCGGGAACGGACGGTCGCTGCTGCAACAGACGTGGGACCGGCTGTACCCGCTCGCCGACGGCGTCGTGGTGGTCACGGGGGCGAGCCACGCCACCGCCGTCGCCGAGCAGCTTCCCGAGCTCCCGGCGTCCGACCTGCTCGCCGAGCCTTCACCCCGTGACTCCGCCGCGGCGATCGGCCTCGCCGCCGCCGTGATCCACCGGCGTGACCCGTCCGCCGTCATGGGGTCCTTCGCGGCCGACCACGTGATCCGGAACACGTCGGCCTTCCGCGACGCCGTGGTCGAGGCCGTCGTCACCGCGCGTGCCGGGTACGTCGTGACGATCGGCATCGAGCCCGAACGGCCGTCGACGGCCTTCGGGTACATCCAGCTCGGTGAGTCGCTCGACCTGCCGGGGGCGCCGTCCGCCCGGGCCGTGGTGCGTTTCGTCGAGAAGCCGGACGCCGCGACGGCCGCCCGGTACGTCGCGGGCGGCCAGCACCGCTGGAACGCGGGCATGTTCGTCGCCCCGGCGGCACTGCTGCTGGAGCAGCTGCGGGAGAACCGTCCCGAGCTCCACGACGGCCTGGTCGAGATCGCCGCGGCCTGGGACGGTCCCGGGCGGCAGGAGGTCCTCGAACGGGTCTGGCCCTCCCTGGAGAAGGTGGCGATCGACTACGCCGTCGCGGAGCCCGCGGCGGACGCCGGGCGCGTCGCCGTGGTGCCCGCTGCGCTCGGTTGGGACGACATCGGGGACTGGGCCTCACTCGCCGCGTTGCTGCCCGGTGACGGGCCGCTGCGGGTCCTGGGGGACGACGTCCACGTCCACGCCGTCGAGTCGACGGGAGTGATCGTCCCGGACGGCGGGCGGCTCGTCGCCGTGCTCGGCCTGGAGGACGTCGTCGTGATCGACACTCCCGACGCGCTGCTGGTGACGACCCGGGAACGGGCCCAGGAGGTCAAGGCGATCGTCGACCACCTCAAGCAGGCCGGTGGCCGGAACCTGACGTGAGATCCGGGGTGGTCCGGCTGGGTCGTTCGGGTCACCTTCCCCGGCACCGTTCGTGGTAGGTGCGCCGGGCGCGTCCCGGCCCGCGACGCGCCCGGCGGGGGGCCGGGACGTCCGGCGCCGGACGGGTGAGTAGCCTCGGTTCCGGAACGCGCGAACAGCGCACGCCTGAGGAGGTCGGCATGAGTGGGGACGCCATCGGGGGGCCCGGACGTACGGAGTCCGGACTGCCCGTGAAACCGGTGTACGGGCCGGAGGATCTGTCCGGTTACGACGCCGAGGCGAAGCTCGGTAAGCCAGGGAGCTATCCGTTCACTCGCGGTGTCTACCCGACGATGTACACGGCCCGCCCCTGGACGATGCGCCAGTACGCCGGGTTCGGCACCGCCAAGGAGTCGAACGAGCGGTACCACCAGCTGGTGGCGGCCGGGACGGGTGGCCTGTCGGTCGCCTTCGACCTGCCCACCCAGATGGGGTACGACTCCGACGACCCGATCTGCAGCGGTGAGATCGGCAAGGTCGGTGTCGCCGTCGACTCGATCGACGACATGCGGGTCCTGTTCGGCGGGCTCCCGCTGGACAAGATCTCGACGTCGATGACGATCAACGCGCCCGCGTCGGTGCTGCTGCTGATGTACCAGCTCGTCGCGGCCGAGCAGGGCGCCACGGGCGCGCAGCTCACCGGCACGATCCAGAACGACGTGCTCAAGGAGTACATCGCCCGCGGGACGTACATCTTCCCGCCGAAGGCGAGCCTTCGCCTGATCAGCGACATCTTCTCGTACTGCAAGGCGGAGCTGCCCCGCTGGAACACCATCTCCATCTCGGGCTACCACATGGCCGAGGCCGGGGCGACCCCCGCGCAGGAGATCGCCTTCACCCTCGCCGACGCGATGGAGTACGTGCGTGCCGCCCAGGCCGCCGGGCTCTCCGCCGACGATGTCGGCCCGCGCCTGTCGTTCTTCTTCGTCGCGCGGACGACGCTGATCGAGGAGGTGGCGAAGTTCCGGGCCGCCCGCCGCGTCTGGGCGAAGATCATGAAGGAGACCTTCGGGTGCACCAACCCGAAGAGCCTGATGCTGCGCTTCCACACCCAGACCGCGGGCGTGCAGCTCACCGCCCAGCAGCCCGAGGTCAACCTCGTCCGGGTCGCGCTCCAGGGCCTCGGCGCCGTCCTCGGTGGCACCCAGAGCCTGCACACGAACTCCTTCGACGAGGCGATCGCGCTGCCGACGCAGAAGGCGGCCCGGCTCGCCCTGCGGACCCAGCAGGTCATCGCGTTCGAGACGGACGCCTGCAAGACCGTCGACCCGTTCGCCGGGTCGTACGTCGTCGAGTCGCTCACCGACGAGCTGGAGGCCGAGATCGAGCGGCTGATCCAGGCCGTCGAGGACAAGGGCGGCGCGGTCGCGGCGATCGAGCAGGGCTTCCAGAAGGACGAGATCGAGCGGTCGGCGTACGCCGTCGCGCAGCAGATCGACGACAGCGAGCGCACGGTCATCGGCGTCAACAAGTTCACGATCGACGAGGAGGAGCCCTACGAGCCGCTCCGCGTCGACCCGTCGATCGAGGCCGAGCAGAAGGAGCGCCTGGCGAAGCTGCGTGCCGAGCGTGACAACGCCGCTGTTGACAAGGCTCTCGCCGCTCTGAAGGTCGCGGCCGAGGGCACCGACAACATCCTGTACCCGATGCGGGATGCCCTGGCCGCCCGGGCGACGGTCGGCGAGGTCTGCAACGCCCTGCGCGCCGTGTGGGGTACGTACACCCCTCCGGACCGCTTCTGAGTCACCTCCGGGTCCTGGTACGTCGTGATCGTGTCCTCCCCCGGGGGAGGACACGATCACGACGTGCTCCCCGGTCCGCGCTAGGTCAGATGTCTTCCGGGCTGTTTCCGGAGTGAGCTTGAGTAACTGGTGAATATTCAATTCGTGACGCCGTCGCTGGCGCCGTACCTCGATGAGCTCATCGCCTTCCGGCGTGATCTGCACGCCCATCCCGAGGTCTCGCGGACGGAGCTCCGCACGACCCGGCGCGTCGCGGAACGCCTCGAACGGGCGGGCCTGCGGCCCCGGCTGCTTGCCGGCAGCGGTCTGATCTGCGACATCGGTCCCGACGGGCCGACGGTTGCCCTTCGCGGTGACCTCGACGCCCTGCCCCTGGTCGAGGCGACCGGTCTGCCGTTCACGTCGCAGGTCGCGGGGGCGTGCCACGCGTGCGGACACGACGTCCACACGACGGTCGTGCTCGGCGCGGGCCTGGTCCTGGCGGATCTCGACGCCGCGGGCCGGCTGCCCGGGCGGGTCCGCCTGATCTTCCAGCCCGCCGAGGAGACGACTCCCGGCGGCGCCCTCGACGTCATCGCGGCCGGTGGGCTGGACGGCGTGGACCGCGCCTACGCGGTGCACTGCGACCCCCACACGGACGTCGGGCGGATCGGGTCGAGGGTCGGGGCGATCACGGCCGCCGCCGATCACGTCACGGTCGCCCTGCGGGGGCACGGCGGTCACACGTCGCGCCCGCATCTCACCGAGGACGTCGTCTTCGCGCTCGGCCAGGTGATCGTGGGGGCGCCCGCCGTGATCTCCCGGCGGATCGACCCGAGGGCCGGGGCAGCCCTGGTGTGGGGTGCCGTCAACGCCGGCAGCGCCGCCAACGCGATTCCCGCCGAGGGAAGGCTCATCGGCACCTTCCGCTGCCTGGACAGTGACGTGTGGTCGCAGGCGGGCAGCCTGGTCCGCGACGCGGTGCGCTCGATCACGGAGCCGTACGGGGTCGAGGCGGAGGTCTCGTACGTGCGGGGGGTCCCGCCGACCGTGAACGACGACGCCGCCGTCCAGATCATCGAGGGCGCGGTGCGGGGAGAACTGGGCGCCGCGGCGGTCGAACTGACACCGCAGAGTCTCGGCGGGGAGGACTTCGCCTGGATGCTGGAGAAGGTGCCCGGCGCGATGGTGCGTCTCGGGACGCGCAGGTCCGGTGGGCCCACCTACGATCTTCACCGGCCCGATCTCGTCGTCGACGAGCGCGCCGTCGGGATCGGGGTGCGTGTGCTGGTGGCGACCGCCGTCCGGGATCTATCGAACTGCCAAAACGCCGGGTCCGTTTTGGGCGGCGGGGTTGGTCACGGTTCGGATAACCCGAGGTCCACCCCCCGGTGACCACAGGTACCAAGGGCTAGCCTCGCTGCAACCCAGGGCGCGCCCTGACGACCCGAAACCCTGCGTCACCGCAAGGTACAAGGATGATCGGCGCGCCCCTTCCAGATCTGAAGGAGACACTCGTGCGCCGGGTGACGACTCTCGTCGCGGTGATGGCCACCGCAGCCTTAGCCCTGACCGCCTGCGGCGGCGGGGGTTCTGGGGCAAGTGCCAGCTCGTCCGCCTCCGGTGCGGGGGCGAAGTCCTCCCTGAAGGTCGGCCTCGCCTACGACGTCGGTGGCCGTGGGGACCAGTCCTTCAACGACTCGGCGGCGAAGGGCCTCGACAAGGCGAAGACCGAGTTCGGCGTCCAGGTCAAGGAGCTCGAGGCGGCGAACGGCGAGACCGACGCCCAGAAGGAGGAGCGCCTGCGCCTCCTCGCCGGGGACGGCTACAACCCGATCATCGGGGTCGGGTTCTCCTACGCCACCGCGCTGAAGAAGGTCGCCGCGGAGTTCCCCGAGGTGAAGTTCGCGATCGTCGACGACTCCTCGATCACCGCCGCGAACGTGACCAACCTGGTCTTCGCCGAGAACCAGGGGTCGTTCCTCGTCGGGACGATCGCCGCGCAGGCGTCGAAGTCCGGCAACATCGGCTACATCGGCGGTGTGAACACCCCGCTGCTGCAGAAGTTCCAGGCAGGGTTCGCCGCGGGTGCCAAGGCCGTGAACCCCGGGATCAAGGTGCAGGTCAAGTACCTGACCGAGCCGCCGGACTTCTCCGGGTTCGGTGACCCCGCCAAGGGCAAGACCGTGGCCCAGGGCATGCTCGACGGTGGCGCCGACGTCATCTACGCCGCCGCCGGGGGATCCGGCGCCGGTGCCTTCGAGGCCGTCGCGGCCGCGAAGAAGCTCGCGATCGGTGTCGACTCCGACCAGTACCTCACCGCCGCCGCCGCGGTGAAGCCGGTGATCGTCACCTCGATGCTCAAGCGGGTCGACGTCGCCGTCTACAACGAGATCAAGTCCGTCGTCGACGGTTCGGCGCTCACCGGCACGCAGGTCTTCGACCTCAAGGTCGACGGCATCGGCTACTCGGCGTCGAACGAGGCTGTCAAGCCCTTCACCGCCAAGGCCGACGAGTTCAAGGCGAAGATCATCTCTGGCGCGGTCACGGTTCCCGAGAAGCCCTGACCCCGGTCCTTGAAGGACGGTGCTCGGGCCCGGCGGCGTGTGGTGCCGCCGGGCCCGAACACCGTCCGCGCCGGTCGTCACAGCCGGTCGTCACAGCCACATCTGATCGAGGGAGACGCCCATGCCCGCGGACGTGAACGCGGAGCCTGCGAAGGGGCAGGAGCGGCCGGAGGTCGCCGTCGAGCTGAGAGGCATCACCAAGCGCTTCCCCGGGGTCGTCGCGAACCGGGACATCGACATCCGGGTCCGCACCGGGACCGTCCACGCCGTCGTCGGTGAGAACGGCGCCGGCAAGTCGACGCTGATGAAGACCCTCTACGGCATGCACCGGCCCGACGAGGGCACGATCAGCATCGAGGGGGAGCAGGTCGTCCTCCGCAGCCCCGCCGACGCGATAGCCCGCGGCGTGGGCATGGTGCACCAGCACTTCAAGCTCGCCGACAACTTCACCGTCCTTGAGAACGTCGTGCTCGGGGCCGAGCCGCGGTCCGGGTTCTTCATCGACTTCTCCGCCGCCCGCACGCGCATCGCCGAGATCGGGCTCCGGTACGGCCTGGAGGTCGACCCCGACGCGCTCGTCGAGGACCTCGGGGTGGGGGACCGCCAGCGCGTCGAGATCATCAAGGTGCTGTACCGGGGCGCGCGCACCCTGATCCTCGACGAGCCGACCGCCGTCCTCGTGCCGCACGAGGTCGAGGAGCTCTTCGACGCGTTGCGCGAACTGAAGGCGCAGGG
This sequence comes from Actinomycetota bacterium, assembly GCA_030837345.1. GTDB lineage: Bacteria > Actinomycetota > Actinomycetes > Actinomycetales > Kineosporiaceae > JAUPKQ01. The sequence continues at coordinate 3,952 of JAUPKQ010000192.1, read as the reverse complement.
TCTGTCGATCGTCTTCATCTCGCACAAGCTCGACGAGGTCCTCTCCGTCGCCGACGAGATCACGGTGATCCGCGCCGGGACGACGGTCGCCACCGTCGACCCGCGGGACGTGACGGCGAGGGCCCTCGCCGAACTGATGGTCGGCAGCGATCTTCCCTCCCCGACGACGAGCGGGTCGACCGTCACGGACGTCGCCGAGCTCGTCGTCGAGCACCTCGACCTGACCGGCGAGGACGGCCGGCAGCTGCTCACCGACGTCAGCCTGACGATCCACCGGGGCGAGGTCCTCGGGATCGCCGGGGTCGAGGGCAACGGCCAGGCCGAACTCGTCGAGACCATCCTCGGGATCCGGATGCCGTCGTCGGGCCGGATCCTCCTCGGGGACGAGGACATCACCACCTGGACGACGCGCCGCCGCCGGGAGTCGGGGATCGGGTTCGTCCCCGCGGACCGGACCCACGACGGCCTGCTCCTGGAGGCCCCCCTCTGGGAGAACCGGATCCTCGGACACCAGACCCGGCGTCCGAACGTCACCCGGTGGGGGCTCGTCGACCGGGCCGGAGCCCGGGCGGACACCCAGCGGATCGTGAAGGAGTACGACGTCCGGACGCCGTCGATCGACGTGCTCGCGTCGGCGCTGTCCGGCGGCAACCAGCAGAAGCTGATCGTCGGACGGGAGATGAGCGGTGAGCCGTGCCTCCTCGTCGCGGCGCACCCGACCCGGGGCGTGGACGTCGGGGCCCAGGCGGCGATCTGGGACCTGCTCCGCGCCGCGCGGGCGAAAGGACTGGCGGTGCTGCTGATCAGCGCCGACCTGGAGGAGCTGATCGGTTTGTCGGACAGCCTGAAGGTGATCCTCCGCGGGCGGCTCGTCGCCGACGTCGACCCGTGCGACGTCACCCCCGAGCGGCTCGGCTCGGCGATGACCGGCGCGACGGGAGGCGAGGCGGCGTGAACCTCTGGCGCAGGATCGGGCTGGGACTGGCGGCGCCCCTGCTGGCGATCGTCTTCTCGGCGCTCGTCACCTCCGTGATCCTCATGGTGACGGGCGCCCGCCCGGTGGAGACCCTCCAGGCGATGGTCGAGTACGCGGGACGGCCGCGCACCCAGGTCCTCATCATCAACTCGGCGACGACCTACTACCTCGCCGCCGTCGCGGTGGCCGTCGGTTTCCGGATGAACCTGTTCAACATCGGCGTCGACGGCCAGTACCGTCTGGCCGCCCTGCTGTCGGCGGCGCTCGGCGGAGCCCTCGTACTGCCGAAGGCGCTGCACGTCCTCGTCGTCGTCGCCGCGGCGATGCTGGTCGGGGCGCTCTGGGCGGGCTTCGCCGGGTATCTCAAGGTGCGCCGGGGGGTCAGCGAGGTCATCTCCACGATCATGCTGAACTTCATGGCGACCGGGCTGATCGCCTACCTGCTCGCGCCGGGGCGTCTCGCCGTCACCACGCAGGGGTCGAACAACCTCGGCACCAGGCCGATCCCGGAGTCCGGGCAGGTGCCGGGCCTCGGGCTCGTCCCCGGGACGCCGCTGAAGGTGTACGGCCTCCTCGTCCTCGCGGTGCTCGTAGGGGCCGGGTTCTGGTTCCTCGTCAACCGCACCCGCTTCGGGTTCGACCTGCGGGCGACCGGCATGAACGAGGCGGCTGCCGTCACGAGCGGGGTCGACGTCCGCAAGATGGTCGTCGCCTCGATGATGATCTCCGGCGCGGTCGCGGGCCTGATCGGGATGCCGCAGCTGCTCGGCGCGTCCTACACCTACTCGCTCGACTTCCCGGCCGGGCTCGGGTTCACGGGGATCGCCATCGCCCTGCTCGGGCGCAACCATCCGGTGGGTATCGCGATCGGCGCCCTGTTGTGGGGCTTCCTCGACAACTCCGGGCAGATCCTGAACCTGCGGGACATCCCGGTGGAGATCGTGCAGATCACGCAGGGCGTCATCGTCCTGTCCGTCGTCGTCGCGTACGAACTGGTCCGCCGCTACCGGCTCCTGGCCGTCCAGCGGGACGTCGGACGCACGCTCTCGCAGGATCCGCCCGAGGACGAGGGGCCGCAGACCGTCGCGGCGAGCAAGGGAGCGCCGGCATGAGCCTCACCGACGAACGTGACGTCGCCGCTCCGGCTCCCCGGCCCTCGCTGAGGGAACGGGCGGGACGGATGAACCGGTGGTACCGGCTGGGGGCCGTCGCCACCGCTCTCGTCGTCCTCCTCGCCGTCGTCCGCCTGGTGACGGGAGCCTCCGCCCTCACCTCCTCCGGGACCGTCGGGGCGGCCCTCGGCCTCGCCGTCCCCATCGGCATGGCCGCCCTCGGGGGGCTCTGGTCGGAGCGGGCGGGGGTCGTCAACATCGGTCTCGAAGGCATGATGATCCTCGGGACGTTCGGCGCCGGATGGATCGGCTGGCAGTACGGGCCGTGGGCCGGACTCGCGACGGCCGTCGCGTTCGGGGCCGTCGGAGGTCTCGTCCACGCCGTCGCCACCGTCAGCTTCGGCGTCGACCAGATCATCTCCGGGGTCGCGATCAACATCCTCGGCCTCGGGGTGACGAAGTTCCTCGCCAGCTTGCTCCTCGAAGGGACGCCGGGCGGCGGCCAGACCCAGTCGCCCCGGATCCCCTCCGCCGGGGTCTTCACCACCCCGCTCATCGGTGGCCCGCTGGGCGACCTGGAACGGCACGGCTGGTTCTTCGTGTCCGACCTCGCCGGGATCCTCAAGGGCCTGCTGACCCAGATCTCCTACCTGACGCTGATCGCCGTCCTGCTCGTCGTCCTGACCTACGTCGTCCTGTGGCGGACGCCGTTCGGGCTGCGGCTGCGCTCGGTCGGGGAGGATCCGTACGCCGCCGAGTCCCTCGGCGTCAACGTCTACCTCTACAAGTACGTCGCGGTGACGGTCTCGGGAGCGCTCGCGGGTTTCGGCGGCGCCTTCCTCGCGATCGCGGCGGCGACGATCTACCGCGAGGGCCAGACGGGAGGTCGTGGCTACATCGGCCTCGCCGCCATGATCTTCGGTAACTGGCGTCCCGGCGGGCTGATCGCCGGGGCCGCCCTCTTCGGCTACACCGACGCGATGCAGCTGCGCAGCGCCGACGCGGTCCACGCCCTCCTGCTCGTCGTCGCCGTCGGCCTCCTGCTGCTCGCCGGCCGCTCGGCGTACCGGCGCCGGTTCGGACCCGCCGTGCTCTCGTTGGCAGCCGGTCTCCTGATCGGCTGGTGGTACTCAAGCACCGAGACGCTCCCGTCGCAGGTGACCTTCGTGACGCCGTATGTCACGACGCTGCTGGTCCTCGCCCTCGCGTCGCAGCGCCTCCGGATGCCGAAGGCCGATGGCCTCGTCTACCGCAAGGGGGAGTCGAAGTGAGCGCCTCGCCTTCCGTGTCCCCGTCCTCCTCCGGCCCGCCGCCGGAGGTCGACTGGGCCGCGCTGCGGGAGGACGCCCGGCGGGTGCGGCACCATGCCTACGCGCCGTACAGCGGCTACCCGGTCGGGGTCGCGGGGCTCGTCGACGACGGGCGGATCGTCGTTGGCTGCAACGTCGAGAACGCCTCCTACGGGCTCGCCCTCTGCGCCGAGTGCGGCATGATCTCCGCGCTGCACGCGAGCGGCGGCGGACGCCTGGTCGCCGTCGCCTGCGTCGGCCCGGACGGCGAGCCCCTGATGCCGTGCGGTCGCTGCCGTCAGCTGCTGTGGGAGCACGGAGGCCCAGCCCTGCTGCTGGCGACCGCCCGGGGCGTCGTCGCGATGAGCGACGTCCTCCCCGACGCCTTCGGCGCGGAGGATCTCACCCGCCGCACTTGACCTCGTCGGGCCTCAGCGAGTCTTTCCGGGTAAACGATGCGCAGCATCGGGTGATCGAAATTCGAGAACCGGATCGTGGACCCGTTTCGCGGACAGCACCGAATCAGTGAACCATTCCGTCGGCTGAATCCGACACAATTGTGTCGGATTCAGCCG
>JAUPKQ010000191.1 GCA_030837345.1 Actinomycetota bacterium | reverse complement strand
GCACCGCGACGGCGCGCCGGGGATCGCCGCCGCCGAGGACACCGACCGTCACGGCGCCGTCGGCCCCGACCGCCGGGGTGACCGCCGAGCCGCGCGTGGCGTCGTCCGCGCGGACGCAGAAGACGCGCCTCGCCACGGCGTCCGCCGCCACCTGCTCGTTCACTCGCGAGTCGCCGGTGAGGGCGAGCGCGTACCAGGCACCGTCAAGATCGGCGGAGGTGTACGCGCGACGCTCCCAGCGGTTGCCGGTCGAGGTGATGAGTCCCTCGACGGTCGGGGTGACCTCGGGTGCCACGAGCACGATGTCGGCCTCGGCCCGCACGAGCGCGGGAAGGCGCCGCTGCGCGACCTTCCCGCCTCCGACGACGACGACCCGCAGCCCGGTGAGCCGCAGACCGGCGAGGTAGACATCGCTCACGTCGGTCAGTCCTGACCGTCGGGGGCGAGCACCGTCGTCAGACCCTCGTCGTTGACCCCGGCCGAGTCGAACGTCGCCATGTCGCGCAGGGCCGCGACGGCGGCGCGCACGATCGGCAGGGCAAGGACGGCGCCGGTACCCTCCCCGAGGCGCAGCCCGAGATCGATCAGCGGGGACATACCGAGCGCCTCCAGGGCGATCCGGTGGCCCGGTTCGGCGGAGCAGTGCCCGGCGATGCAGGCGTCCTTCGCGGTCGGGGCGATCGCCGCGGCTGCGAGTGCCGCGGATCCGGCGATGACGCCGTCGAGGATCACCGGCACCCGCGCCGCCGCGGCGCCGATCACGAATCCGGCGATCGCCGCGTGTTCCAGCCCGCCCACGGCGGCCAGGACGGCGATGGGGTCGGTGTCGCGGTGGGCGATCGCGTCGGCGTGAAGGGCGAGGCCCGCCCGGATCAGACCGATCTTCAGGCGGAGGACGTCGTCGTCGACGCCGGTCCCCCGGCCGGTGACGCGCTCGGGGTCGGCCCCGGTGAAGGCCGCGATCAGGGCCGCGGAGGCCGTCGTGTTGGCGATCCCCATGTCACCGGTGAGCAGGCACCGGTATCCCTCCCGGATCAGGCGGGCCGCGACGGCCACTCCCGCGTCGAGCGCGGCACGGACCTCGGCGCCGGTCATCGCGGCCTCTGCGGAGAGGTCGCGGGAACCGTCCCGGACACGCATCGCCAGGAGCCCGGGCGCGTCGTCGAGGGGCGTCGCGACACCGACGTCGACCACGACCACCCGGGCGCCGACAGACCCGGCGAGGGCGTTGACTGCGGCGCCCCCGGCGAGGAAGTTCCCGATCATCTGGGCGGTGACCTCCTGCGGCCACGGGGAGACCCCGTGGACCTGCACGCCGTGGTCGGCGGCGAAGACGGCGACCACGGCGGGCGAGGGGATCGGCGGCGGGCACTGCCCGGACAGCCCGGCGAGTTGCACCGAGATGTCCTCCAGCAGACCGAGCGACCCGAGAGGCTTCGTCAACCGCCCCTGCCTGGTTCTGGCGGCCTCGACGGCCGCGGGATCCAGGGGACGCCGGGCCGCGAGCACCGCGAGGGCCTCGTCGAGGGTCTCAGGCGGTGTGTCCCCGGTCGCGGGGGCGTTCGGCGTGTCACTGGTCATGACGGTGTTCCTCTCCCGGTGGATCATGCCTGTCTCACCCGATCACAGAGTTGCCCGGTCACTGTGTCAGACGGCGACGGGCCCGCGTCACGGTGATCGCGGCCAAGACGGACACCACCGACGCGGCACCGGTGACCACCCTGACCAGCCGGACCGCGCGTCGCACGTCGGCCACCTGCGGAGACCGACCGTCGCCCAGTTCGGGGCGGCGTTCGGCCGTTCCGCCGTACACGTTCTCACCACCGAGGCGGACTCCCAGGGCCCCGGCGATCGCAGCCTCCGGATGCCCGGCGTTGGGGCTGGGATGGGCACCGCCGTCCCGCCGCAGCACCCGCCACGCCGTCGTCGGAGAACCTCCGGCGACCGGTGCGCTGGCGACGACCAGGGCCGCGGTCACCCGGGCCGGGACGAGGTTCACCACGTCGTCCGTCCTCGCCGCTACGCGCCCGAAGTTCCGGTAGCGCGGAGAGGTGTACCCGACCATCGCATCCAGGGTGTTGACCGCCCGGTACCCGAGCAGCCCGGGGAGCCCTGCCACCGCTCCCCAGAACAGGGGCGCCACGACGGCGTCCGAGGAGTTCTCGGCGAGTGACTCGACCGTCGCCCGCGCGAGGTCGTCACCGGACATCCCGGACGGGTCGCGGGCACAGAGATGGCTCAGCCGGTCCCGCGCCGCCGGGAGGTCGTCTCCCTCCAGCAGACCGGCCATGGCCACGCCCTCCCGGGCCAGGCTCGTCCCACCGAGTACCGCCCAGGTGCCCACCGCGGTGGCCACGGCACGCAGCACCGGCCGCCCAGCCGTCGCCCGCTCGACGAGGCAGCCGAGGGCAACGGGCACCCCCACGGCGGCGATCGTGTACCGGGCGCCGCTTCGGACGTCGTCCGCGTACCACCGGCGTTCCAGCCAGGCGGCGGCCTGGCCGAAAGCGGCCACCGGATGGAAGCGCCGCGGGTCACCGACGACAAGGTCGACAGCCACCCCCAGGGCGATGCCGAGCGGGCGGGCAGCAGCGGTTGCGAGCACGCCCCGATCCTCGCGCATGCCCCACGCCGATGAGGACCGGGGCTGCGCGACGGACTCTGGGGCGGTTCAGTCATGTGCGCCGCGCACACTCTGGGCCCGGTCCTCCACGAGGTCGTTCTCCTCCGGGTCGTCGTCCCCGTCGAAAGGTGAGGACTCCGGCCCTCGCTCCGGCACAGGTTCCCCGGGGAGCGAGGCCCGCTGGGTGATCAGATCCTCGACGCTCTCCTCCGGGAGCTCGGCGAGCTCTTTCAGGAGGACGTCGGCATGCTCGCGCAACCGGTCGTCGACGTTCTCCGCCGCCCGCATCGGCTCGAACAGGCTGGTACCGAACCGCAGGTCGTGCCCCAACGAGCTCGCCTCGACGTCGACGCTGGTCCGGCGCTCGCCGTCCGCACTGACGTAGTCCTTGATACGCATCCGGCCGTGGACGATCACCCGGTCGCCCTTCTTGATGCTCGCCGCGGCGTTCCGGGCGATCGCCCGGAAACAGCTGACGCTGAGCCAGGAGGAATGCAGGTCGATCCAGCTCTGGGTGACGTTGTCGTACCGGCGCTCGTTGGCGACCATCCGGAAGCTCAGCAGCGGCTGGCCGTTGACGATCGCCCGCCGGGGTTCGGTGCCCACGACTCCGTCGACCGTGAGGTAGAGGCCGTTCATGAATGGCTCCTCCGCGTCCGCCCGGCACCTCGCCAGGTCCGTGGAAGCAGCCTCTCCGGTTCCAGGACAGTCCGCGGGGCGCAGCCTCGCCCCTGTGGATGACGACCGGGACCAGGCCCCCTGTGGACGAGTCAGCGGCTGAGCGCCTCCCGCGTGGAGCGATGGGCGCTGATCACCTCAGCGATCGGGGTGAGGACCTTCTCAGCAGCAACAGCGCTCACAGCGGCCCTGAGGTCAGAGGCGACCTGCTCACCGCGCCGTTCGGCGCCCACCCGCCGCGACCAGCGCGCCACCAGGACGACGAGAGCACTGAGCCCGGCACCGTACGCGAGCAACAGCATCGGCAGGGAGATGCTGCCGACGCGGGGAGCGCCGATCCCGACGACGGTGAGCAGCCACCAGAGGAGCCCGGCCAGGGTCGTCCCCAGCAGCAGGAGCTGGGCAGCCGTGATCAGGTTCCACCACATCGGTCGCCGAACCGTGACGTCGACCGAGCCGACGGCCTCGTCGAGGGTGTCGCTCAGCTCCTCGCCGGTCGCGGCACCGGCCGAGCGGACGGCGTCCGCCCAGGTGCCGGGCAGACCGGAGGCGGCGGCCGCCATCACGTCCCGCACGGCCAGCTCCACACGGTCCCGCTGGGCGGGCGTCGCCCGGGGCGCGTCGACGCGGGTGAGGACCCGCACGGCCGCCGTGTCCTGGTCCGACAGGCCGAGACGGTTCAGAGGATCGGATCGCCACCGATCCCATCCCCACCGAAGGAGCGTCTCGGCACCTTCGGCGCACCGGCGCCGGTACTCGGCCGTGACGGCGTCGATCAGGACGGGCAGACCGGCGGCGTCCGCGAGCGCGGTGACGAGCCGCTCCGAGGCGGGCAGATCGGACGGATCGGCCTCGGAGGCGGCCACCCCCGGGCTCAGGTCGGCGACAACGGCCTCCAGGTCGGCGAGGGCCCGACCCGCGAAGGCGCCACGGCGCTCCACCAGGTCGGCGAGCAGCGTCCGCAGCTCGCCGACGCCCAGGCCCGTCACCGTCGACGTCGTGAGGATCACGACCGGGCTGAGCCCGTCGGCGTCCAGCAGCCGCCGCAGGTCGGCGGCGCACGCCGGGAGCTCGTCGTCGGTGAGGGTGTCGATCTGGTTCAGGACGACGAGCATCACGCCCGCGTGGCTGCGAAGGCCCCTCAGATAGGCGTGCAGGGCCTCGTCGGCGTATTTCTGCGGGTCGACGACCCAGACGAGGAGATCGACGAGCCCGACGAGACGCTCGGCCTCCAGGCGGTGTCCCGGTTGCGTGGAGTCGTGATCCGGTAGGTCGAGCAGGACGAGTCCGTGCAGATCGCTCTGACGGGTGCCGTCCAGGACCGACTCACGGTTCGTCCGCTGGCGGCGGGGGACGTCCAGCCAGTCGAGCAGGGGGTCGGCGCCCTCGGCCGCCCAGACGCACGCGCTCGCCTCCCCCGTCGTCGGACGGCGGACGCCGACCTCGGAGAGTTCCATCCCGGCGAGCGCGTTGAACATGCTGGACTTGCCGCTCCCCGTCGCGCCGACGAGGGCGACGACCGTGCGGTCGGCCCCCAGGCGCAGGCGCTCGCCGAGGCGGGCCGCCACCTCGTGGCCACGTTTGACGGCGTCCGAGTCGAGGTGGTCGCCGCCAGCGGCCAAGGCGGCTTCGAGACCGTCCAGACGGAGAAGGACGCTGTCCTCGGGAACCGGTGACATTCCTCAGCGAGCTCCCTCGATGGTGTCCAGGTGGCCGCGGAGGACGGCGGCCAGGTCGTCGCGCACCGCGGTGCGTCCCAGAGCGACGGCGAACGGCCGCCGTTCCGCGGCCAGGAGTTGATCGACGCGTTCGACGAGATCGGCGCGGGCGCTCCGGAGGAGTTCGTCGGTGTGCTTCCCGAGAACGGCCGTCAGCACCCGGGCCGCCACCTCGACGATCGGTGGAGGCTCCGGGGCACCGGAACCGAGCACGAGGACCTGGGCGAGGACCGCCGCCCCCTCGGCCCCGAACCCCGCCGGGCGTGGTGCCGTCCAGCGGCCCAGGGCCTCGAGGTGTACCTGGTCGAGAACGGTTGCCCGCCAGTCCGCGACGGCGCGGCGGACGAGGGGGCCGGTGTCCGGTCGCGGGTCGTCGTTCAGGTGACGCAGGACGACGTCACCGCCCGGACGGTCCCGCCACGCGGTGATCACCTGGTCGGCCGCCGCCCGCAGGGTGGTCGTGATCGCTGCCTGGACTCCCGTGACGAGGGCGTCGCCGAGAGGCCCGACGGCCGGGGAGCGTTCCCGGCTGACGGCGGCGGACATCCGGTCGAGCAGCCGGGTGGGGGTTCCGTCGAGGCCTCGGAAGGCGTCGCCGCTGCCGGCGTACTCCTGCCAGCGGGCGAGGATCTCCCCTCGCAGCAGACTGCCGTCGCCGAGGGACGTGGCGAGGCCGCGCGCGCCGTCCGAGAACGCCGCGACGAACGACGCCGAGAGCTCGCCGTGGGCGTCGGCCTGGTGTTGCGCCGCGGTCGCGACGACGCTGACGCGCTCGTGCAGGCTGTCGAGGGCGCCGACGAGAGTGCGGCGGACGACGACGTCCCGCGCCCGGGAGTCACGCGCCAGCCGCTCCAGCCACTTGCCGAGGGGCGCGACGGCACTCTGCGGGAGGAACCCGTCGGCGTCCCGCGTGCTCTCGGGAACGGTGAACAGCGGCGCGGTCGACAGCCCCCGGTCGCGCAGGAGTTGCGCGAGGTGGACCCGGATCTCGTTCATCGCCGGTCTCGGAACCCGGTTCAGGACGACGGCGACGGAGACCCCCCGGTCCACGGCGGTCCGCAGCATGTCCCAGGGCGCGGCGTCGGAGTAGCGGGAGGCCGTGGTCACGAAGATCCACAGGTCGGCGGCGGCGAGGAGTTGGACCGCGAGTTCGCGGTTGGTCTCGACAAGGGAGTCGATGTCCGGTGCGTCGACGACGGCCAGGCCCGGAGCGAGCCCCTCGTGCGGGACGAGCCTCAACGCCGTCGCCCTCGGTGCGTCGACATCGATCGGCGCCAAGGGTTCGGGAGCCTCGGACGTCACCCGGGCGAGCCCCGGCAGGATTCTCTGGGTGACGAAGGCCCCCGCGTCGTACGGGTGGTGGATGAGGACCGGGGACCGGGTCGTCGGCCGCAGCACACCGGGGCGGGTGACGAACCGCCGCACCAGCGAGTTCACCAGGGTCGACTTGCCCGCACCGGTCGATCCGCCGACGACGGCCAGCACCGGGGCGTCGATCCGGCGCAGGCGGGGAAGCAGGTAGTCGTCAAGCTGGGCGAGGAGCGCGTCGAGTTCCTCGCGGGCCTCGGTCACCCCGTCGACGTCCAGGGGGAGAGTGAGCCGGGCCACGTCCCCGCGGAGGGCCTCGGTGGCGTGCCGGAGTTCCGCGGGAGCGACGATCCGGACGCCGTCCGAAGTCGGCTCGGGGGCGGCGGCAGGGGTGGAGGCGGACGGGGGCGCCCCCGCTGGGGAGGCCGGCCTCGGCTTCGGCTTCGGGGTGGCTGGCTTCGGCTTCGGGGAGGACGACCGTTGGGACGCCGCCGACGGGGTGATCTCGGTTTGGGACGCCTCCGTCGGGGACACCGTCGGGGTGAACAGTGACGCCGGAGCCGTGGACGGGGACGACACCGGGGCGATGGAGTGTCCCGTGGCGTGGCGCGTCGTCGGGTGAAGCGTGGCCGAGGACGCGGAGACAGGGATGCGCGGAGTGAAGAAGTCCGAGAAGCCGGTGGACGGCTCCAGCGGAGCGACCCGTCCATCGGCCGGTTCGTCAGCGAGCGGCTCATCAGCGAGCGGTTCGTCCCTGATCGGTTCGACTTCGAGCGGTTCGACTTCGAACGTTTCGGACGCCGGGTTCCCCGGTGAGCGGCCATCCACAGCACCGGTTGCTTTACGCGGCTTACGACTTTCCGACGGTATTGTGGGCGCGACGGAGGCCTCGGACAAGGTCAGCCGAGGCACCTCATCGCGTATCTCCGCCGATTCGGCGTCCACAATCGCCTCCTCCACCCATGACCCGCTCTCGTGCGACCGGCACGAGTCACGGCTCTCTGGTCGCTCATCTTGCCAGCGCGACCGATCCAGCGTGGCGCGACGCGTACCGGAACGTGTTCGGATTGCGTCTCATTGCCACCCGACCACCCACCTTTGAACACCGTCAGTGACGGCTCATGCTCACAGCGGAGTCACAGCTTCCCTTGAGTGACTGTGACCCCTTCCCGGGCCCTGGCCCCGCGCGGTCCGCTGCGAGTGGTACCCGATCCCGGGCAGAGACACTCGCTCTTGGGGTGGCACCCGGCCGTCTGTCCGTGACACACCCTGCGGCCTGACACCGTCACCGGTATTTTTGCGACGTGACGCGAGCGGATCGATAAGCTCTCGCAGGCCAGGTCGAGCCCCAGGGAACGACCTCCGGCGGGATCACGACAGGGAGGCGATGGCCAGACCCCGGACGGCAGCTGTGCATCAACCCTCGTATCGAGGACTTGCCTGCCACGATGCAGGCACTGGCGCCCGTAGCTCAGCGGATAGAGCAGCGGACTTCTAATCCGACGGTCGCAGGTTCGATCCCTGCCGGGCGCGCCCCCGTCTGAGCATGAAAAACGGCCCCTGAGCTGCTCTTTCAACACTCGTTGTGATCCACTTCAGGTCCGGTCAGATCCGGCCCTCACCGGCCCTCTACGGCCGTCCGCCCCGAATACGCCCCGAAATCCGGGCCAGCCGAAGAGGCTCAGCCGTCGGCCTCGGGCGACTCTTCGTTCTGTTCACCGAGACCTTGCAGGAGTTTCAGCACCTTGAGCGACCGCTGAAGGTCGGGGAGGTAGGCGTCGGGGTGAGCCTCGGCCAGCCGCCGACGGAGGGTGACGGCTTCCTGGATGGCGGCCAGGCCCTCCTCGCGTCGTCCGAGGTCCCCCAACCGGAGGGAGAGGTTGTTCAAGGACGAGGCGAGGTCGGGCAGGTAGGCGTCGGGGTGAGCCTCGGCCAACCGCCGACGGAGGGTGACGGCTTCCTGGACGGCAGCCAGACCCTCCTCGCGTCGTCCGAGGTCCCCCAACCGGACGGAGAGGTTGTTCAAGGACATGGCGAGGTCGGGCAGGTAGGCGTCGGGGTGAGCCTCGGCCAGCCGCCGACGGAGGGTGACGGCTTCCTGGACGGCAGCCAGACCCTCCTCCCGTCGTCCGAGGTCCCCCAACCGGTTCGAGAGGTTGTTCAAGGACGAGGCGAGGTCGGGCAGGTAGGTGTCGGGGTGGCTTTCGGCCAACCGCCGATAGAGGGTGACGGTGAGATGAGTGATGTGGACGGCGAGTTCACGTAACCGCTCGGTCTGGTGCGGGATGGCGTTGGCCAGTTTGCCGAGGAGCCGGGCTGCGGTGACGAGGGTGTCGTCGTCGGCAGAAGGAGTGTCCGCGATCTCGGTGGCGAGTGTGGACAGGGCGGCTTGGAGGGGAGCGGGGTCGGCGGCTTGGATGGCGACGGTCATGCCGGCGGGGCCGAAGACCCGGGGGGAGGTTGTGAGGGCTTGCTCAATGGCTGTGGCCAGGTGGGGGTGTTGGGGTGCGGCTCGGGTGAAGACGGTCAGGGCTTGCTCGGCTTGCCGCGGACTGGCGGCGCCGGCGGTCGTGGTGATGAGGGCCGGGTGCCGGGCGAGCTGGGTGGCGAGGTGGTGTTCGGCGAGCCGGTCGGGTTGCAGGCTGCCCCAGTGGTGGCCGGCGGCCGGGTACAGCGTGGCGAGCCAGGCATCGACTGCGGCCTGTCGGTCCTCGCTCAGGTCGCGGATACTCGGGATGACAGCGAGGAGCTGTTCCGCCTCGCCAGTGTCGCTGGCGCCGTACAGGGCGACCATTGCGGTCACGATCGCTGCGGTGGAGTCGGCCAGGACCAATCCCCGTGCGGTGGCCGTGCGGCGCCAGTACCGCTGCTCGTGCACGAGCAGGACATCGGCGGCCTGCCGGGCGGCTGATTCGGGGACAGCGGCTGTGAGGAGTCGGGCGAGGGCGTCCATGTGGATGCCCAGGATCGAACTGCGGGACGCTTCCGTGGTGTCGTCGTCCAGTCCTGCTGAGGGGGATGTTGAGACGGTCTCGGTGAGGCGGGGCCAGTCGTGCCCGGTCAGGTCCGGGAGTTCGGCGAGGCGGGGGCTGAGGGTTGTGAGGGCTTCGTGCCAGGCTTCGAGGCGGCCGATAGGGGTGGGTTCCAGGGCAGGAAGGTTGATGACTGGGGTTGTGGGGAGCCACGCCAGCGGGGGGTGGTCGGCGGCTGCGGTGGTGATCCAGTCGGTGGCGGCTCGGGCGATGAGCAGGACCCGGACCGGCACGGCGGCGTCCCGCACGGTGGTGGTGAGGGTGGCGAGCAGTTCGGCGCGGGTCTCGGCGTAGTCGACGGCCAGCAGCAGGGGGGCACGCACCTGGGCGAGGGTGGCGAGGTGCTCGGGGGTGGGAGTGCCGGTGAGCAGTCCAGCGATCCACCCTTGGGCGGTGAGCTTGTCGGCCAGGTGGAACGCCAGCCGGGACTTGCCCTGCCCGCCCTGGCCCACCAGCACCCGACCCGAGAACCGGGACTTGTCAGCGCACCAGCGTTCCAACGCCTCCAATTCCGGGAGTCGTCCCCGGAACGGCACGATCTGGGCGTCCGCGCGCAGCAGCTGGGCGGGAGAGTAGAAGGGCTCAGGCCGGGCGAACAGAGTGTCGACCTCGACCGGCCGCACCCGGACCGGCGTCCTGGTGGCCTTGGCGACCAGGCGGCGGAACTGGGGGTCCTCCATGAGCTCGGTGACCGGGACGGCGGTGAGCCGGGTACTGGCGAATCCGGCCGGGTCCTGCGCCACGACCGCCACCAGCAGACCGCCGCATAAGACGGCGCTGCCGGACATGCCCGCCCACGGAGTACCGCTCGCCGTGACGCTGGCGGGTGGGCTGGACACGGCGATCGACAGCCGGTGGGCCTTGACCGTGGTCAGGGGGTTGATTGTCCCGGCCAGGTGTTCGACGTCGCGGACTCGTTCGGGGGTGGCTTGGACTCTGGGGAATCCCTGCCCGGTACAGGGAATGCCCGGTTGGGAGGTGACCAGGCGCCCCCATCGCACGGGGCGGACCGGTGGGAGCGTCCACCCGGGCGCGGTGACGCGGACCAGGGCAGCATCGACGTCACCGGTACCGGTCCATTCGACCGTCCCGTCCTGGAAGGCGTCGTCGCCCAACAACCGAACCTGAACCCCTCGGCGTGCCCCGGTGGTGTCGGTGACGACGTGGCGTGAGGTCAGGACCAGGCCGGAGCCGAGGTGGTAGCCCGACCCACACGCCCAGGATCCGCCCGCCTCGCGGGCGTAGACCTCGGCGACCGGTCCGCAGCCGATCAGTGGCGCCGTCACCGTCACAGGCCCGAGGGCAGTCAGCGAGACGGGAGCGCGGAGACCGTATCGCCGACGTCGATGCTGCCGCCGGCCCTGTCATGGGGCTGGAGCTGGAGCTTCACCTTGTGCGTCGTCCCGGAGGACAGACTGCCCTTGCCCTGCAGGGACACCACACCGAACTTCAACCCGCCCCCGCCGCCGGCCTCCCGGCGCGCCTCGACCCCCAGCTCTACCTCGACAGCGCCCACGGTGAACAGAAGGTCCTGCCCGACGGCTGCCTCCCGCGCGGCCGACAGCTGGGACCGCAGCTGGGTGATCGCCTCGGACAGTTCCATCCAGTCCTGGTCCGTCATGGTCCACTCCTTCGCGCTCGACCGGTGATCAACGACACCGTATCGAGGCGAGCACACCGAGTGAGGGAGATTGGCGGTGATGAGGGCCGGAGGTCGCTACGGCCGTCGGCGGCGGGGCAGATGCCTGGTCCGGCGTCCAGCGGTGCGCTTCGCAGCGCCCGCGGGCGCGGTAGGAGGGTTCAGGGCGTCTTCGATCCGTCGCAGGGCTTGTTCCTGCTGCCCGTCGAGCACCTTGGCGTAGATCTTGAGTAGGACGTCGATCGAGTGTCCGGCCCACTCGGCGACCTGGGCGGGGTCGTTGGTGCTGAGCAGCCACGTGGAGACAGCGGCGTGGCGCAGGTCGTAGGGGCGGCGAGCCAGGGGCGAGGCTGCGGCTTCGTCGGCGCCGAGGGCGGTGGCTCGTGCCCGGTGCCACAGCCGCAGGTAGGTGACGGAGGCGAGCTCTCCGCCGCCGATACCGCGGAAGAGGCGGCCGTCGTCGTCGGTGCCGAACTCGGCCTGGTGGATGCGCAGGATGGTGACAAGTTCGGGTGGGCAGGGGACGGTGCGGATCTCGCCGACAGCCCGGTGCTTCAACTGGCGTCGCTGCCGTGACTTGCCGTCGTCGGTCCAGGCCCGGCCCGCGTGGGGTGCGGCTTCTCGGACGTAGATCCATCCCCACTGCCTGTCGTCGTCGGGCAGATCGAGCCAGGTATCGCGGAGGTTGACGGCTTCCTCGGGACGCAGGGCTGCGAAGTAGAGGCACGCGAAGAACGCGACCAGGCGGGACCCGCTGCGAGGGGTCACCCGGACGGCGTCCAGGAGGGTTCGCGCTTGGGTGGGGTTGGGGACGCACTGTTTCTCTACCGCGACGGACCCGGACGTGGGGGCCTTCCACTGGATCGAGGCGACAGGGTTCGCCTCCAGGAGCCCGAGCTCGACCGCGTAGGACAGGGCGTTGGTCAGGACGGCGCGTTTGCGGTGGGTGGTTCGCCCGGCGGCGGGTTGCCCGTCGAGACGGGTCGCGAGGGCGTCGAGAACGGCGCGCAGGGTCTTAGGGTCGGCCAGAGCGGTGATGGGCGGGGACTGGTCCGCGATCCACGCGAGACGGTCGGTGACTTCCTGCGG
>JAUPKQ010000190.1 GCA_030837345.1 Actinomycetota bacterium | reverse complement strand
CGGGGTGCGCCGACCCCCGTGCACAGGCTCAGCACGTGCATCAGGGCCAGGTGGGTCCCTTCCCCCGATTTCAGGCGACCCGTCATGGGCACGCCTTTCGTCTCTTCGGAACCCGCCCAGGCGACAGGGTCGATGACGCCGTCGAGAGCGATCGCCCGCACCCGGTCGGGGAACAACGAGGCGTACACGTTCCCGAGGTAGGTGCCGTACGACAGTCCGAAGTAGGTGAGCTTGTCGTCGCCGAGAACCCGGCGCAGAACGTCCATGTCCCGGGCGACCTCGGCGGTCGAGACCGAACCGGTCAGCGCGGTTCCGGTCGTCGAGCAGGCCTCGCCGTAGGAGCGGGACTGGGTGACCCAGGTCTTTCTGTCCGCCTCCGTGAAGGGGAACACCGTCGAGGTGATGGTGCCGACGGTCCGCTGCTGCGCACCCGAATCCTTGAAGCACTTGACGTTGTCACTGAAATTCGTGCCCCGGGGGTCGAATCCCACGACGTCGAACCGCTCCAGGACCGTCGGCATCAGGTAGTCCGGCGCGGTGGCCGCGCGCGCGACACCCGAACCGCCGGGGCCGCCGGGATTGACGAACAACGTCCCGATCTTGTTCTTGGGGTCGGTGGCCCTGACCCGGAGCATGGCGACCCGGGTCTTCGCGCCGTCCGGCTCGTCGTAGTCCAGCGGCAGTTCCGCGGTCGTGCAGTCCGCCGTCGCGCCCTTCGTGGTCAGTGCCGAGCAGTCGAACCACTCCAGCGAGACCCGGACCCGGTCGACCCGGGCCGCTTCGAGCGGACTGGTCACGTCGGACGGCTCCGCCGACGCGGCCGGAGGAGCGGCGAGCACTCCCACCGATGCCAGGAGCACCACAGCGAGCGCGGGGCGTGACGTCATCTGGATCATGCCCATGAATCCCCCTGGTCCGTCGGTCCGGCGGAGCGAGGTCATGGCTCGCCCGTTCACCGAATGTCCCCGCGCGTCCCGCCGGTCGCCAGAGGCCCCAGCGAGGTGGACCCCGCATACCACACGTGTCCAGAGGGGGTCGATCGTGAAGATCGTGCATTTGACGCTCGAAACAGTCGGCTGCCCGGCCGGGGCAGGGCGAGGGGGGACGCCGCGCTCGACCGGAGGATCGAGGACCGGAGCGCGTACCGTGGCGGGGATGCCCAGGACCGAGACGACCAGAACGGGCGGCCCCCGAAGCCTGGCCGACGCGTTGAGGGCGATGCCGGACGACGCTCTGGCCGATCTTCTCGTGGAACGTCCCGACCTGGCCGTCCCCTTGCCTGTCGATCTCGCCTCCCTGGCGACCCGGGCCGCCGGGCGGATCAGCGTCCAGCGTGCTCTCGACGGCCTGGACTCCCCCGGGCTCCAGGTCGTCGAGATCCTCGCGGTACTGCCCGAGCCGGTGTCCCCGGGGCAGGTGAGCCGGCTGTGGGGAGCACCGGCGGGTCCCGTGATCGACCGGCTCCGGTCCCTCGCCCTCGTCTGGGGACCCGCTCGTTCGATCGTCCTCGTCCGGGCCGTGCGGGACATCCTCGGCCCCCACCCGGCCGGGCTCGGTCCGTGTCTCGCCGAGGCTCTCGACCGGCGTTCGCCCGCCCGTCTGGCGGATCTCGCCGAGGACCTCGGCCTGGGCGCCGCCCCCGATCCGCGGACGACCCTCGCGGCGATCGCCGATCACCTCGGGCGGCCGGAGGTCCTCTCCGGGTTGCTCGCCACGGCGCCGGACGGCGTCCTGGCCCTGCTCGACAGGCTGACCTGGGGACCACCCGTGGGGCAGGTTGCCGAGGTCGACCGTCCCGACCGGGCGGCGGACGCGACGACGCCCGTCGACTGGCTGCTGGCGCACGGGGTGCTCGGGGTGGCGGGGCCGGGGCTCGTCGTCCTGCCCCGCGAGATAGCGATCTTCCTGCGGGGAGGCCGCGTCCACCGTTCCCCGGACGTCGCCCCGCCCCGCCCGGAGGTGACGGCGGTACCCGCCCGTCGTGTCGCCCCGCTCGCCGCCGGAGCGGCCGCCGAGGCCGTCCGTCTCGTGGACCAGCTCGCCCGGACGTGGAGCGAGGCTCCCCCTCCGGTCCTCCGCTCGGGCGGGCTCGGGGTACGTGAGCTGCGCCGGGTCGCGCAGGTCCTGGAGACCGACGGGGACACGGCCGCCCGCGTCGTCGAGGTCGCGAACGCGGCGGGGCTGATCGCTGACGACGGGGAGGCGGACCCCCGGTGGGCGCCGACCCCGGCCTACGACGCCTGGCTGAGCTGGACGACCGGTGAACGCTGGACGGAGCTCGTGCAGGCGTGGCTCGTGACGACCCGTTGCCCAGGCCTCGTCGGGACCAGGGACGCCAAGGACGGCACCCGCGTCGCCCTCGGCGGGGATCTTGACCGGGCGGCGGCCCCCCACCTGCGGCGCTGGCTCCTCGACCGGCTCGCCGAGGGGGGTCCGGAGACGGGCCAGGGAGCGGGGGACGACGTCTGCGGCGCGGTGGACCCGGAGTCGCTGCTCACCCTCCTCGACCGGACGACCCCCCGCCAGGCCGGGCGCGGCAGGGACGCCCTGACGCGCCAGATCCTCGACGAGGCCGCGTGGCTGGGGGTCACGGCGTCGGGCGCCCTCGCCCCGGCCGCGCGCCCGCTGCTCGCCGACGACCCGGACACCGCCGCGGATCTCCTCGACGACGCCCTGCCGCCCCCCGTCGACCACGTGCTCCTCCAGGCGGACCTCACCGCCGTCGCCCCCGGGCCGCTCGACCCCGCGCTCGAGGGGCTGATGGCGCTCGCCGCCGACGTCGAGAGCCGGGGCGGGGCGACCGTCTACCGGTTCGGGCCCGCGTCGGTCCGCCGCGCCCTGGACGCCGGGATGACCGGGGAGGATCTCCTCGCCCGGCTGACCGGAGCCTCCCGGACCCCGGTCCCGCAGCCCCTCGCCTATCTCGTCGCCGACACGGCGCGGCGGCACGGCCGGATCAGGGTCGGCGCGGCGGGGTCCTATCTGCGCTCGGACGACGAGAGCACGCTCGCCGAGATCCTCGCGGACTCCCGGACGTCGGCGCTCCGGCTGCGCAGGCTGGCGCCGACGGTTCTCGCGGCCCAGGCTCCGCCGGGCACCGTGCTCGACGTGCTGCGCGGGATGGGTCTCGCCCCCGCCGCCGAGAGCCCGGACGGCGACCTCCTCCTGCGCCGTCCGGCCGAGCACCGCGCCCCAGCCCGGTCCCGGCCCCGCCCGGTCACCGCTCTGCCCCCGCCCCCGCCGAGGCCGGTCCTCGCCGACGTCGTCCGGGCCCTGCGCGCCGCGGACACCGCCCGCCGGGGCCGCGACGACGTCCTCGCCCGCGAGGCCGCGACGACGGGTAAACCACCCCCGCTCGAGGTGACGGACCCGGCGCTGGCGCTCAGCGTCCTGCGGGAGGCCGCCGCGTCGCGCCGGTCGCTGTGGATCGGCTACGTGGACGCGACGGGTGCGCCCGGCCGCCGTCTCGTCGACCCGGTGACGGTCGAGGCCGGGCGGGTGATCGCCTTCGACCAGGGCGCGCGCGAACTGAGGACGTTCTCGATCCACCGGGTGACGGGTGTGGCGCCCGGAGTGCCCTCGGCAGCCCACGACGGAAGGTGAACCTGGTGACCGACGGACCGCTCATCGTGCAGAGCGACAAGACCCTGCTGCTGGAGGTCGACCACCCGGCGGCTGAGGCCGCCCGCATGTCGATCGCCCCGTTCGCCGAGCTGGAGCGCGCCCCGGAGCACGTCCACACCTACCGGCTGACGCCGCTCGGCCTGTGGAACGCGCGGGCGGCGGGACACGACGCCGAGCAGGTGGTCGACGTCCTGCTGGAGTACTCGCGGTACCCGGTCCCGCACGCGCTGCTCGTCGACGTCGCCGAGACGATGTCCCGGTTCGGGCGGCTCCAGCTCGTGGAGCACCCGGTCGAGGGCCTGGTTCTGCACGCGCTCGACGTCCCGGTCCTTGAGGAGGTGCTCCGCAGCAAAAAGGTGGCGCCCCTTCTCGGGCGGCGGCTCGACGTCGCGGACGTCATCGTGCACCCGAGCGAGCGCGGGCAGCTCAAGCAGGTGCTGCTCAAGCTCGGGTGGCCCGCCGAGGACCTCGCCGGGTACGTCGACGGCGAGGCGCACCCGATCGACCTGGCCGAGGACGGCTGGGTGCTGCGGGACTACCAGCGCCAGGCGGCGGACGGGTTCTGGCACGGCGGTTCGGGTGTCGTCGTTCTGCCGTGCGGCGCGGGCAAGACGATCGTCGGTGCCGCCGCGATGGCCAGGGCACAGGCGACGACGCTGATCCTCGTGACGAACACCGTGGCGGCACGGCAGTGGAGGGACGAGCTGTTGCGGCGCACGAGCCTGACGGAGGACGAGATCGGCGAGTACTCGGGCGCCCGCAAGGAGGTCCGCCCGGTGACGATCGCCACCTACCAGGTGCTGACGACGAAGAGGAAAGGCGTCTACACCCATCTGGAGCTGCTCGACGCCCGCGACTGGGGACTGATCCTCTACGACGAGGTCCACCTGCTTCCCGCACCGATCTTCCGAATGACGGCGCATCTCCAGGCCCGGCGCCGGCTCGGCCTCACCGCGACGCTCGTGCGGGAGGACGGCCGCGAGGGGGACGTCTTCTCCCTGATCGGGCCGAAGAGGTACGACGCGCCCTGGAAGGACATCGAGGCGCAGGGGTACATCGCCCCGGCCGACTGCGTCGAGATCCGGGTCACCCTGCCCGAGGCCGACCGGCTGCTCTACGCGACGGCCGAACCGGCGGACCGGTACCGGCTGTGCGCCAGCGCCGCCGGCAAGATCGACGTCGTTCAGGCCCTGGTGGAACGGCACGCCGACGACCAGACCCTCGTGATCGGCCAGTACATCGACCAGCTCGACGAACTCGGCGAGCGCCTCGGCGCCCCGGTGCTCAAGGGTGAGACGACGGTCACCGAGAGGCAGCGGCTGTTCGAGGCCTTCCGGCAGGGGGAGATCCGCACCCTCGTCGTCAGCAAGGTCGCGAACTTCTCGATCGACCTGCCGGAGGCGGGGGTGGCGATCCAGGTGTCGGGGTCGTT
>JAUPKQ010000027.1 GCA_030837345.1 Actinomycetota bacterium | reverse complement strand
CGTCGCGTGGGTCTAGGAGCCATCGCGCTACCGACGCCCGTTCCGATGCCCACCTCCTTCGCGACACCGGCTCCCGCTCCGCTGCCGCCGGTTGCTCCGCAACCGCCGACTGTTCCGATGCCGAGCCCCCCTCCCCCCGCCGTAGTAACAGGCCCGGCCGACGTCCCCGGCCAGGGGGTTCCACCGGCGGACCCGGGGAGGCGGCTCGGGGTGTCCGGGGCGACCGGGCGGCAGAAGACGCGGCTCGTCGCCGTGACGACGCGGCTCGCGGCGGTGCAGGGGCGGCAGCAGGTGGCGGCGCTGGTGGTCGCCGAGGCGTTGGATCTGGTGTGTGCCGACACGGCCGCGCTGGTCATGCGGTCGATCCGGGGGGCCCGGGTGATGGCGTCGGTGCCGGAGACCGAGGGCGACCCGGAGCTGTGGGGGGTGCGGACCCTCGCCGCCCTGTTGTCGCACCACAAACCGGTGCGCGCCCTCCTCGACAGCGACCCGCTGGCGGGGGGCAGGACGACGTCCCTGCTCGCCGTGCCGGTACCCGCCCGCACCGGGATCGTCGGGGTGATCGTGTGCCGCCGTCGTTTGGCGAGGGCGTTCAGCGAGGCCGACGAGGACGCGCTCACCCGTCTCGCCCGGGTCTGCGGAGACCGCTTGCACCGGACGGTCGAGCGGTACGGCGTGGCCGCGTCGTCCGTCGACCGGGCCACCGGGCTGGGGGGTCTCGACCTGCTCCGGCACGATCTCGCCGCCGCTCTCGCCGCCCGGTCCGAGCACGGCCTGCCGCTCACCTTGCTGGCCGTCGAGGTGGTCGGGCTCGCCCGGCTGCGGACGGCGCACGGCGCCAAGGTCGCCGACGCGGTCCTGTCGACGATCGCGGCCTCGGTCGGTGCGAGCCTGCGTATCGGCGACCTCCTCTACCGGCTGGACGACGACGAACTCGCTCTGTTGCTGCCTGCCACGGACGTCGACGGCGGGCGCGCCCTGGCGGCCCGTCTCGCGGGGGCGGGCCACCTCGCCGGGGCCGGTCACCTCGCGGGGACAGCCGGTTCCGGCGGGACGGATCCGGAGATCGGGTTGCCCGACGGGTCGTCCGTCAGAGTCGGGCTGCGGGCCGTCGCCCTGCCCGTCGAGGGCGAGGTGGACGGCCTGCTGAGGGCGGCGTCGCAGGCGGTGAAGGCCGCTCAGGTGGCCGAGCGCTGGGCGTCGGCGGGATCCTCGTCCGAGAACCGGTGAGTCACTCTGAGTACTCTTTGTAGGCCTGGTGCGAGTCCCGGGACGACCCTCCGCGCGGGGGCCGCGTCGCGTACGGAGAGGGCTTCGACGGGTTGGAGTGCGTCGGGTAATCGGTGTCGAGATGGCGCAGGATGCGGCACATCGCGTCGGTGAAGAGTTCCGGCTCATCCGGTCCGAGGGGGATCGTGCCCTTCGTCGGGAGATCGTCGGAGGGGCAGTTGGGCTGGGTCATCAGCTCTCCGACCGGTGTGATGAGCGGGGTGGGCGACCAGGGCGAGGACAGGCGGTGCGATCCGCCGGGATCGTCCTACTCCGTTCTACCAGTCCGGACCCTGCTGCCATCGGCGGCACGCCTGGCATCCACCGCACTCCCGTGCCCGGTTGTCGGCCACTTGGCCGAGCGGTTACCACGACATGTCGGGATGCTCGCACACCATCACTCAGCGTCGTGACGACGCTGGGCGACGGTCCCTCAGCACACGGCCCTGACGTCCGCCGCTTCCTCGGGGTCCTGCTCCGTGGTGGCGCTCGGCTTGACCTTCTTCGTGCTGGAGGAGGCCGAGGGCTTGCCGGAGGGCGCCGACGACACGGACGGCGTGGCAGCCGTCTTCGGGGCGGGTTTCGATGACTTGATGAGGGCGTTGTCGACGAGTTCCTTGATCCGGTCGAAGTCCGGATCGCCGGACGCGATCACCTTGTTGGTGAAGGTCAGTGAGGTGATCTTGCCGGTCTGCACCCTGAGTGCCAGGGTGACCCACGGGTCGACCTCCGCCAGCCTGATGCTCGTGCTGATGTTGTCGCGGGCGGCCTTCATGATCCCGGAAAGGTTGAGGGCGAGGTTCGTCGGGTTCGCCTGCTCGGTGATCGCGGCGATGACGCACCGCTGGCGGCTCATCCGCTCGAAGTCGTCGGAGTCGGAGCGGGAGCGCGCGTACCAGAGCGTCTGATAGCCGTCGAGCTTGCGCTTGCCCGGCTTGATGTAGCTGGTGACGCCGACCTCGCGCCCGGTCTTCGCGTCCTTGTGGCCCCCGACCGGCAGCGCCCGCTTCACGTTGATGGTCGTGCCACCGATGGCGTCGACGAACTGCATGAAACCGCGCAGGTTGAGCATCGCGTACTGGTCGATCTGGAGCCCGAGGGTCTGTTCGACGCCCTGGATGGTCGCCTTCAGGCCGGGGTTCTTCTCACCTTTGTAGTACTTGTCCTTGTGCTCCTCGCCGAACATCCAGAGCGCGTTGAGCATGCAGGTGTTGCCCGGGCAGTAGTAGCCGTCCGGGTAGTCCTCGGCCTGCGGGGTGCCCGGGGGGAACGGGACGTGCTCGAGGTTGCGGGGGAGGCTGAACATCGCCGTGTTGCCGGTCTTCGTGTCGATGCTGGCGACGATCAGGGTGTCCGGCCGGATGCCCTTGCGGTCGGCCCCCGCGTCGGAGCCCAGCAGCAGCACGTTGACCCGGGCGGTACCGGCCCACGGGTCGGCCTTCGCGACGTCCGGTTTCTTCGCCTGGGTCGACAGGGCTCCCGCGTCGCCGCCGAAGGTCGCGTCGAGGGTCTCGCCGCCGAGCTGCATCCACTTGCCCGTCGCGACGGCGGCACCGGTCCCACCGGCGGCGAGCGTGAGGACCAGCACCCAGCTCATCGCACTCTGGAGCCCGGTGAGGGCCGCGAAGCGACGCAGCGAGATGTTCGTCATCACGAGATGAGCGGCCCACAGGACACCCAACGTCATGCAGCCGAAGGCGAGCGGTGTCATGCGCTCCGGATGGGAGATGATCTGGGTGGTGAAGAAGCGGATCGGGTCGCCGAACAGGACGAGCCCGACGGCCCCGGCGATCGCCATCGACCAGCTGCTGATGATGATCCACCCGATGCCCCGGCGTCCGGACACGACGAGGCCCGAACCGGGCAGCAGACCGCCGAGCAGGGTCCAGGCGACGACCCGGTCGAATCCGGAGTCCCAGTCGGTCGCGTGCCGGCCGCGCTGGTCGGGGCCGTCGAAGGAGGACTCCGGCCGGTACCTCTGCTCGCCGCCGTCACGCCTGTCGTCACGACTGTCGTACCGCAGGTCGTTCATGCCGGGCGGGATGTCCTGGCGGGACCGCGGGGGCGTCGCATACCCGACCGACACCCGGCCGTGGTCCTGACCGCCGGGCTGGGCGCCGGGCTGGCCGGCGCCATAGGTGCCTGAGCCCATGGGGGCGCCCGCGGGAGGGCCCATGGGAGGGCCCGCCGGAGGGTAGGTACCCGAGTGGGGCGGTGCCTGCCGGGTGGGCTCGCCGGGGTGGTAGACCCGCGGATCCGGACGCCGCTCCGCGGGCCAGCCGGCGCCGGGGGGCTGTCCCTGGTACGGGGACGTCGCGGGCCCGGGGCCTCCGGAGTTCTGCCACGAACCACCAGAATTGCCGTAAGGTGAACTAGCCGTGGCGTTCCATCCACTGGCTGTGTTCGACTCCGGCTGCAGATCACCAGCGGTGTGCCGCCCAGGACGGCCCGCTCGCGGTGCGGCCTCGGTCACGGACTAACCTCCGGGTGGTTGGGGCCACTGCGGTACCCATCTCGGTCGACGGGCTCGCCTATTCTCACACGACTTGAGGGCGTGGTACCGGCGTCTCCTCAGAAGCAGGCGGAGCGTGATGACACGGCAGCCGGCTTTGCTCCTCCTTGCGCTCGACCGGTAGGGTGAACCACGTCTGGAGGTGTCGCCTAGTCCGGTCTATGGCGCCCGCCTGCTAAGCGGGTTTCGGGCTCAACCCCGATCGCGGGTTCAAATCCCGCCGCCTCCGCACACACGAGCCCCGGTCGTTCGCCGACCGGGGCTCGTCGCGTCCTTGGCTGTTCCCGGGTCAGGTGAGGCCCAGGGCGGTCCTCAAGGTCGCGAGTTCGTCCTTCAGGGCCTGAGGGGTCTTCGGCCCGATCCGGACGAACCACTCCTCGATGAGCGGGATCTCGCCCTCCCACTCCTCGGCCCGGACGTCCAGCACCTTGGCGACGTCCGCCGCGTCGATGTCCAGCCCGGTGAGGTTCAGCGAGGACGGGGTGGGGACCAGCCCGATGGGTGTCTCGACGACCTCCTTGGTGCCTTCGAGGCGGCCGACGATCCATTCGAGGACCCGGCTGTTCTCGCCGTAGCCCGGCCAGAGGAACTTCCCGTCGGAGTTCTTGCGGAACCAGTTGACGAAGAACACCGACGGGAGCTTCGACTCGTCGGCGCCCCGGCCGACGTCCAGCCAGTGCTGGAAGTAGTCCCCGGTGTGGTAGCCGATGAACGGCAGCATCGCCATCGGGTCACGGCGGACGACGCCGATCGCCCCCGTCGCCGCCGCGGTGGTCTCGCTGCTCGTCGTCGCCCCGAGGAAGACCCCGTGCGCCCAGTCACGGGACTGTGTGACGAGCGGCACCACCGAACTGCGCCGGCCGCCGAAGAGGATCGCCGAGATCGGCACCCCACGGGGGTCGTAGTACTCCTCGGCGAGGATGTCGCAGTTGGAGATGGGGGTACAGAACCGGCTGTTGGGGTGCGAGGAGGGCTCCGGGGAGTCGGGCGTCCACTCCTCACGCTTCCAGCTGGTCAGGTGGCTCGGGGCGTCCTCGGTCATCCCCTCCCACCAGACGTCGCCGTCGCTCGTCCGGGCGACGTTGGTGAAGATGCTGTGGCCCGCCCCGACGGCACGCATCGCCGCCGGGTTGGTGTGGACGCCGGTGCCGGGGGCGACCCCGAAGAGCCCGGCCTCCGGGTTCTGCGCGTAGAGGCGGCCGTCCTCGCCGAAACGCATCCAGCAGATGTCGTCGCCGATCATCTCGGCGGTCCAGCCCGGGATCGTCGGTTCGATCATCGCCATGTTGGTCTTGCCACACGCGCTGGGGAATGCGGCCGCGATGTAGTAGACCTTCTTCTGCGGGTTGGTGAGTTTGAGGATCAGCATGTGCTCGGCGAGCCAACCCTCGTCCCTGGCGATGGCGCTGGCGATGCGGAGCGAGTAGCACTTCTTGCCGAGCAGGGCGTTGCCGCCGTAGCCGGAGCCGTAGGACCAGATCTCTCTGGTCTCGGGGAAGTGGGTGATGTACTTGGTCGGGTTGCACGGCCACGGAACGTCGTCCTGGCCTTCGGCGAGCGGGGCACCCACGCTGTGAAGACACTTGACGAACGGTGCGTCGGTGCCCATGCGGTCGAGCACCTCGTCGCCGATCCGCGCCATGATGCGCATCGACACCACCACATAGGGGCTGTCGGTGATCTCGACCCCGAAGAAAGGCCTGTCAGCGCCCAGCCTGCCCATCACGAAGGGGATCACGTACATCGTGCGGCCTGTCATGCAGCCGCGGTACAGATCCGTCATGCGGGCCCGCATCGCAGCCGGGTCCATCCAGTTGTTGGTGGGACCGGCGTCGGCCTGGTCCTTCGAACAGATGTAGGTACGGTCCTCGACACGGGCCACGTCACTCGGGTCGGACGCGCACCAGAAACTGTTCGCCAGCTTGTCTAGGGGGGTGAAGGTACCGGCAGCGACGAGTCCGGCATTGATCCGATCTCGTTCAGCCTCTGAACCGTCGACCCAGACGACGCTGTCCGGGGTCGTGAGAGCCGCCACGTCGAAGACCCACGCGGCGAGATCGGCGTGGGAGGTCGGGGACGGTGCGAGAGCGTCGGTGGTGAACCGCGTGTCGACATTGGTCACGTAGGAATACCCCTCCTCGCGAATACGGCTCCGCGAAACACCGAGCCGGGGCGCCCGAGCGCCTCGCAGCAGCGCCTCCGCTGCTCACAGGCCCCCTGACGCGGTCAGGTCGACCGTAATGGGGCCTCGATCAAGCCTGCCCCGGACAGAGGTCCTGCGGAAGTGATCCGGTACACACGCTCGTCGGGCACCGTTTCGGTATCGACTCAGACTGCCACCAGAATGCGGGCATGGCCATGTCGTTGAACCCCAGTACCCCCGGCGACGACCCCAGGTTCCAGAGCTCCACGGCGCCGTCGCGAGGAGTGGTGACTCCGGGTGGTGCAGTGGTTACCGATAGGCGATCCGCCCTGGTGGCGTCGGCCCTGGTCGTCGTCGCGGTCGTCGCCGCGGGCGTCGTCGGCTGGATCCTCGCGGGCCCTCCGGACGACGCGGCCGCCGTCGTCCCACCGCCCTGCCCGGCCCTTCTCGACGCCGACGCTCTCGCGGACGCCGACGCTCTCGCGGACG
>JAUPKQ010000003.1 GCA_030837345.1 Actinomycetota bacterium | reverse complement strand
TCCCGGCGGGCTCCTTCCCGGCGCGTTCCTTCCCGGAGCCTTCCTTCCCGGCGGGCTCGCTCCGGGGGGAGGCGACGACGGCCGGTGAGCCGTGCTGGGAGACGGACCAGACGACGAACGCCGCGGCCTCGAAGTGGTGGTCGTCCAGCGTGAACCGGACGACGAGCGGCAGGCCCTCGGGAAGAGCGGGTTCCGGCGAGAGACAGCGGAGCCCTCCCTCGCTGAAGTTGATCGCCTGCCCCTCGACGCTCTCGGGCAGACCGGTGAGGAGGGGGCGGACGCCTGACTCCTCGGCCCGTCTCCGGGCGGCACCGGAGACGCGGTCCAGGTCGTGACACACCTGGAGCTCGACGGGGACCGCCCAGGGCACCCGCACGAACCGCCGGCGCTCGTCGCGGACGACCGGCCCGGTGACGCGCACGCGCCACACGCGGACCCCGGCGGTGCCCTCGACGGCCTCGAACGCGCAGGGGAGGCGGCACAGGCCACGGGGGGTGACCCACTGGAGAGCGCATTCGGTCCCCTCCGAAGGCTCTTCGAGGTCGCCGGAGAACCAGGGCGCGGCGAGCCGGTACTCCAGGGGCTTCCCGGTGCGGCGGTCCCGGGTCAGGTCCTCGACCCGGGTGGGGACCTCGCTGGCGAACCGCGTGCCGTCCGGGTCCTCGACCCCCCCTAGTGTGATCTTGACCAGGTCGTTGATCTCGGGCGGCCGGACGACGCGCGACAGCGGTTCCGCGACCACCACGACCCCTCTCGCACCGTGGGCCGCCCGCTCGGGGCCAGGCCCGTCCCCGGAACTGCCGACGTCCTCGTGTTCGGCAGGAGACGGTGTCTCCTTGAACGGTGGGGCGCCGCCGTCACCCCGGCAGACGAGAGCCGACGGCCGGGCCGCCGACCGCGAACTCGTACACCGCGACCGTCCTGGCCGCGACGGCGTCCCAGGAGAAGTCGTCCTCGGCCCTTTTGCGCCCCGCCAGGCCCATCTGCCGGGCACGGTCGGCGTCGGAGGTCACCTCGGTGAGCACGGCGGCGAGGTCGGCGACGAACCGGTCGGGGTCCCTCGGGGTGCCCGTGCCGTCGTCCACCTGGTCGATGGGGACGAGACGGCCGGTGACGCCGTCGTCGACCACCTCGGGGATGCCTCCCGTCGCCGTCCCCACCACGGCGGCCCCGCAAGCCATCGCCTCGAGGTTGACGATCCCGAGCGGCTCGTACACCGACGGGCACACGAACGTCGTCGCCGCCGAGAGCAGCGCGACGAGTTCATCGCGCGGCAGCATCCGCTGCAGCCAGACGACGCCGGTGCGCCGGGCCCGCAGGCCTTCGACGAGGGCCGAGACCTCGGCCCCGATCTCCGGGGTGTCCGGCGCCCCGGCGCACAGGACGAGCTGGACGTCGTCCGGCAGCCGCTCGGCCGCCCGGAGCAGGTAGGGAAGACCCTTCTGGCGGGTGATCCTGCCGACGAACACGACGGACGGCCTCGTGGGGTCGACGCCGAGGGACCGGACGACGGCGGGGTCCTCGATCCGGTTCCAGCCGTCGAGGTCGATCCCGTTGTGGACGACGACGACCTTGTCCGCGTCGACGTCCGGGTAGCTGCGCAGGATGTCGGCGCGCATCCCCTCGCTGACGGCGATCACGGCCGCCGCGTCGGCGTAGGCGGTGCGCTCCGCCCAGCGGGACAGGGCGTACCCGCCGCCGAGCTGCTCGGACTTCCAGGGGCGCAACGGCTCCAGGCTGTGGGCCGACAGGACGTGGGGGACGCCGTACAGCAGGCCCGCGAGGTGCCCGGCGAGGTTGGCGTACCAGGTGTGGGAGTGGACGACGTCCGCCCCCTCGCAGTCCGCGGCCATCGCGAGGTCGACCCCGAAGGTGCGCAGGGCGGCGTTGGCTCCGGCGAGTTCGGGGAACTCCCGGTACCCGGTGACGCCGGGGTCGGGCCGGGGACTGCCGAACGCCCGGACGCGGACGTCGGCCCGCCTCCGCAGCACCTCGGCGAGGTTCTCCACGTGGACCCCGGCGCCGCCGTAGACGTCCGGCGGGTATTCACGGGTCAAGAGGTCGATGCGCACGCATGTCACCGTAGTGCGAGCATGCTCCGACGCCATAGGGTCAGGCTCATGGCGAGCTCCAGGGTTATGGCGATCGTTCTCGCAGGTGGCGAGGGAAAGCGCCTCATGCCGCTCACCGCCGACCGGGCAAAACCCGCCGTCCCGTTCGGGGGGGCCTACCGGCTGGTCGACTTCGCACTGAGCAATCTGGTCAATTCCCGATATCTGCGGATTGTTGTGCTAACACAGTACAAATCGCACAGTCTGGACAGACACATCTCCTCGGGCTGGCGGATGTCGACGATGCTCGGCAACTACATCGCCCCGGTCCCCGCCCAGCAGCGGGTCGGCAAACGCTGGTACCTCGGCAGCGCCGACGCGATCTACCAGAGCCTGAACCTCGTGCGCGACGAGCGGCCCGACGTCATCGTCGTCGTGGGCGCCGACCACGTGTACCGGATGGACTTCGGCCAGATGGTCCGTTCTCACCTCGAGTCCGGGGCTCCGTGCACGGTCGCGGCGATCCGGCAGCCGATCGCCCTCGCCGACCAGTTCGGCGTGATCCAGACCGCGGACGACGACCCCCGACGGATCGCGCGGTTCCTCGAGAAACCGCGGAACCCGAAAGGCCTGGACGACGCCCCCGACCAGGTGCTCGCCTCGATGGGCAACTACGTCTTCGACGCGAAGGCCCTCGTCGAGGCCGTCACGCGGGACGCCGAGAACGACGCGTCCAAGCACGATATGGGCGGGGACATCGTTCCCGATTTCGTCGCGCGGGGCGAGGCCGGCGTGTACGACTTCATCGACAACGACGTCCCCGGGTCGGAACCGCGCGACCGCGACTACTGGCGCGACGTCGGGACGCTCGACGCCTACTTCGAGGCACAGATCGACCTCGTGTCGGTGCACCCGGTGTTCAACCTCTACAACTACGAATGGCCGATCTACACGAATCTCGGGCCGTGGCCGCCCGCGAAGTTCGTGCACGGCTGGCACGGGCGCATCGGGCATTCGGTGAACTCCATCGTCTCCCCCGGCTGCGTGGTCTCCGGCGCCCTCGTCGAGAACTCGGTGCTGTCCCCCAACGTGCTCGTCCACTCCTGGGCGACGGTGAGCGACAGCGTGCTGATGGACAACGTCCGCATCGGACGTCACGCCGTCGTCCGCCGGGCGATCGTCGACAAGAACGTCGAGGTCCCCGAGGGCGCCCGGATCGGCATGGATCCGGAGGAGGACCGCGCCCGGGGGTTCACCGTCACCGATTCCGGGATCACCGTCGTCGGGAAGGACCATGTGATCGCCGGGTGAGGACCGGGATCGCCGGGCGAGGACCCGGTCTGTCGGGGCTTCCGGCACAGTGTGCGTCGGTAGGGT
>JAUPKQ010000189.1 GCA_030837345.1 Actinomycetota bacterium | reverse complement strand
GGGGGCGACGTGCCAGCATCTGGCGCCCGGGGTGGTTCCGGCGGGGGCTCCCAGCCAGCCAGCGCCGAGGCGGCCGAGGGCGCGGTAACCGTCGGGCAGGCGGTAGGGCTTCAGGGACGGTGACCACAGCCATATCCCCTGGTCGGGTACTCCTGGTGACTCGGGCCACCGGTGGACGACGACGTACCTTCCGGCGGCGGAGGACTCGCAGGTACCGCAGCCCCCGAAGGACGCGACCTTCCGCCCGTTGGTCCGGAAGAGGAAGCCGTCCTCCGGGGTCGCCACGAGCGGAGTCGTCGTCACGGACACCCGCGACGAGCCCCCCAGCGAGAAATGGAATTGCTTCCACCGGCCCGAGGGGGAGATCCTCCCGACGACATTGGCCATATCGGTCACGGGGATGCTGAGTTGTGCCCAGGCGTACCCGCCCCCGCCTATGACGGTCCTCGGCCTGTCAGTCGTCCGGGGGGTGTGAGGGCGCCCCCAGGTCTTGTCGTACAGGGGATTGAGGCTGGTGCGGTGTCCCCGGTAGTAGACGGTCATCCCGAGGGCGTAGGGAACCGAGAGTGGCGGGCGTCCCGCGGGCAGGGCGTCCAGGGGGGACCGGGGGGTTGAGGCGGCAGGGGCGGCCGCGTTGGCCGTGGCGGCCGGACTGAGCGCGGCGAGGGTCGCAACGAGAATGACAAGTACCGTGCGTAGTTGAAGAGTCACTCTGGGAGAGTAGTGAGGGGAGTGCCGGAGCGGGAAGCGGTACCGCCCGGAGGCTCGATCGGAGCTCTGACGCGTGACCGATGAGGTCAGTACACGACGTCTTCGAAGCCTCTCTCGGTGACGACGATGTCGATGCCGGGCCGCGTCACCGCGCGGACGGCGCGTTCGCACCGTCCGGTGCTGATGGAGCACCGCAGCAGGGCGATCACCTTGTCGTCGCGGGCGGTGACGAGGTAGCTGTCCGCCGACTCCCACGCGGCCGGGATCAGGTAGCGGTAGGGGGTCGTCCAGAAGCTCCAGCCGCTGAGGGCGGGGATCCGGGCCGCCCGGATCTGGGCGCCGGTGACGGTGTCGAGCACCCGCACGCGTCCGCCCTGGACGACGACGGCCTTCGCGCCGTCCGCTGACACCAGGGGGAGGGTCATCGAGCAGAGCGTTCCCGGACGGGTCTTCAGCGGCGCGGAGGCGGGGGCGACGTGCCAGCATCTGGCGCCCGGGGTGGTTCCGGCGGGGGCTCCCAGCCAGCCTGCTCCGAGTCGGCCGAGGGCGCGGTAGCCGTCGGGCAGCTGGAACGGCTTGACGGATGGCGACCACAGCCACATCCCCATGTCGGGCGCCCCCGGCGCGTTCGGGTGCCGGTGGACGACGACGTACCTCCCGGCGGCGGAGGACTCGAAGAAGTTGTAGGAGGTGTTCAGGTTCCCCGTGAAGGACGCGACCTTCCGCCCGTCGGTCCGCAGGAGGAGGCCGTCCTCCGGGACCGCCACGAGAGGGGCCGTCGTCACGGACACCCGCGACGCGTCGCCCGTCGAGACATGGAATTGCTTCCACCGGCCCGAGGGGGAGATCCTCCCGACGACATTGGCCATGTCGGTCGCGGCGATGCTGAGTTGTGCCCAGGCGTACCCGCCCCCACCTATGACGATCCTCGGCCTGTCAGTCGTCCGGGGGGTGTGAGGGCGCCCCCAGAGCTTGTCGTACAGGGGATTGAGGCTGGTGCGGTGTCCCCGGTAGTAGACGGTCATCCCGAGGGCGTAGGGGACCGACAGTGGCGGCCGTCCCGCGGGCAGGGCGTCGAGGGGCGACCGTGGGGCCGGAGCGGCGGCGGCGGGGTTCGCCGCCAGGAGCGCGGTGCCAGCCGCCACCAGCACGACGAACACCGAGCGTAACTTGATGCTCACTCTGTGAGAGTAGCTGCTGTTCTCCGGGGGAGGCAGTAGTCCCCTTGGGCGAGGGGCTCGACGAGTCCGTCGGCGACGAGACCGTCGAGGCAGCGGTCGCGCTGGCCGGGGTCGCGCAGGAGGGTGTCCGGTGCCGCCGCGACGATGGCCTCGTGCGGCAGGGGCGATGTCGCGGCGCGCAGGGCGGCGAGGATCAGGCCACGCACGTAGCGGTCGGTGCCCGCATAGGTCTGGCCCCGGCGCGGGGGACCGGTGTGGGCCGGGGCGCCGTCCAGCCGCCAACGACACTGGTCGAGGAGCGGGCAAGTCTCGCACCGGGGGGATCTGGCGGTGCAGACGAGGGCCCCGAGCTCCATGACGGCGACGGCCCAGCGCGCCGCGACGGGGGCGTCGTCCGGGAGGAGGGATGCCGCCAGCCGCGACTCGACCGCGGTGAGGGAGGGCGCCGGGTACTCGTCCCCGGTGACGGCCCGGGCGAGGACCCGTCGCACGTTCGTGTCCACGACGGCGTGCCGTTGCCCGAAGGCGAACGACGCGACAGCCGCGGCCGTGTAGGCGCCGACGCCAGGAAGAGCCAGCAGGGCGGCGTGGTCGGAAGGAACCTCGCCCGCATGCCGTTCGACGACGGCCCGGGAGGTCTCGTGCAGGCGGACGGCGCGGCGCGGGTAGCCGAGACGCCCCCACAGGCGGATCGCCTCCCCCGGGGAGTCCTCGGCGAGCGAGGCCGGGCGCGGCCAACGGTCGAGCCATGCCCGCCATGCCGGAAGAACCCGGGAGACGGGGGTCTGCTGGAGCATGACCTCGCTGACGAGGACTCCCCAGGGGCTGCACCCGGGGTCGCGCCAGGGCAGGTCACGTGCGTGGACGTCGTACCAACCCAGAACCGGATCGTGCAAGAGATGTGCGGGCATCGACGGAATCGTCGCATGCGGTGGGGCCGACGGCAGCGGGAAGGCCACGTCGGCGGGGAAAGGCCTGGGCTGAGGGCGGGCCTCAGGATCGGAACGGGTTGAGGAGAGGGACGCCAGCCCGCTCGAAGTCTTTGACGTTGCGTGTCACGACGGTGAGACCGTGAACGCGGGCCGTGGCGGCGATGAGGGAGTCGACGGCGGGAAGCCGGTCGGGGATGCCGAGCCGCCCCCACTCCTCGGCGACGGCGGCGCTGACCGGAAGGAGCCGGTCGCTGAAGGTCGTCACCAGGTCCCGCAGCCACAGGCGGGGGGCTTCGGCCCCGACCGGGTCACGGCGGCGCAGCGCCTCCACACCGCGCCGCAGCTCACCCACGACCAGGACGCTGAGGAAGAGGTGATGCCCGGGAGTCGATCGCAGCCACTCGACGACGCCCGGGTCAGGGTGACGACGTTGACATTCACTGATGATGTTCGTGTCGAGGAGGTAGGTCATTGGCCGGTGGCCGGCTCGAACAGGGACGTGGGGAGGGCACGATCGAGGTCATCCGCTGCGCGTGCGGCATCGAACTCTTCTGCCAGGCCCTCGACGTGAGGCATCTCGCTGAGGAAGACGGCGAAGTCCGCTGAATCCGCGGTCACCTCCCGGAACCAGGCAATGTCTACTACCACGGCAACCTCCTCCCCGTGACGGGTGATGGGCTGAGGACCGTCCTCGTGAGCCCGTCGAAGCAGCTCGCTGAACCGTTGTTTCGCCTCTTGTACCTGCCACTCAGCCATCGCCACCGCCAGTTGACTTGTTCTGTCTGGACAGACTAGACGGAGTGGGAAGGTGTGGGCAAGCCCCGGGACGGACGTGTCCGCGTCAGACGTACCGTTCGAGGATGCTCGACTCGGCGAGGCGCGAGAGGCCCTCGCGGACGGCGCGGGCGCGCTGCTCGCCGACGCCCTCGACAGTCATCAGGTCGTCGAGATTGGCCGCCAGGAGCTTCTGGAGATCGCCGAAGTGGTCGACGAGCCGTTCGACGATCGCGCCGGGCAGGCGAGGGATCTTGTGGAGGAGCCGGTAGCCCTTCGGGCTCACCGCGGCGTCGAGAGCTTCGCCCGCCGTCGAGAAGCCGAGAACCCGTGCCAT
>JAUPKQ010000026.1 GCA_030837345.1 Actinomycetota bacterium | reverse complement strand
GATCTGACGCCCCCGCCGGGCCCGTCGTCGCCGAGACGGTCGCCGAGGCCCCCGCGCCGCGTCGGCGCCGGGCCCGTAAGGCCGTCACGTCGGCACCGGCCGAGCCTCCCGCGGTCGCCGAGGTCCCGGCCGCCCCGGAGCCCGAGGTCACGGCCCCGGCCGAGGCCGCGGTTGAGCCCGTCCCCACGGTCGTGGTCGAACCCGAACCCGAGCCGGAACCCGTCGCCGGGCCGACCCGCGCCGTGACCGCTCCCGTGATCGCGATGCCCCTGTTCCAGCCCCCGGACCCGACGGCCGCCGCGCCGCGCCGCCGCCGCGCGGCGTCCCGGCCCGCCGGTCCGCCGAAGATCGTGGACGACGAGGACGGCACCGCCGGACCCCCCGCGTCCGGACCGGCCGACGAACAGGCCGACGAGCCGCTCGACGCCACCGTCACCGAGATCGACGCCGACGGGACGGACGAGGACGACGAGGCCGGCGACGACCTCGGCGAGCCGGGACGCCGCCGTCGTCGCCGCCGGGGTGGACGCGGACGACGCGGTCGCGCCCGTGGTGACGACGACATCGAGGACGGCGACGACGCCGAGGCCGAGGACGAGACCGAGGAAGAGGTCGAGGACGAGGCCGGCGACGCCGAGGCCGAGGACACCGCGACCGGTAGCCGCCGCCGTCGCCGCCGCCGTCGCCGGGGTGGTGCCGGTGACACCGAACCGGCTCCCGACGACCCGCCGAACACCGTGGTCAAGGTCCGTGAGGCACGCCGGTCGGCCAGCAACGACGTCACCGGGCTCAAAGGGTCGACCCGGCTGGAGGCCAAGAAGCAGCGCCGCCGCGAGGGGCGGGAGGCAGGCCGCCGCCGTCCGGTGATCACGGAGGCGGAGTTCCTCGCCCGCCGCGAGAGCGTCGACCGTGTCATGGTCGTCCGCGAGCGCGACGGCCGGACGCAGATCGGTGTCCTTGAGGACGGCGTCCTCGTCGAGCACTACGTCGCCCGCCGCACCCAGACCTCGATGGTCGGCAACGTGTACCTCGGCCGGGTGCAGAACGTGCTCCCGAGCATGGAGGCGGCGTTCGTCGACATCGGCAAGGGCCGCAACGCCGTCCTGTACGCGGGGGAGGTCAACTGGGACGCGGCCGGGCTGGAGGGCCAGCCGAAGCGCATCGAGCACGCCCTGAAGTCGGGGGAGTCGGTGCTCGTGCAGGTGACCAAGGATCCGATCGGGCACAAGGGCGCCCGGCTGACCAGCCAGATCAGCCTGCCCGGCCGCTACCTGGTCTACGTCCCCGACGGGTCGATGACCGGGATCTCCCGCAAGCTGCCCGACACCGAGCGGGCCCGCCTGAAGAAGGCGCTGCGCCAGGTCGTTCCCGAGGACGCGGGTGTGATCGTGCGGACGGCCGCGGAGGGGGCCAGCGAGGCTGAGCTGGAGCGTGACGTCTCCCGCCTGCAGGCCCACTGGGAGGACATCTCCCGCAAGGCCAAGGCCGTCAACTCGCCGGCGCTTCTCTACGGTGAGCCGGATCTGGCGATCCGGGTCGTCCGTGACATCTTCAACGAGGACTTCGCGCGTCTGGTGATCTCCGGCGGGGACACGTGGGACACCCTCCAGGGGTACCTCGCGTACGTCGCCCCCGACCTCGTCGAGCGGCTCGAACGCTGGGACGGCGACGGTGACGTCTTCGCGGCGTTCCGCATCGACGAGCAGCTCGGCAAGGGACTCGAACGCAAGGTGTGGCTGCCCTCAGGCGGATCGCTCGTCATCGACCGCACCGAGGCGATGACGGTCGTCGACGTCAACACCGGCAAGTTCACCGGGGCGGGCGGCAACCTTGAGGAGACCGTCACCAAGAACAACCTCGAGGCCGCCGAGGAGATCGTCCGGCAGCTGCGCCTGCGGGACATCGGCGGGATCATCGTCGTCGACTTCATCGACATGGTGCTCGAGTCCAACCGTGACCTCGTGCTGCGGCGCCTCCTGGAATGCCTCGGCCGTGACCGCACGAAGCACCAGGTCGCGGAGGTCACCTCGCTCGGCCTCGTCCAGATGACGCGCAAACGGGTCGGTTCCGGGCTGCTGGAGGTCTTCAGCGAGACCTGTGAGCACTGCAACGGACGCGGCGTGATCCTCTACGACGAGCCGGTCGAGAAGCGCCAGCAGTCCGACGTCGGCGGACGGGGGCGCGGCGGCCAGCCGAACTCCTCGAACTCGTCCAGTTCCTCTAGCTCCTCCGGTTCCGGCGGATCCGCGACCGGGACGACGCCGGGCACGGCGGCACCCGCCGCGCCGGACGTGGTGTCCCAGGTGGCCTCAGAGTCCCAGGTGGCCGCCGATCCGGTCCCGGTGGCTGAGGAACCGCCGCCGGCCGGGCGGGCCCGCCGCCGCCGTGGCCGGGGGGCTGCCTCATCGGCCTCGCCCGCCGGCACCGGGGACGGCGACGTCCCCACCCTTGCCGCCGGTTCCTGATCCGGGGGACCCGCACCGCATCACCGTGTGCAACCGCTGTCGCGATCGCGACAGCGGTTGCACACGGTGTGTCCGTCCCCGGCCCGTACGCCCGATCCCGCAGCAAGTAGATTGACCCTCGTGACACGGGGTGCTCGCCACCGCGAGCTGAGAGAACACCCGTCGAACCTGATCTAGGTCGTTCTAGCGAAGGGATTGTCACTCATCATGAGTGCTCACGTACGCGTCCCCGAACAGGCGGGCGTTCCGGCCGTACCGGACACCGACGCCGTTGTCGCCGTCGTCGAGGCTGTCCGACTGCGCGCGCCGCTCGTCCAGTGCATCACCAACTCCGTCGTCACCGGTTTCACCGCCAACGTGCTGCTCGCGGCCGGGGCGGCCCCGGCGATGGTCGACATCACCGGCGAGGCGGGACCGTTCGCGGCCGTCGCGTCGGCTCTCCTCGTCAACCTCGGCACCCCCACCCCCGAACAGCGCGCCGCCGCCGTCGAGGCCGTCACCGCCGCGACGGACGCCGGGACGCCCTGGGTCCTCGACCCCGTCGCCGTCGGAGCCCTGCCGATCCGGACCTCGCTCGCGAAGGACCTCGCCGCCCGCCGTCCGACGGTCGTCCGCGGCAACGCCAGCGAGATCATCGCCCTGGCCGGGGACGGCGCGGGGGGCCGCGGCGTCGACAGCACGTCCACCGCCGGGGAAGCCCTGCCCGCAGCCCGGAGCCTGGTCACCGCCGGGGTGGGCGCCGTCGCCGTCAGCGGGGAGCGGGACGTCGTGACGGACGGTTCCCGCGTCGCGACGCTCACCGGGGGAGATCCTCTGCTCACCCGCGTGACCGGCACCGGCTGCGCCCTCGGCGCCCTCGTCGCGGCCTGCGCGGCCGTGACGGACGACGCCCTGCTCGCCGCTCTCACGGCGTCCGCCTGGATCGGGGCGGCCGCCGAGATCGCCGTCCCCGCCGCGCACGGCCCCGGCAGCTTCGCCGTCGGGCTGATCGACGCGCTCGCGACCCTCGACGGCACCGCCCTCGCCGACCGGGTGAGGATCTCATGACGTCCCGCGACCGGCTCGCCACCTACGTCGTCCTCGACGCGGGGACCCTCGCCGCCGGACTCGACCTGCCCGGCCTCGCCCGTGCCGCCGCCGCCGGGGGAGCCCGGACCCTCCAGGTCCGCGACAAGCACGCCGGGGGCCGCGACCTCTACCACCTCGTCGCCCTCGTCGCGCAGGCGCTCGCCGACGTCCACGCGGACATCGACCTGCTCGTCAACGACCGGGTCGACGTCGCCCACGCGGCCCGGCTCGCCGGCCTGCCCGTCCACGGCGCCCACATCGGGCAGGACGACCTCCCGCCCTCCGCCGCTCGGGCGGTCCTCGGCCCGCAGGCCGTGCTCGGGCTCTCGGTCGGAACCCTCGACGAGGTCGCCGAGGCCTCGGCCTTGCCCTCCGGGACCCTCGACTACCTCGGGATCTCTCCCGTGCGCGCCACCTCGACCAAACCCGACGCCCCCACCCCGGTCGGCGAGGACGGCGCGGCGGCCCTCGCCGCGGCCACCTCCCTGCCGTGCGTCGGGATCGGCGGGCTCGGCGCCCAGGACGCCGCCTGGATGCGTTCCGCCGGGCTCGCCGGTGTCGCCGTCGTCTCGGCCGTCAGCCTCGCGCCCGACCCGGAGGAAGCCGTCCGCGAACTCGCCGGCGCCTGGGCCCTCGCGCCGGCGGGTTCCCGGTGACCCCCGGGAACCCGGTCGTCCCCGGGAACCCGGTCGTCCCCGGGAACCAGGTCGTCCCCGGGAACCAGGTCGTCCCCGGGAACCAGGTCGCTCCCGGGACGATCGTCCGGGCGCTCTCCATCGCGGGAAGCGACCCGAGCGGCGGCGCGGGCATCCAGGCGGACCTGAAGACCTTCAGCGCCCTCGGCGCCTACGGGATGGCGGCGATCACCTCGCTCACCGCCCAGAACACCCGCGCGGTCACCGGCGTCCACGTGCCCCCGGCGGAGTTCCTCACCGCTCAGCTCGAAGCCCTCTCCGACGACGTCGGGATCGACACCGTCAAGATCGGTATGCTGGCGGACGCGAACGTCATCCACGCCGTCGCGGCCTGGTTGCGCGTCCACCGGCCGCCCGTCGTCGTCCTCGACCCCGTGATGGTCGCGACGTCGGGGGACCGCCTGCTCGCCCCGGACGCCGTCGAGGCCCTCCGCGACGAGCTCCTGCCCCTGGCCGACCTCGTCACCCCGAACCTCCCCGAACTGGCCGTGCTCGCCGGTACGGACACGCCCCGGTCCTGGCCGGAGGCACTCGACGCCGGCCGGGACCTCGCCGTCCGGTCGTCGGTCGCGGTCCTCGTCAAGGGCGGCCACCTCGACGGCTCCCTCTGCCCGGACGCCCTGGTCGAACCGGGCCCGCCGGGCACGGCCCGGGTCCTCGAACTCCCCGGGGAACGACTTCCGACACGACACACCCACGGCACGGGCTGCACCCTGTCGAGCGCCCTCGCGGCCCTCCGGCCCCGCTACGCGACGTGGGCGGACGTCGCGCCCGCCGCCAAGACCTGGCTCACCGGCGCCATCCGCGACGCGGACCGCCTCCGGGTGGGTACCGGGCACGGTCCCGTCCACCACTTCCACGAGCTCTGGGGGCCCCCCGGGCCCCGGTTCCCCCAGCCCGCGCGGGAGGCCTCCTTCACGGCGCGGGTGTGGGACCGGACGGCGGGCGCCCGGGCCGCGATCGACGATCTCCCGTTCCTGCGGGCCCTCGCCGACGGGACGCTGTCCGACGACCGCTTCACCTACTACCTGCGGCAGGACGCCCTGTACCTGCGCGGGTACTCCCGGGCGCTCGCCCGCTGCTCGGAGCTCGCCCCTACCCCGAAGACACAGCTGTGGTGGCTGGAGAGCGCCCGGAACGCCCTCGTCGTCGAGACCGCCCTCCACGAGGACTGGCTGGCCGGACGCGGGGATCCCCCGACCGACGACGATGCCTCCCCGACCACGGTCGGTTACCTCGATCATCTGTCCGCGGTCGCCGGGAACGGCGGGTACGCCGAGTTGGCGGCCGCCGTCCTGCCCTGTTTCTGGGTATACGCGGACGTCGGGACCCGCCTCCACGCGGGCCTCACCGGGGAACACCCCTACCGGCGCTGGATCGACACGTACGCCGACCCGGACTTCGCCGACGCCACAGCCTGGTTGATCGCCGAGACGGACCGGTGCGCGGCCGTCGCCGGACCCGCGGTCCGGGCCCGGATGGTGGGGGTCTTCGAGCGTTCGGTCCGGTATGAATGGATGTTCTGGGATGCGGCCTGGAGGCTCGAACGGTGGCCGATTTGACCTGCCGAGCCGTGGCTCCGTAGCGTGTACTCTCGGTGCGCCGCTTGGTGCGCCTCGTTGTGTGCGCTACGCAGGTGCAGCCGCTGTTCAGCAGCAGTGAGCAGCCGGCCAAGAGTGCGAACAACCGGACCGAGGTAGAGAGTGAGTGTCCCCGTGGTGTACGCGATCGTCCGCGCCGGCGGCCGTCAAGAAAAGGTGTCCGTGGGCGACGTCATCACCGTCGACCGCCTCGCCGGTGACCCGGGGGCGACCGTCGAGCTCCAGCCCCTGCTGCTCGTCGACGGCCAGACCGTGACGAGCGAGGGTGACGCCCTCGCCAAGGTGAAGGTCACCGCCGAGATCGTCGACGCCACGAAGGGGCCGAAGATCCGGATCCTCAAGTTCAAGAACAAGACCGGCTACCGCAAGCGTCAGGGTCACCGTTCGAAGCTGACCCGCCTCAAGGTCACCGACATCACCAAGTAGCGGCTGCGCGGCCCGGACAGCAAAGGCAGGCTTACGACTCATGGCACACAAGAAGGGCGCCAGCTCCTCCCGTAACGGGCGGGACTCGAACGCACAGCGTCTCGGCGTCAAGCGCTTCGGCGGGCAGGTCGTCAACGCGGGCGAGATCATCGTCCGTCAGCGCGGGACCCACTTCCACCCCGGCGCCAACGTCGGTCGCGGCAACGACGACACCCTGTTCGCCCTCGAGGCGGGCGCGGTGCAGTTCGGTCAGAAGCGTGGCCGCCGCGTGATCAACGTGGTCGTGCCGGTGGGCGAGTGAGGCTCGCTCCCAGCATCTCGTAGTACCGAAGAGGGCGGGCCGGTCACCGGCCCGCCCTCTTCGTCTGTCCTGGCAATTCACGATCACAGGAGATGACGTGACCTCGTTCGTCGATCGAGTGCTCCTCCACCTCGCGGGGGGCGACGGCGGGAACGGATGCGCGTCGATCCACCGCGAGAAGTTCAAGCCCCTCGGCGGTCCCGACGGCGGCAACGGCGGCAACGGCGGGGA
The DNA here is from genome assembly GCA_030837345.1 of Actinomycetota bacterium. Taxonomy (GTDB): domain Bacteria; phylum Actinomycetota; class Actinomycetes; order Actinomycetales; family Kineosporiaceae; genus JAUPKQ01. The sequence goes on along the minus strand of JAUPKQ010000026.1, from coordinate 11,250 downwards.
CGTCATCCTGGAGGTCGATCCCCAGACGACCACCCTCCTCGACTACCACCACTCGCCGCACCGGCGGGCGGCCTCCGGCAAGCCGGGGCAGGGCTCGAACCGCAGCGGCAGCTCCGGCGCCGACCTCATCCTGGCCGTGCCCGACGGGACCGTCGTCAAGACTCCCGGCGGAAGGGTCATCGCCGACCTCGTCGGCGCCGGGACCCGGTTCGTCGCGGCCCCCGGTGGCCGGGGCGGCCTCGGCAACGCGGCGCTCGCGTCGACCCGCCGCAAGGCGCCGGGCTTCGCGCTCCTCGGGGAGGGCGGTGTGAAGCTCGACGTCCTCCTGGAGATCAAGACGGTGGCGGACGTCGCCCTCGTCGGCTACCCGAGCGCGGGCAAGTCCAGCCTCGTCGCCGCGCTCTCCGCGGCCAGACCGAAGATCGCCGACTACCCGTTCACGACCCTCGTCCCGAACCTGGGGGTCGTCGACGCGGGTGACGTGCGGTACACCGTCGCCGACGTCCCCGGGCTCATCCCCGGCGCGAGCGAGGGCCGGGGGCTCGGGCTGGAGTTCCTGCGGCACGTCGAACGGTGCACGGCACTCGTGCACGTCATCGACTGCGCGACCCTCGAACCCGACCGGGACCCGATGAGCGACCTCGACGTCATCGAGGCCGAGCTCGCCGCCTACCAGGTCGATGAGGGAACGCTCCCCCTGCTGGACCGGCCGCGCATCGTCGTCCTGCACAAGACCGACGTCCCGGAGGCGCGGGAGCTCGCCGAGCTCGTCCTGCCCGATCTGCGCGCCCGAGGTCTCGACGTCCACCTCGTGTCGTCGGCGAGCCACGAAGGGCTGCGTGAGCTGTCGTTCGCGATGGCCCGGGTGGTCGCCAAGGCGAGGGCCGACCTGCCCGCCGCCTCCGTGACGCGCACGGTGATCCGCCCGAGGGCCGTCGACGACAGCGGTTTCACGGTGCGGCGCGAGCGCACTCCGGACGGCGAGCGCTTCCGGGTCCGTGGTGAGAAGCCGGAGCGGTGGGTCCGCCAGACCGACTTCTCCAACGACGAGGCCGTGGGCTACCTCGCCGACCGGCTCGCCAGGCTCGGGGTCGAGGAGTCGCTCTTCGAGGCGGGGGCGGTCGCAGGGGCCGAGGTGGTCATCGGTGACGACTCCAGCGGTGTCGTCTTCGACTGGGAACCCACGCTGATCGCTGGCCCGGCGCCCGCGAGCGGGCCCCGCGGCTCCGACGTCCGGCTGGAGGGCACGGGCCGTCTCTCGCGGGACGAGCGCCGCGAACAGTACGAGGACCGGCGCGTCGCCCGCCGCGAGGCGAGGGCGGAGCTGGCGGGCGAGCGGGAGGCGGGCGTGTGGACCGACCCCGCGGACGTCCCCGACGCCGGCGCCCCGGACGGCGACGGGTCCCCGGACGGAGGTTCCCCGAACAGCAGGGAGGACGACTAGTGAGCCCGAGGCGCGACCTGGCCCGCTCGCATCTGGCGAACGCTCCCCGGGTCGTCGTGAAGGTCGGCTCGTCGTCGCTGACGACGACGGAGGGCGGCATCGACGCCGATCGTCTGGACGCCCTCGTCGAGGTGCTGGCCAAGCGCCGGACCGACGGACGCGAGGTCGTGCTCGTCTCGTCCGGGGCGATCGCGGCCGGGCTGTGCCCTCTCGGTCTCACCCGGCGGCCCAAGGATCTCGCCACTCAGCAGGCGGCGGCGAGCGTCGGGCAGGGGCTGCTCGTCGCCCGGTACGCCGAGTCGTTCGCGAGGCACGGGCTCACCGTCGGGCAGGTCCTGCTGACGGCCGAGGACGTCGTCCGCCGCACCCACTACGCGAACGCGCGGCGCACCCTCGACCGTCTTCTCGGGCTCGGCGTCGTCCCGGTCGTCAACGAGAACGACACGGTCGCCACCCACGAGATCCGGTTCGGCGACAACGACAGGCTGGCGGCCCTCGTCGCACACCTGGTCAACGCCGACGCCCTGGTGCTCCTGTCGGACGTCGAGGCGCTCTTCGACGGCCCTCCCAGCAGGCCGGGGGCCCGGCGGATCGCCCTCGTGCGCGGCCCGGAGCACCTGGAGGGGGTGCGGATCGGATCCGCGGGCACGGCCGGGGTCGGGACCGGCGGCATGGTGACCAAGGTGGACGCCGCCGGGATCGCGACGACGGCCGGTATCCCGACGCTGCTGACGTCGGCCGCCCTCGCGGGGGCGGGGCTCGCCGGGGAGGACGTCGGCACCTGGTTCACCCCACGGGGGCGCCGCAAGAGCAGCCGCCTGCTCTGGCTGGCCCACGCGGCGCGGGCCGCGGGCCGCCTCGTGCTGGACGACGGGGCGGTCGCCGCCGTCGTCGACCGGCGGATGTCATTGTTGCCGGCCGGTGTCACCCGGGTCGAGGGCCGATTCTCGGCGGGAGATCCTGTGGATCTCGTCGACCTGCGGGGAAAGGTCGTCGCCCGGGGGCTGGTCAACTTCGACGCGAAGGAGTTGCCCGCCCTGCTCGGTCGTTCCACCCGCGATCTTGCACGTGAGCTGGGAGCCGCGTACCAGCGCGAAGTGGTCCATCGGGACGATCTCGTACTCATCCGCGACGCCGCTACGTGAAATATGTCTCGCGTTACGAGTCATGATGAAGAGATAACGGCACGATATCGGAGAAAGAGATGACGGACGGGCCCTGGACCTGTTCCACTGGGGGCGTGCCTAAAGGCCCTGACGACGACTACCTCGCAACGCTCACCCCGCTGCGGGGAATCAACTTTGGCTCCTCACGACGCCGCAAACCGGCCAAACAGGACGAGCCGGCGCTGTGGTTCGTGACCGTCACGGTGAGCGGCGAACGCGTTCCGCCGGACTCGGTGTACGAGGCTTTGCAGCGTCTCAGCCTCGAGCAGCCGTTCCTCGTGAGCGCCGGCTACGCCAGCACCCGGGCGGAGGTGCGCTACTGGGACGAATCGATGGACATCGAGGGTGCGGTGGCCCAGGCCCTGCGCCTGTGGTCCGAGCACCAGGACTCGGCGCAGCTGCCTCGCTGGAAGGTCGTCGGCGTCGAGGTGGTCGACAAGCGGACCGCCCGGCGCCGGTGGGACGACGCTCCGACGATGTCGATCGGCGTCCTCGGCGAGATCCGCCGCATGGAGAACGACGAGGCCTGACCGGTCCGCCGCAGGCTCTAGGCTGAACGCATGACGACGACCGCCGGACTGCCCGCCGACCCCTCCCCGGGCGCGGCGAATCCCTCGGATCCCGTGCGCGAGGCTGTTCTCGACACCTGTCGCCGGGCCCAGGTGGCCTCCCGGGCCCTGGCGACCGCTCCACGCTCCCGCAAGGACGCCGCGCTCCTCGCCATCGCCGACGCCCTCGTCGCCTCGACCGATCGCATCGTCGCCGCCAACGCCGAGGACCTTTCCCGTGGCGAGGCCCGTGGCCTGACCGCGGGCCTGCTCGACAGGCTGCGCCTCGACCCCGCCCGGGTGGCGGCCGTCGCCGACGCCGTCCGCGAGGTCGCGGCCCTGCCCGACCCGGTCGGGGAGATCGTCCGCGGCGGTACCCTCGCGAACGGCCTGCGCCTCACCGAGCGGCGCGTCCCGATGGGGGTCGTCGGCATGGTCTACGAGGCCCGCCCGAACGTCACCGTCGACGCCGCCGTCCTCGCCCTGAAGAGCGGCAACGCCGCCGTGCTGCGCGGGGGGAGCGCGGCCGCCGCGTCCAACACCGTGATCGTTGAGGTGATCCGCGAGGCCCTTCAGACAGCTGGGTTCCCGGCCGACGCCGTCAGCTCGATCGACGAGCACGGCCGCGACGGCGTCCGGCACCTGATGCGGGCCCGGGGCCTGGTCGACCTGCTCGTCCCGCGCGGGGGAGCGGGCCTGATCCGAACCGTCGTCGAGAACTCGACGGTCCCGGTGATCGAGACCGGCGTGGGCAACTGCCACGTGTACGTCGACGCCTCCGCCGACATCGACCAGGCTGTCGCCATCATCCTCAACGCCAAGACCCGCCGGGTCAGCGTGTGCAACGCCGCCGAGACCCTGCTCGTGCACCGCGACATCGCGGCGGCCTTCCTGCCTGTCGTGCTCCCCGCGCTCGCCGCGAAGGGCGTCCGGCTCCACGCCGACCCCACGGTGACGGCGGCGGCGACCGCCGCCGGGCTGGAGTCCACTCCCGCGACCGACGACGACTGGGCCCGCGAGTATCTCGACACCGATCTCGCCGTCGGCGTCGTGGACTCGATCGACGCCGCGATCGACCACATCCGTCGCTGGTCGAGCGGCCATACCGAGGCGATCTGCACGAGCGAGCTGCGGGCCGCCGAACGGTTCACCGCCGAGGTCGACTCGGCCGCGGTTATGGTCAACGCCTCGACGGCCTTCACCGACGGTGGTCAGTTCGGTCTCGGCGCGGAGATCGGGATCTCGACCCAGAAGCTGCACGCCCGTGGCCCGATGGGGCTGGGCGAGCTCACCTCCACCAAGTGGATCGTGGTCGGCGACGGCCACATCCGCGACTGACGGCGGGTCGACGAGGATGGAAGGCACGGAAGTCCGGCGCCTGACCGAGGTCGAGGACCGGCACTGGTGGTACCGCGAGCGGCGCCACCTCCTCACCTCGATGATCGACGACCTGACGCCTGGCACCGCCCTGGACGTCGGCGCCGCCGGGGGTGGTAACACCCGCGTGTTACAGGCGCGCGGCTGGCGGGCGACGGCCCTTGAGTACGGTCCGGAGGGCGCCGGGGTCTGTGCGGAGCGGGGGATCCCGGTGCTCCGCGCCGACGCCACCCGTCTGCCGCTCGCCCCGGGGTCACTCGACCTCGTCGTCGCGTTCGACGTCCTGGAACACCTCGACGACGACGTGGCCGCCGCGACCGGGATCTTCGACGCGCTGCGTCCGGGCGGGACGTTCCTCGTGGCCGTCCCGTGCGACAGGCGGCTGTGGTCGCAGCACGACGTCGCGGTCGGGCACGTGCGCCGTTACGAGCGTGACGGGCTCCTGGCACTCCTTCAAGGGGCGGGTTTCGTCGTCGACGACATCCGCAGCTGGATGGTCCTGCTGCGTCCCGTCGTCGCCCTGCGGCGCCGGACCAGCGCCGGCAGCGATCTCGACGACCCGCCGTCCCTGGTCAACCGCTCCCTCCACGCCGTCGTCGCCCTGGAGCGCTGGCTGCCCGTCGGACGGCTCCCCGGCGTGTCCCTGCTGGTGAGGGCGACCCGGCCCTGATCGTCCGCCCGGCTCTGACCGTCCGCCAGGCCGGGGCGAGTCACATCCGCGGGTCCTCGCCCAGCGAGTCGTGGGCGATGAAGTACGACGGACGGCCCTGCATCTGGGTGTAGAGCCGTCCGACGTACTCGCCGAGCAGGCCGACGCACAGTAACTGCACCGTCCCGACCGCGGCCACGGCGACGAAGGTCGAGGCCCACCCGGCGATCGTGTCGCCGCTGATCCACGCGATCAGCGCGTAGGCGAGCAGCAGGGCGGTCAGACCGGCCCCGCCGAGGCCGAACCAGGTCGCCAGGCGCAGAGGCGCGGTCGAGAAGCCGGTGAAACTGTCGACAGTCAGGCGCACCATGCGCGACAACGGGTATTTCGTCGTCCCGGCGGCCCTGGCCTCGCGCCGGTAGGGGACCTCCGCGCTGGGGAATCCCAGGGCGGGGACGACGAGCCGCAGCACCTGGCGGTGATCGGGGAGGCTGTTGATGGCGTCCACGGTCGCGCGGCTCATCAGGCGGAAGTCCCCGGCGTCCACGGCGATGTCCGCGGCCATCAGACGCCGCATCATCCGGTAGTAGACCCGGGCGGTCCACCGCTTGAACAGCGTGTCGGTGCTCCGGTCGGCGCGGACCCCGTAGACGACGTCGACCTCGCTCTCCTGGGCGACCGCGAGCATCTCGGGGATCATCTCGGGCGGATCCTGGAGATCAGCGTCCAGGGTGGCGATCCAGCGTCCCCTCGCCCGGGACAAGCCGGCGGACAGGGCCGCCTGATGCCCGGAGTTGGACCGCAACCTGATCACACGTAGCTGCGGCCAGCTCCGGTGCTCCTTCAGCAGGAGGACGGGCGTCGAGTCCTTGCTCCCGTCGTCCACGGCCACCACCTCGTAGCTCTCGCCGAGCGCGTCGAGGACCGGTCGCACCCGCTCGGCGAAGAGCGGTAAGACGGCCTCCTCGTCGTACAGGGGGACGACGACGCTGAGTAGCGGAGCTTCGGCTGCTCGCACGGTGGGGTCCGTCCTTCTCGTCCGGCGCGAAGGGGCATGAGATTGCTGACACGCGCCCCGTCGCTCCTGGTAGCTGGCTCATGGCAGACTTCACGGGAGCGGGTGTCGTTGGGGGGCCAGCGTACCGGCGTGACCGAAAGGCCGGGCGTGGCGTTCCTACCTCGTGACGGCGGCGGCCAGGACGTCGCCACCAGGGCCGCCGGGCCTCCGGCGGAGACGAAAGGACGTGCTTGACGACGATGGGGATCATCCTCAACGAGCCTGCCGGGGTCATGCGTCACATCGGTCACCGCCGCTGATCGGGCGGTTCCCGGTGGGTACTGGTGGGTATCGCCTCGGGGTGATGGGCGGTACCTTCGACCCCATCCACCACGGGCACCTCGTGGCCGCGAGCGAGGTGGCGAGCATGTTCGATCTGGACGAGGTCGTCTTCGTGCCGACCGGGCGCCCCTGGCAGAAGTCGGACCAGGTGGTCACCCCGGCCGAGCACCGATACCTGATGACTGTGATCGCGACGGCCTCCAACCCCCGTTTCACCGTCAGCAGGGTCGACATCGACAGGCCCGGCCCGACGTACACGATCGACACCCTTCAGGAACTGCACGATCAGCGTTCCGGCGCCGAACTGTTCTTCATCACGGGCGCTGACGCTCTCCAGCAGATCATCGGATGGAAGAACAGTGAGAAGATCTTCTCGCTCGCCCGTTTCGTCGGGGTCACCCGTCCCGGGCACGCCCTGTCGGGCGACGGGCTCCCGCAGGATCGCGTCAGCCTGATGGAGGTCCCGGCGATGGCGATCTCCTCCACGGACTGCCGTAACCGCGTGTCGAAGGGCGAGCCGGTCTGGTACCTCGTGCCGGACGGCGTCGTTCAGTACATCGCCAAGCACAACCTGTACCGTCAGGTGGACGGGGTGAATGATCGATGAGCTTCGGCGAATCCCCTGACGTCCGATTCACCCGTGGTGAACCGGGCGGAGGGGACCGGCCGCAGGCCGCCGGGCGCCCCGGATCCGGGGGGACCGACGACCGTCACGAACGGGAGGCGAGAGAACCGGTGGGAGTCACCGACGAGCGATGGGCGCACCCCGCGCCGCCGTCTCAGGGGAACTCATCCGGGTCCTCGGCCCCGCAGCCAGGGTTCCCGGTCGGCCCGCCGTCGGGCCCGCCGTCCGGACCACTGGTGCGGGCGGACGACCCTCGCCCCCACGTCGTCGGTCCCGACGGGTGGGCACCCTTCGGGTCGCCGGAGGGCACCACGGTCACCCCGCCCACCGTCTCGCCGGCCTCTCCCGTTCTCGGAGCGGCTCTTCGCCCCCCGCTCACCGCTCACCGGCAGGGCGATCAAGCCCGTCTGGGGCCCGTCGGCCGGTCGTCGCCCTCTGGACCTCCCGCTCCCGTACCGGGCCCCAGCCCCGCGCAAGGCTTCGACTCCATGCCTGGCCCTGGGCCCGGCCCTGGGCCCGGCCCCGTTCCGGGCTTCGGCGCGGTGCCCGGCCCCTCCGGTCCGGCGGATCAGGAGCTGTGGTTCCACCCGCACGTCGATCCCGCGTCCCAGCCCGAGCAGGCCTTCCCGGAACAGGCCTTCCCCGGGCCGGCTTTCGCTGAGCCCGCCTTCCCTGAGCCTGCCTTCCCTGAGCCGGACGCACCCGTGGATCCGGCGACGATGTCTTTCCCCCTCCCCACCGATCGCCCCGCGCCGGTCCACCGTGTCGACGAGCCGATGGGCCTCGCCGAGCCACCTGCCGCCGCCGATTCGTGGTTCCCCTCGGTGGATCAACCCCGTCCACGCTCCCTGTACGGGGACACGGGCCCTGCCCCCTCCGAATCGCCCTACAGCGCTCTCGCGGACTCCTATGAGACCGAACCGGAACTCGATGACCCCCTGTCCGACCGCCGTGCTCCTCTGTCCGATGTCCAGGATTCCGCGGACGGCGACGACTGGTTCGAGCTGCCCTCCTTCGCCCGTCCTGCCACCGAGTCCTCATGGACGGCGCCACCGCCGCTCTCGCCCCGTGGAGGGTTCGAGGGCTCCCCCCGGGGGAGCTTCGAAGCTCCTCACGTCACCAAGTACGAGACGTCGTTCGACTCCCCGATGACGTTCGGAGGACCGACCACACCGGAGCCTCCGGCTTTCGGCGTCCCGTTGGCCCCTGAGCCTCCGTCCCCCCTGCCTGAACCGCCGGTGCGCTCCCGATCCGAGCTGCGGCCGCCGGCGTCCGAGGAACTGACCAGAACCGGCTCGATCCCCGTCATCCGGCCTCCCGTGCCGGTACGTCGTCCGGACGACGAGTTGTCCGCGAGCGCTGAGACGCGTTCTCTGCGGGTCACTCCTCCCGATGCCAGGACTCCTCCCGTCGAGGACGTCAGAGTTCTCCCGGCCCCTGTCGAGCCTGGTACGGCCCCCGGCCCCGGGCCCATCGCCGGAGGCGCCCAGACCGCGGCGCCCGAGGGAACGCCGGGCGCCGCGCGGTCCGACGGCGCCCCCTTCGGGACCGGGATCGCACCGGCCAAGGCGAACATCGCGCCGCCTGCGCCCGCGCCGGCCCCGCCCCGGCCCGTGGCCCCGAAACAGGCGTCGTCCGAGGCTGGCGCTGACGACGAGCCAGACCCCGGGAAGACCCGCCGGGTCGTCGTCCGAGGTGATCTCGGCAGTGCGGGATGGGTTCCGGCGGAGGGCACGAAGCTGCCACCCACGCCGCCGAAGGAGGGGGCCGAGGCCACGGCCGGTCCCCGTCTGGGGACTCCTCTGCCGGAGGATCCGGCGATCGCCGGACTCCTCAACGCGAGGACCGGCGGGCGCCCCAATGGCTCCGGGAACGCACCCACTCCGCCTCCGCCTCCGCCGCCGTCTCCCACGCCCACGCCTCCGCCGTCCCCCGTTCCGCCTCCTCCGCCGTCCCCCATGCCACCGCCGTCCCCTGTCCCGCCTCCTCCGCCTCCTCCGCCTCCCAGCCGTGGTGAGCCCCGGCAGGAGTCCGCCCTGCCCGCGTCGACGATCGTCCCCTCCCGAGGACGCGGAGGACGCAAGCAGCGCAAGGCCGAGGAGAACCAGGCCCTGCGGGCAGAGTCGCAGGGGCGCAAGAAGCGGGGGAAGAAGGGCGGCTCCGGGCAGCCCGACGAGATGGAGAAGCCCTTCATGCTCCCCGCTCCCGCGGACTCCGAGATCGGGTACGGCGACTTCGACGAGCCGAGGCGGGGGAAAGTCCTCTCGTTCATCATGTTCTGGGCGCCGGCGTTGATCCTTCTGCTGCTGGCGGGCGTCGTGATCTGGCTCGTTCGGTAGCGGCGAGATCTCGTGATCCGGTACAGGGCCTGACGCGGTCAGGGGCGCGTGAGAAGGTGGAGGTACTTCGCGTCGACCATAAGGACAGCTCTTGACCGCATCCGATCGTGCCAGGGAACTCGCGACCGCAGCAGCCCTCGCTGCGGCGGACAAACTGGCTACCGACGTCGTGGCACTGGACGTCAGTGACCAGTTAGTGATCACTGACGTGTTCCTGCTCGCCTCCGCACCCAACGACCGTCAGGTGAGGGCCATCGTGGACTCCATCGAGGAGTCCTTGCACCGTCTGTCCGTCAAACCCCTGCGCAGGGAGGGCGAGAGGGAGGGCCGCTGGGTCCTCCTCGACTTCGGTGACCTCGTCGTTCACGTGCAGCACACCGACGAACGCCAGTACTACGCGCTCGAACGCCTCTGGCACGACTGCCCGCCGATCGACCTCCCCGCAGAGGTCCGGCGGGGCGCCACCGACTCCTCGCCCGCGTGAGTGCCGCTCGTCTGCTGCTCTGGCGCCACGGCCGGACGGCGGCTAACGCCTCCGGCCGTTTCCAGGGGCAGCTGGACGTACCCCTGGACGCGGTCGGGCAGGTCCAGATCAAGGAGGCCGCCGAGCTGCTCGCCAGGGTGATCGGCACGGCGTCCTGCCGGATCGTCAGCAGCGACCTCAGCCGGGCTCACGACACGGCGCTCGCCCTGGGGACCCGTCTCGGACTCTCCGTGACGACCGACCCCGCCCTGAGAGAGATCTCTCTGGGTCGCTGGCAGGGCCTCAACCATGACGACGTCATCGCCGTCGAGCCCGAGGAGTTCGCCGCCTGGCGCGCGGGCGAGGACATCCGGCCCGGAGGGGGAGAAACCCGCACCGAAGCGGCGATACGGGTGGAGCGCGCCATCCTCGCCCACGCGGAGGCGACCCCGGACGACGTCCTGGTCATCGCGTCGCACGGCGGAGTGATCCGCGGCGCGATCCAGCGTCTGATCGGTATCGAGCGCTGGTCACCCCGCCTTCTGGCGCCGATCCCCAACGTCCACTGGTCCCGGCTGGACCGCCGTCCCGGTGGCTGGATCCTCTCGGCCTACAACGTCGGTCCGCTCGACGGCACGGTCTTCCCCGAGCGCTGATCGAGGACGTCCGGCGCGCCACCGGAGGCCCGATTTGGAGGTCAGGCCGTCCTTCACGGTATGCTCTCCGAGCCGCAACGGACCAGTGCCGAGGCGGCGGGAACGGGGCTGTAGCGCAGTTGGTAGCGCACCTCCATGGCATGGAGGGGGTCAGGGGTTCGAATCCCCTCAGCTCCACCATGGCGGCCTTACTCAAACCCCTATCCAACAGGATGGGGGCGGGTAGGGCCGCATTGGTGTTTTGGCCGGTCGGGCCGCCTATGGCCGGTTTGGGCGCGGTCCCGGCGTCGGGGACCGGCCGGACGGCGTTGATCAGGTCGTTGACCGCGTGGTGGTAGCGCTGGCCGGGGGTGAGGACCTGCTGGTCGGGGTCGTGGTCGATGAGGATCTCCTCGAAGACGGCTTGGTTGAGTAGGCGGCGGCCGTGGTCGGTCAGGTGGCGGTAGAGGTCGCCGGGGCATGCCAAGAGGGCGAGCTGCTGCTCGAGGACGACGGCGCCTTGCCGGAGCCGGTTGTCGGTGTCGGTGAGTCTTTGCTGGAGTTCGGCACGTTGGGTGTGCAGGCGCGTGAGACGGGTACGGATCCGGCTGGTGTCGAGGTCCGGGTCGGCGGCGAGGTCGAGAAGGCTCTCCTCCTGCCGGTCG